>JAUNUR010000004.1 GCA_030538085.1 Pseudomonadota bacterium | reverse complement strand
GTTGCAGGTGGAGCAGGTGTTGCGGGTGTCGCGGGTGTTGCAGGAGCAGCCGGCAAGGCTGTCACGGGCATGGGTTGGCCGCCTATCGCCACTTGCGGGAAGGGTGCGCCGCCATTTCCCGCTGACACGGAGCCGGGCGCGGTGGGCAGTGTGACGCCATGCCCGGACCCGGCAATCGCCGCCGCGGCTTGCGCTGCCGCGCCGCCCGGCACGGTGGCCGCCGCGGTGCGCACGGGCGCTGCTCCCTTGACGGGCGCGCTGCCCGATTCACCTCGCGCCAGGTCCACGCAGCCGGCCGGGTTGCACAGGGCGACACGACCTTGCAGCACGTCCAGCGATACCTGTTCGTCTTGCAGTTCAGCGCGGTATTCGGTGCCGCGCACTCCGATGGTGACGGTGCGCACGCGCAGCTCGTAACCGGCCTGGTTCTGCTGGCCGATCACGCCGGTGAGTGTGCGCAAGCCGCCCCGCACCAGCTCCATCAGACTGCGGTGATCCTTGGGCTGCGCCGCCAACTGGTATTCGGCCAGGCGCAGCGTGCTGCCGGGCTCCAGGTCGATCATGGCGCCATCGACCATGCGCAACTGGGCGCGGCCACCGGGGCCGGTTTCCACCACGTCGCCCTCGTGCACGACGGTGCCGCGCACGACGGCGTTGGCCATGCCGCCAGCCCGTACCGTGACGGGGCCGTTAGCGAACAGGAAGACGCCCGCGCGTCCGTCCACGGGTGCTCCGGCGGGCTGCTGCGTGCCAACCGACGCCGCCAGTGCCCACCCCAGTGCCAGCGCGGTGCCTTGCCGGAGCAGACGATGGTGGCGTGGGTGCTTGGTGTGTGATGACATGAATTAGAACTCCCTGCGTGCGGTGATCTGAAACCGGGCGCGGCGATAGCTGTACAGCGCAATGTTCGAGCGGGCGTTGGTCCAGCTGATCTGCGGCCGCAGCGACCAGTCGGACCCCAGTGCCAGCTTCAGGCCGATGGTCAAGTCAGTGGCCTGGTCGCGCCGACGCTCCAGAAACAATGGATCCCGCGCCTGATGACGGTGCCGCTGATGCTGCACCCAGCCATACCAGCCCACGGACTGGCCTACTTGCTCCAGCCCCAGGCGAATACCGGCGCCCTCGCGGGCCAAGTGGGTCATGGTGCTTTCCGATGGAAGATCGCGCAGCCACCAGGCACTTGTCAACCACTTGACGCCATTGAAAGGCGCTTCGTGCACAAAAGTACCGCCCACGATGGTGCGGCGCACGTCGTGCCGCTCCACCGTGGACTCGCGTACCCAGGCCTGCTTCACGGACAGGGTCAGCGCCTTGTCACCGCTCAAGGCCAGGCGCCATTGCAGCATCAGGCCCGGTGTGCTGCGCAGCGCCTGCGTGCCCAGCGGGCCGCCCATGCCATGGCGCTCGCCATGCAGGCCGGCGCTCACGGTGTGGTTGCCCGTCTGCCATGCCAGTCCGCCCTGGGCCGCCAGCCAGCTGCTGTCGAAGTTGTGGTGGCTGGCGTGCAGGCTGGTACTGCCTTGCAGCGATCCGTAGGCAAACCACGGCCCTTGCAGGCGCCTGTGTCCTCCCGCGCCCGCGCCCAGCATGGCGAAGGCATCGCCACGACGCACGCCGTCGGGCGCCAGGGGCAGCACGTCGTAACCGTAGGCAGGCACCACCACGCCCGTCAGGCGGGTGGCGCTGTTGACGTTGCTGTCGTGACCCAGCGCGGCTTCCACGTACGCCCAGCCGCTGCGCGCCGGGCCTTCCGCGTCGGTGGCGTGGGCCGACGCCTGCGGCACGGGCGCCTCGGCCTGCAGGGCATGGGCGCGCTGCCTTGCCTCCTGCGCGCCGCGTTGGTCGCCCGCGGCCGTGGCGGCGGCGGCCAGTTGCTGCCAGTAGCTGGCATCGCGCGGCTGCACCACCACCAGCCGGCGCAGCGCATACACGGCGCGCTGCGGATCGCCGCAGGCCATGGCGGCGCGGGCCAGAAGGTGGTCGAACGCCGGATCGCCGGCCATTTGGGGCTCAAGCGCCGTCAGCACCCGGCAGGCCGCGGGTGCGTCGCCGGCGGTCAGCAGCCCCTCGCCTTCGGCCCATGGCTCTGGTGTCCGCGCGTGCGCGGTGGCGGCCAGGGTCAGTGCGAGGGCCATGCACGCAGTGCCAGTGCCCGTGCCCGTGGGCGGCTGAATGCGCATCCGCTTCATCCGTGAATGGCCGCCGCCACGATGATGGAGATGCCCAGGCACATGGCGGCCACCACCAGGGCCAGCGCGCGGTTGTTCTTTTCCACGATCTCGGCCCACAGGTCGTAGGGCGTGATCTTGTCGATGATGATGAAGCACAGCCAAAAGATCAGCACGCCGACCAAGGCGTAGACGACGGAGCCGACGAACGCGGCCGGCCGCAACCATTCAATGTCCATGAGAGCCTCCTGCACGTGAATTGGGGTGTTTGATCATTTGTGTCCGCCGCCCGAGCTGTAGCCGCCGAACGAGCCGCCCGTGGTGCGGCCACCGCCACCGGTGACCTGGAAGGAGCAGCGCGACATCAGCGACAGCAGTATCAGGATGACCACCAGGACGATGATGACCGTGCCAATGCTGACCGACGGCGCGGCGCTGAAAGGCTGTGCGTCGGCGCGCTGGAACAGGTCTTTCTTGCCGGCCAGCCTGAAGGCGCTGGCCACCGCTTGCGCGGCGATCTTGCGGCCGCCCGACCAGGTGATCTCGCTGCCGCTCTGCTCGCTGGAAAGCAGCCTGTCGCCGGTCGCGTAGTCGCGATTGTGCGTCACCTGGCCGCGCCGCACCTGCCAATAGAACTCGCCCAGCGCGTAGCTGGTTTCGGCGCGGTAGGCCCATTGCTGGGTGTAACTGGCCTGGTCGTATTCGGCGCGCCGATCCCCGGAGCTGAGCCGTGGCGCGCCGGTGAGCGGGCGCACGAAGCTCCAGCCGTCTTCGGCATCGACCAGAAAGCTGAAGCCCTTCTGCGCGTTGTAGAGCAGGTATTCCTGCCAGCCGAAGCTTTCGTCGTCGCCGGGCGACTGGCCCAGCCGGTGCTGAAAGCCCACCACCTGCCACGACACGCCCTCCAGCATGCCCACGGTGCCCAGCGGGATCAGCGGCCGTACTGGCTCGTCCTGCACGGCGTGGGCCAGTTCGCCGCCGATGCCGGCGCTCATGTCGATCAGGCTGTTGCACTGCGGGCAGGTGATGCTTTTCGTGCTGTCCAGCTTGGGGGCCACCGGCGAGCCGCAATGGGGGCAGGCGAACTGGCGGCCCCGGCTTTCCTGGCCTGATTCGGCCTTCAGCCCGCTCATGGCCAGCGCGGCCAGCTCGACGGCGCGCCCTTCCGACAGCGTGGGCGGCTCGCTGCCGTAATCGACCGAGAACACGCGCTGCGCCGACGCGTCGCCGCCTTGCGTGCGCAGCTCGACGACGGCGAACGGCTGGCCCAGCGGGGGCAGCCGGGGCAGCTCGCCCTGTGCCGCGATCAGCGTGGCGGTGACGTTCGACGTGACGGCGTATTGCTGGCCGTTCAGCGCCGTGGTGGCGCCCACGCGAAAGCGCTCGGCCGCGGGCACCGCGCGCGCCGGCGCATCGACCGGGCGGCTGAACACGTAGGCGCCGTTGTCCTCGCTCAGCCAGGCGCCGGCGCCATCGGCCAGCAGTGCATGCCATTCGTTCCAGGTGCCTTCGTCGTAGCGGTATTGCAGCCGGCCAACCAGCTGAAAGCCCTGGCCGTCGATGCGGCCCGACGCGCCCAGCTGCAACAGGCCGTGGTCATCGAACAGCTCGGCCATCTTGCCGATGCGCTTCAAGGCCTCGCCATCGCGCACCACCGTGCTCTGGCAATAGGCGCAGACGGCGTGGGTGGACTGCGCGCTCCTGAACTCCACCGGCGCGCCGCAGGCGGGACAGGGCGCGCGGTAGAAGCGCTGGGTGGCGCCCGGCTCAGTCATGCCGGCGGCAACCGGTCAATCGGTGGCGCATCAAGGAAAATCGGCCGCCAACCCCTTGGCAGCATGCCGCGTCCGCTATTGAATGCATAGTATTGTGATGCCGCCACGCCTTGCATGCCAGGTCGGGATGGGGGCGTCAGACCAGCTTCTTGAGCAGCTCCGCCTTCTTGGCGTTGAACTCTTCCTCGGTCAGGATGCCCTTGGACTTGAGCTCGCCCAGCTTCTCCAGCGTGGCCATCACGTCCTCGGGCTTCACGCCCACCGGAGCCGCCGCCGCGCCAGCCGCCGGGGCCGTGCTTTGCAGGGCCGACTGCATGTTCTGCGCCAGGATCTGGCCCATCGCCACGCCCGCGCCCATACCCAGGCCGGCGCCCGCCAGTCCGCCCGCGTCGCCACCGGCGCCCACGCCCTCGGCCATCTTGGGAATCGCCTGGGCGGTCTGGTACTGCATGAACTTGCCCATGTCGCCGCCGACCATGCCCATGCCGATCTTCTGGTCGAGGATTTTCTGCAGCTCTTCCGGCAGGCTGATGCTTTGCACCGTCATCGCCTCCAGCTTGAGGCCGTAGGCCTCCATGGTCGGGCTCAGCGCCTGGCCCAGCGCCTGCGCGAACATCAACTGGTTGGCCGCCAGGTCGAGGAACGGAATCTTGCTTTGCGCGATGCCGGTGGCGATGTGCTGCATGATCAGCCCGCGCAACTGGCCGTCGATGTCGGCCACGGTGTAGGTGTCGCGCGTGCCGGAGATTTCGGTGTGGAACTTCTTCGGATCCACCACGCGCCAGGCATAGTTGCCGAAGGCGCGCAGGCGCACCGCCCCGAATTCGGCGTCGCGCACGGTGATGGGCTGCGGCGTGCCCCACTTCTGGTCCACCTGCTGGCGCGTGCTGAAGAAGTACACGTCGCTCTTGAAGGGCGACTCGAACAGCTTGTCCCAGTTCTTCAGGTTGGTCAGGATGGGCAGCGTCTGCGTGGTCAGCTTGTAGGTGCCGGGGCCGAACACGTCCGCCACCTGCCCTTCGTTGACGAACATCGCCATCTGCGATTCGCGCACCACCAGCGCGGCGCCGGTCTGGATTTCCATGTCCGCCATCGGGTAGCGCCAGGCCAGCACGCCGTCGCCGTCTTCCGTCCATTGCAGGACGTCGATGAATTGTTTCTTGATGAAGTCCATCAGCGCCATGACCCGCCCTCCGAGCATGAAAAGTGTGCTGAATGATACGCCCGGCCAGTGACCGTTCAAGGCACGTCCAGCGCCTGCCGCACGGCGATATCGCTTGGCTATCGCGGCTTTAGAGCCTCTCGATTGGCTTTGTAAATGAGAATGGATATCATTTATATCTCTATTTCAAGGAGGCTCTCATGGCCCAATTCATTCGCCGCAACCGCCGCACCCTGCAGAAGACGGCCAGCTACTACGTCATGCACATCAGCGTGGCGGCGCTGGTTGGCTACGCCGTGACCGGCAGCCTGCTCATGGCCCTGACCCTGAGCCTGCTGGAGCCCACGGTGCAGGCCGTGGCCTTCTTCTTCCACGAAAAGGCCTGGGCGCGGTCGGAGCCCTCGTCCTCGTCCTCGCCCTTGCCTTTGGACGGCGCAACGCAGGGGGCTTAGGGCGCTGCCTACAATGCCCGGTCACACCCAGCCCACACCCTGAAACGGCGCGGCCCGTGCCGTTGCCAGGAGACAACCCATGATCCCGAACCTGCACGTATCCAGCGAAGAAAAACGTGCCGAGTTGCGCTGCGCCGCGCTGGACTATCACGAGCACCCGGTGCCAGGCAAGATCGCTGTCGCGGCCACCAAGCAGCTGGTCAACCAGCACGAGTTGGCGCTGGCCTATTCGCCCGGCGTGGCCGCGCCGTGCGAGGAGATCGTCAAGGACCCGGCCGCCGCCTTCCGCTACACCGCGCGCGGCAACCTGATCGGCGTCATCACCAACGGCACGGCGGTGCTGGGCCTTGGCGACATCGGCCCGCTGGCCGGCAAGCCGGTGATGGAAGGCAAGGCGGTGCTGTTCAAGAAGTTCTCGGGCATCGACGTGTTCGACATCGAGATCGACGAGAAAGACCCCGACAAGCTGGTCGAGATCATTGCCGCGCTGGAGCCCACCTTTGGTGGCATCAACCTGGAGGACATCAAGGCGCCCGAGTGCTTCGTCGTCGAACGCAAGCTGCGCGAGCGCATGAAGATTCCCGTTTTCCACGACGACCAGCACGGCACCGCCATCGTGGTGGGCGCGGCGGTGGTCAACGGCCTGAAGGTGGTGGGCAAGAAGATCGACCAAGTCAAGCTCGTCGTCAGCGGCGCGGGCGCGGCGGCGCTGGCCTGCACCGGCCTGCTGGTCAAGCTGGGCGTGCCGCTGAAAAATGTGTGGGTGACCGATATCAAGGGCCTGGTCTACGAAGGCCGCACCGAGCTGATGGACCCCGACAAGGCCGTGTACGCACAAGCCACCGACAAGCGCACGCTGGCCGAAGTGATCGACGATGCCGACATCTTCCTGGGCCTGTCGGCCGGCGGCGTGCTGAAGCCCGACATGGTGGCGCGCATGGCGCCGCGCCCGCTGGTGCTGGCGCTGGCCAACCCCAACCCCGAAATCCTGCCGGAAGACGTGAAGGCCGTGCGCGATGACGCGCTGATCGCCACCGGCCGCACCGACTACCCCAACCAGGTCAACAACGTCCTGTGCTTTCCGTACATCTTCCGCGGCGCGCTGGACTGCGGCGCGACCTCGATCACCAAGGAGATGGAAATCGCCGCCGTGCACGCCATCGCCGAGCTGGCGCAGGCCGAGCAGAGCGAGGTGGTGGCGCGCGCCTACGCGGGGCACTCGCTGTCGTTCGGGCCGGAATACCTGATCCCCAAGCCGTTCGACCCGCGCCTGATGATGAAGATCGCGCCCGCCGTGGCCCAGGCCGCCGCGGACAGCGGCGTGGCGCAGCGCCCCATCGCCGATCTGGACGACTACCGCGACAAGCTGCAAACCTTCGTCTATGCCTCGGGCACGACGATGAAGCCCATCATCGACGCCGCCCGCCGCGCCGAGAAAAAACGCGTGGCCTACGCCGAGGGCGAGGAAGAGCGCGTGCTGCGCGCCGCGCAAATCGTGATTGACGAGGGCATCGCCCGCCCCACGCTGATCGGGCGGCCCGCCATCATTGCCCAGCGCATTCAGAAATTCGGCCTGCGCCTGCAGGAAGGCGTGGACTACGACGTGGTCAACGTCGAGAACGATGAGCGCTACCGGGGCTTCTGGCAGACCTACTACGAGCTCACCAAGCGCAAGGGCATCACCTTGCCCCTGGCCAAGATCGAAATGCGGCGGCGCCTGTCGCTGATCGGCTGCATGCTGCTGCGCTCGGGCGATGTGGACGGCCTGATCTGCGGCACCTGGGGCACCAACGCCATGCACCTGACCTACATCGACCAGGTCATCGGCAAGAAGCCGGGCGCCCGCACCTACGCCGCCATGAACGGGCTGATGCTGCCGGGCCGCCAGATCTTCATGGTCGACACGCACATCAACCCCGACCCCAGCGCCGAACAATTGGCGGAAATCACCATCATGGCCGCCGAGGAGATGCTGCGCTTCGGCTTCAAGCCCAAGGCGGCGCTGCTGTCGCACTCCAACTTCGGCTCGTCCAACCAGCCCAGCGCCGTCAAGATGCGCGAGGCGCTGGCCCTGGTGCAAGCGCGGGCGCCCTGGCTGGAGGTGGACGGCGAAATGCACGGCGACGTGGCGCTGGACGCCGCGCAACGCCGCGCGCTGATGCCCGACAGCCCGCTGCAGGGCGATGCCACCTTGCTGGTGCTGCCGGACATCGACGCCGCCAACATCTCCTACAACCTGCTCAAGGTGGCCGCCGGCGGCAACATCGCCATCGGCCCCATCCTGCTGGGCGCGGCGCGGCCGGTGCATATCCTCACCGCCAGCACCACCGTGCGGCGCATCGTGAACATGACGGCGCTGGCAGTCGCCGACGCCAACACGCCAGCGGCGGAGAGCCGGTAAGCGTTTGCCGGAGTGCGCTCATGCCCCTATTTGAGCTGCCTGAATTTTAGGCAAACGCTTGCTTTTTCGTGGCCCTTGCGTCACACTTGCGCCTTGAAATTTTCGGGTTAACCCGAGGGTTTCCGAAAGGTGTGTTTCATGTTGCGAACAGCGGCATCGCGTGCTGTCCGGTCGACTCGGGTTCTTTTGGCAGCTTCGATGCTGGTGGTCGCCCTCCCCATGGCGGGGTCGGCCCACGCACGTGGTTTGCCTTGGGACTCCGCCGAACCCACGGTGGCGGTTGCGGACCTTCCCAAGCAGGGCCAGCGGACATACAGTCTGATTCTGCAAGGCGGCCCGTTTCCCCACGGCAAGGATGGTTCGGTGTTTGGCAACCGGGAGCGCCTGTTGCCGCGCGAGCGACGCGGTTATTACCGTGAATACACCGTCGATACCCCCGGAATACGAAGCCGTGGCGCCAGACGCATCGTCTGCGGCGGCAAGCGCCGAACGGCACCCGATGACTGCTGGTACACGAGCGATCACTACTCAAGCTTCAGGAAGATCGTCCCATGAAGGCCTTCGAACAATTTCAACCCGCTCCGGCGATGACGCCGGGCGATGACCGGTTATTGACTTCAGAGAAAGCAGCGGAGATGGATCAGTCCCAACGCCCGCCCCAGGAAACGCCCCTCAAGGGCGTGCGCACCAACATCGTGCAATCGATTCGCGCCTTCCATGTGCATGACTTGCAGGATGCGGCGGCCCAGCTTGGCCAGCACTTCCTGTACGCCAATCTGGCCAGCGCCCAGACCAAGCAGGACGTGCTCGACATGATCGCGGCGCAGTTCACCTTTCCGGCGCACTTCGGCAAGAACTTCGACGCACTGTACGACTGCATGACCGATCCGCTGCACAAGAGCGGCCCGCAGCCCGGCTTCATCGTCGTGCTGGAGCAGATTCCCGCCACGGCCAAGTTCGACAAGGAAGCGCGCGAGCAACTGCTCGACATCTTCCGCGACGCCGCCGACTACTGGAACGATCGCAAGATACCGTTCAGGTGTTTCTATTCTTTTCGGTAGCCCGTTCTGCACCAGCCGGCCAAGCAGAACGGGCGAACGAGGCCCAGGGCGAACCCCCGCCCGCCGACAGCATCGAGCTGAGCAACGGCGAGAAGATGCCGACCGACAAACTGGTGGACATCTCCCCGCTGGCGCTGCGCATGAGCAGCCCATTCAACGCGGGCTACTGGCTGAGCGCTGCCTGAAATACAGGTGTTGTCCGTGAAAAAGCCCGCCGTGCGCGGGCTTTTTCATGCGCGGTGATGACCGTGGTGCCAGCCTGATTGACGCTTTGAAGTGGAAATGGAATTACTGCTCCCCCGCGGCGGGCATCACCATGGGGGCAGGGGCGGCGCTGGCAGGGGCTGCATCGGGCGCGGACACGGGTCTTGGCGGTGGTGGCGGGCGACGAGGAAGCTTGGCGAACGGCACGGCCAGCGCCTGGCGCTCGCAGTCGCGCTGCGCCTGGAGCCGCGCGGTCGCGCCGCTGACGCTGCTGGCCTGGCGCTTGCAGTCGCGCTCGACCACGCGCTCGCCCTCGTAGCGGCGCGCCAGGCATTGGCTCAGGCGGCTTTTACGGTCCTTCGCCGTGGGGCCGATTTCGCGCTGGCACAGCACCATGCGCGTGGGCAGCAATTCGTCGCGGTAGACCAGCGTGGGTTGTGCCCATGCCAAGCCGCCGATCCCCAGTAGGCCCAGCACCACCCATCGTTTTATTGCACTCGACTGCTGCATCAATTCGTTCACGCCCCTCAGGCCAGGCCACGCGGCGCGGCCTGATGAGGCACTTCTTTCTTCGATAGCGGCGATTGTCGCCGCTCCAGCCTACGGCAAAGTGACGCTCCGCCCGTGCCACGATGACCTATAGTGCCCCGATTGCCAGCATGGGCCGCCCAATGGATGACGCCGCCAACACCCCAGCCACTGATTTGCTCCAGAAACATGAGCTTCTGACGCAGCTCATACCCGCATTGCAGGCCTTCCTGCCACCAGAATCCCTGTTGTGGCACGCCGAGCAGACGGCGTCGTTCGAATGCGATGGCTTGACGGCTTACCGGCAGCGCCCGCTGGCGGTGGCGCTGCCGTCCAGCTACGAACAGATTCAGCAAGTGTTGCAGGCATGCCATCGCCTGGGCGTGCCGGTGGTGGCGCGGGGCGCGGGCACGGGTCTGTCGGGCGGCGCCATGCCGCACGAGCGCGGCGTGACGCTCTCCCTCGCCAAGTTCAACCAGATTCTTGAGATCGACCCGCTGGCACGCACGGCCTGGGTGCAGTGCGGCGTGCGCAATCTGGCCATCAGCGAGGCCGCTGCTGCACACGGCCTGTATTACGCGCCCGACCCCAGCAGTCAGATCGCCTGCACCATCGGCGGCAACGTGGCCGAGAACTCGGGTGGCGTGCACTGCCTGAAATACGGCCTGACGGTGCACAACGTGCTCAAGGTCAAGGGCTTCACGGTCGAAGGCGAGCCCATCGAATTCGGCAGCGAGGCACTCGACGCACCCGGCTACGACCTGCTGGCACTGATCAACGGCAGCGAGGGCATGCTGGCCGTGATCACAGAGGTGACCGTCAAGCTTTTACCGAAGCCGCGCCTGGCGCGCTGCATCATGGCCAGTTTCGCCGATGTGCGGCAGGCCGGCGATGCGGTGGCGGCGGTGATCGCCGCCGGCATCATTCCCGCCGGGCTGGAGATGATGGACAAGCCCATGACCGCCGCCGTCGAGGACTTCGTGCACGCCGGCTACGACCTCGACGCCGCCGCCATCCTGCTGTGCGAAAGCGATGGCACGCCAGAAGAGGTGGAGGAGGAAATTGGCCGCATGTCGCAGGTGTTGACGGCGGCGGGCGCCACCCAGATCGCGGTGAGCGAAAGCGAGGAAGAGCGCCTGAAGTTCTGGAGCGGGCGCAAGAACGCCTTCCCCGCCAGCGGCCGCATCAGCCCCGACTACATGTGCATGGACTCCACCATCCCGCGCAAGCGCCTGGCCGACATCCTGCTGGCGATCCAGGAGATGGAGAAGAAATACGCGCTGCGCTGCGTCAACGTGTTCCACGCCGGCGACGGCAACCTGCATCCGCTGATCTTGTTCGACGCCAACGACCCCGACCAACTGCGCCGCTGCGAACTGTTTGGCGCCGACATTCTGGAGACCAGCGTGGCCATGGGCGGCACCATCACCGGCGAGCACGGCGTGGGCGTGGAGAAGCTCAACTCCATGTGCGTGCAGTTTTCGGCTGCCGAAAACGAGCAGATGTTCGGGCTCAAGCGCGCGTTCGATCCGCAGGGGCTTCTGAATCCGGGCAAGCTGATCCCCACGCTGAACCGCTGCGCCGAGTACGGCAAGATGCTGGTGCGCGGCGGGCGGCTGCCGTTCCCCGAGCTGGAACGCTTCTGACGGCGAGCGGGCGATGAAGCCGTTGCAAGGTCTGGCTTGGCTGCTGGTGCTGCAACTGGGGGGCGAGGTGCTGGCGCGCCTGCTCAAGCTGCCTTACCCAGGCCCGGTGCTGGGCATGCTGTTGCTGCTGGTTGCGCTGCGCTGGCGCGCGGTGCGCGAGCCGGTGGTGCTGGCGGCTGAGTTTCTGCTGCAGCACCTGTCGCTGCTGTTCGTGCCAGTGGGCGTGGGCGTGGTCACACACCTGGATTTGCTGGCGCAGCAGGGGTTGCAGTTGCTGCTGGTGATCGTGCTGTCGACCTGGGCCGGGCTCGCGGTGACCGCACTCACCCTGCGGGCGCTGATGCGCTCGACCGATGAGGCTGCACCTACGCAAGGCGGTGATGCCTGACTTCGTGCAACTGTGGGTCTATCTGTCGTCGGCGCCGCTGTTTGGGCTGACGGCCACACTGGTGGTGTACGTGCTAGCGCAGGCCTTCTATGTGCGCATGCGGCAGGCGCCATGGGCCAATCCGGTGCTGTGGTCGGTGCTGACGCTGGGCTCCGGCCTGTGGGCCAGCGGCATTGCCTATCCCACCTATTTTGCGGGAGCTCAGTTCATCCACTTTCTGCTGGGGCCTGCCGTGGTGGCGCTGGGTTACCCGCTGTGGCAGCGGCGCGAGCAACTGCGACGCCATCTGGGCCGTTTCGTGCTGGCGGGCTTGGTGGGTGGCGCGGCGGGCGCGGCCACGGCCGTGTTGATGGGCTGGGCACTGGGGCTGCCGGCAGAAGTGCTGGCATCGCTGGCACCCAAGTCGGTCACCGCGCCGGTGGCCATGGGTCTGGCTGAGCAGATCGGCGGCGTGCCGGCCCTGGCGGCGGTGTTCGTGGTGCTGACCGGCCTGGTGGGCGCACTGTCGGGCAAGTACCTCTTCGCGATGCTGGGCATTGGCACCGACCACGTGGACTGGATGGCGCGCGGCTTTGCACTGGGCACTACCTCGCACGGCATTGGTGCGGCCCGTTCAATGCAAGTCAACGCCGACGCGGGTGCGTTTGCTGGCCTGGCCATGGGTTTGCAGGTGCTGCTGGTGGCGCTCTTGCTTCCGATGCTGGCTCGATTGTTCTGAGCGGGGGGGGCTTTTCTCGCCCTCGCACCGCGCTCAGCCTTGGCCGTATTCCCACGCCCAATCCAAACAGCCAGTCATTCGCCATTCCGGCCGTTCTATTGAGGTTTTCAAAAATCACGACGGCGCGGGCCATCAAAAAGAAATCTCCCTCTCCCTCTGGGAGAGGGTTGGGGTGAGGGCAAGCGGCGTGTCGTGAATTACGAAGTTTTTAATAGACCGTTGCCGTCGTGGGCCATGAGCTGGCGCGAGCCGGGGCGGGGCCATCGGATCTTGCGGCCACTTGTCCACCCGACCTCGGCAACGGGTTCAGCGTGTCTGCTCGTTCACCCAGCGCGCGTAGTCCGGTGTGACGTCGTGCGAACGCAGCGTCACCAGGGCGGGCAACTTGTATGGGTGTTCGCGCCGCAGCGTGTCGATCAGGTCATCGTGGTGTGAAGGATCGGTCTTGAAGAGCAGGCGGTACTCGCCCTCGGCCTGCACCGCGCCGTCCCAACGGTACACGCTGTCGATGGTCTCGATATGCGCACAGGCGGCCAGACGCTGCCCCACCATGCTGCGTGCCAGCCCGTCGGCATCGGCGCGCGTGGCGACGGTGGTGAGGACGAGGAGGATATGGGTCAAATCAGCCTCCAGCGCCCGCCCTTCATGCGCTGACAGCTTCCCTATTGATAGCTTTGACGCCCATGCCGTCGAGTGCCGCGGCCAACTGCCCCACGCTGCGATCCACGTGGGCCCACTTGTCGAGGCCGAACAGGCCCAGGCGGAACGTGCGGAAGTCGGCTGGCTCGTCGCACATCAGCGGCACGCCGCTGGCCGACTGCACGCCTTGTGCGATGAAGGCCTTGCCGCTGTGGATGTCAGGGTCGGTGGTGTAGCTGACCACCACGCCGGGCGCCTGGAAGCCCGCGGCGGCCACACTGGGAAAGCCCCGGCTTTCCAGCAGCGCGCGCACCTTCTGGCCCAGCGCCAGTTGCTGCTCGCGTATCTTGGCAAAGCCGATATCGCGAGTTTCCCGCATGGTGTCGCGTAGCTTCAGCAGCGCCATGGTCGGCAGGGTGGCGTGGTAGGCGTGGCTGCCGGTTTCATATGACTGCATGATCTGCTGCCACTTCTTCAGGTCGACGGCGAAGCTGGTGCTGGTGGTGCCTTCCATCACCTTCATGGCGCGCTCCGACAGGCCCACCATGGCGCAGGCGGGCGATGAGCTCCAGCCCTTCTGCGGCGCGCTGACCAGCACGTCCACGCCCACGGCCTTCATGTCCACCCACATCGCGCCCGAGGCAATGCAGTCCAGCACGAACAGGCCGCCGGCCGCGTGGGTCGCGCTGGCCACGCGCTGCATGTAGTCGTCGGGCAGGATCATGCCGCTGGCGGTTTCGACGTGTGGGGCAAAGACGACGGCGGGCCGCTCGCGCTTGATGGCCGCTACCACCTCGTCAATGGGGGCCGGCGCCCAGGGCGCATGCTGGCCATCGGCCGTGCGCCGCGCCTTCAGCACTGTGATGTTGCCAGGCGCGGTGATGCGGCCCATCTCCAGAATCTGGCTCCAGCGGTAGCTGAAAAAGCCGTTGCGGATGATGAGCACCTTCGCATCGCCCGCGAACTGGCGGGCCACCGATTCCATGCCGAAGGTGCCGCTGCCGGGCACCAGCACGGTAGCGTCGGCGCTGTACACCTCTTTCAGCAGGGCGGAGATGTCGCGCATGACGCCCTGGAACTTCCGCGACATGTGGTTGAGGGCGCGGTCGGTGTAGACGACCGAGAATTCGAGCAGACCGTCGGGGTCGATGTGGGGAAGCAGGCCGGGCATGGTGTCCTCTCGTGGAAAGGCTGCTGGCGGCACGCCAGCACGTGCGCGGCCAGCTTAGCACGCAAGGCGATGCACGCGTGGGTGTCGTGGGCTTGTGTTGGGCAGCCTCTTAGAGCGGTCAACGCACTGGAATGTTGCGAACGCAGATGATGCAGCAGGCCAGACTGAGCAGCGCCAAATGAATATCGATGCGGCGTTCAAAGCGAATTCTCAGCTTGCTAAAGGCAACCAGCCACGCGGCAGGGCATCGACCAGTTGCTCCAATACGGTTGAATCGCTACGGGTCATATTCTCCGCCGCTTGCGGCGCGTCCAGCAACAGCGCACGCAGTGCGCTGCTATGCGCAGCGGCGAATACCCCGCAGCTTGCTGCGGGGAGGTTTATTCGTGCCGATTGGCTCCAGTGACGCAAAAGATCAAAGGCATGCTCCGGCGGTCGGTGATGAGGCGGCGCTTGCTGCCGAGTTTTCCCCCTGTCGGTGGGCGGGCGGCCTTTTGACTCAGCCCATCGCTTGCCGGATCTGCTCCCACCCGAGCCCGAACCGCATCAAATACTTGCGCAGCCGGTCCGCATCGTTCACCGCCTTGCGCTGCTGGCGCGACTGGTCGAACAGGCGGCGCCCCGCGTCCGACAGACTGCGGCTGCGCGCCACCACGGGCAGCACGGCGGCCAGTTGCAGGCGGTCGAACTGGTCGAGCGCGGCCAGGGCTTCGGCATCCAGCAAGCGGGCCAGCAGCGCCTCGCCATCGGCGCCTTCGCTTGCGGCAGAAGGCGCGCCGCGCGTCCACAGCCAGTTCAGCCGCGCGATTTCGGCCTGCACCAGCTCGCGTGAGATGCGCCCGCCCTCGGCCAGCGTAGCCAGCCGCGTCACGCTGGCCGACAGGTCGCGGAAGTTGCCGCACCAGGGCGCGTCGGCGCCTTGCGCGAAGGCCAGGTAGTCGCGCCGCGCCTCGGGGTGAAAGCGCACCACGCGGTGGTTTTCCTCGGCGTACAGCGCCAGCAGGTGGTCGACGTTGGGCTCCACGTCTTCGGGCCGGTCGGCCAGGCCCGGCAGGTCGTAGGTCCACAGGTTGATGCGCGCGAACAGGTCTTCGCGAAAGCGCCCCTCGGCCACGTCGCGCCGCAGGTCGCGGTGCGTGCCGGCGATGAGCTGGAAATCGCTCGCCACCTCGCGGTCGGCGCCCAGCGGGTAGAAGCGCTTTTCCTCGATGGCCTTCAGCAGCATGGCCTGCTCGTCCAGGCCCAGCTCGCCAATCTCGTCCAGAAACAGCACGCCGCCGTCGGCGCTTTTCAGCAGGCCCGCGCGCTCGGTCGCCGCGCCGGTGAAGGCGCCCTTCTTGTGGCCGAACAGCGCCGACATGGCGCCTTCGCCCTGCAGCGTGGCGCAGTTCACCTCGACGAAGGCGCCCTCGATCAGCTTGCGCGCGCGCTTCAGCTCGGCCATGCGCCGCGCCAGAAACGACTTGCCTGCGCCCGTGGGCCCCACCAGCAGGATGGGCGCCTTGGAGCGCACGGCCACGCGCTCAATCTCGTCGATCAGCGCGTTGAAGCGCGCGTTGCGCGTGGCGATGCCGCTTTTCAGGTACGCCACCGCGTCGCGCTGCGCCGCCTCGAAGCGCTGGGCAATCGCGTCGTAGCGCGACAGGTCCAGGTCGATCAGTTCGACCGTGCCCGCGTCGCCCGTGCCCCAGCGCCTGGGCGGCGAGGTCTGCGCCAGCACGCCGGGGATGTGGCGCGATTCGGCCAGCAGAAACAGGCAGATCTGCGCCACGTGCGTGCCGGTGGTGATGTGCGCCCAGTACTGCTCGCGCTCGGGCTCGAAGGCGTAGCCGCGCGCCCAGTCGTACAGCGCGCCGTACACCTCGCCAAAGTCCCACGGGTCGGCAATGGGCAGCGGCACCAGCTTGACCTGGGTCTCGGGCGACACGGCGGCCAGGTCATCGCGCACGCGCTCGGCCAGCTTCAAGTATTTGAGCGTATAGAACAACTCCAGCCGCGCCAGCGCGAAATCGGGGTGCTGGCCCAGCGCCACCGTGGGGCGCCACTTCTCCCAACGCCCGGTGCCGAAGCCACCGTCGAGCTGCGTGCCGATGAAGCCGAGGGCGACGATGGGTTTGGTACTCATGGATAAGATTTTATCTAATCATCTAAATCAAGCCTGAGTCGTGCTGCGGGCAATCCGCCCGGCTGCACGGTGCAAAAAAATTATTCCCAATACAAATCAATGGGTTAACCACATTCAAGACCTGGCGGCACGCAAGCTGGCACGCCCCCTGCAATGTCTTTGGCACATCGAAAGAACTTTGTCGAAAACACATCGGAGGGCCCCATGGTCAACACCCAACTGTTCAACACCCAGCGCGGCGCCCTGCTGCCGGCCGCCAACGCCGTCAACGAAGCCGGTGGCCGCGCCTACAAGCTGTCCGCCCGCCACCAGTTGGCGCAACTGGCGGCCACGGGTTGCCTGGGCCAGACCTTTTATGCGGGTGCCGCGCAGCAGCTTGACGACGTGCTGGCGCTGGCCCGCGAGGTGGACCCCGCCTTCGTCGCCCAGACCGCGCTGTACGCCCGCCGCGCCGGCCAC
The DNA here is from genome assembly GCA_030538085.1 of Pseudomonadota bacterium. GTDB lineage: Bacteria > Pseudomonadota > Gammaproteobacteria > Burkholderiales > Burkholderiaceae_C > Ottowia. Next base: position 83,971 of record JAUNUR010000004.1, on the reverse strand, counting down.
ATGAAGGACATGCCCGCGCTGCTGGCCGCCGTGCTGGCCGTGCGCGACGTGGAGCTGCTGGCGCGCGTGTTTCCGCGCCTGATCGACAGCGGCAAGATGCTGCGCAACTTCGTGCAGATCGTGCGCAGTGGCGCCGTGGGCCGCAAGTCGCTGGGAACGCGCCCCAAGAAGCTGGTGCAGCAATGGCTGCTGAACGCGACCGAATCGCAACTGCTGCACGCCGCCGTGGGCAACACGCCCTCGCTGGCCGACGTGGTGAAGATGGTGCACCCCAAGCCGCAAGAGGCCTGGCGCGCCGCCTGGTTCGCGTGGCTGATCGGCCGCCCGTTCAAGCTGGATGAGCTACCGCCGCTGACGCAGGCGTTCGAGCGCTACAAGGCGGATCGCACGCAGCCGCTGCCGGACGTGCCGTTCCAGCTGCTGACCGCGCTGGAACTGGACGCCGCCGCCTGGGCGCAAATCGCGCAGCGTGGCTCGTGGCAGATGGTGCGCCAGAACCTAAACACCTTTGCCCGCCATAGCGTGTTCGCGCAAGACGGCCTGGCCCGCGCCGTGGCCGCCAAGCTGCGCGATGCCGCCAGCGTGGCCAAGGCGCGCGTGCTGCCGTACCAGCTGCTGTCGGCCTACACCGCCGCTGGCGCCGAGGTGCCGCACGCCGTGAAGGACGCGCTGCAGGACGCCATGGAACTGGCGCTGGCCAACGTGCCGCAGATCGCTGGCCGCGTGGTGGTGTGCCCTGACGTGTCGGGCTCGATGAGCTCGCCGGTGACGGGTTACCGCAAGGGCGCCACCACGGCGGTGCGCTGCATCGACGTGGCCGCGCTGGTGGCCGCCGCCGTGCTGCGCAAGAACCGCGACGCCATCGTGCTGCCGTTCGAGCAGCACGTGGTTCAGGTCGCGCTGAACCCGCGCGACACGGTGCTGACCAACGCCGCCAAGCTGGCCGCCATCGGCGGTGGTGGCACGGCGTGCAGCGCGCCGCTGCAATGGCTGAATGCCCGCAAGGCGCAGGCCGACGTGGTGGTGCTGGTGTCCGACAACGAGTCGTGGGCTGATCGTGCGAACCAGGGTGGTAGGGGCCGTGCCACGGCGACTATGCAGGCGTGGGAGGCGTTCAAGCAGCGCAACCCGTGTGCCAAGCTGGTGTGCATCGACATCCAGCCGTATGCCAGCACGCAGGCCGCCGAGCGCGCCGATGTGCTGAACATCGGCGGCTTCAGCGACGAGGTGTTCAAACTGCTCGCCCTGTTCGCCGCCGACGCACTGCACCCCGACCACTGGGTGGGGGTGATCGAGCAGGAGGTTTTGTAAGTGAAATCGGTTGCCAGCGCTTGTGTAGCAAGCGCTGGCAGCTATGAAATGAGGAGTTTTTGAGCGTCGTCGCCGGGCGAATGCGGCCGTGAGTACATCACTATGAATGACTCACCTCACGGCCATGTTGGTCGCCCGGCGGGGGCCATGATTTCGGTGCGAATGCTGGCAGAACTACAGCGCCATAGCCAGGGGGCTGCAACCCCAGCCCGGCCATGTCGGGTGGCACCGGGGCATGCCTCGGAATCTGTTCTGCTTCTTTTGTTGCACCACTTTTTCAGCAGCGAATGCTGACGGAACTACACCCTCCAATGGTCGTGGTCGCGGGTTCGATTCCCGCCGGTGCTGCGATGGGCTTGGCCATCAGCCGAGTGCATCGCAGCACCGTAGCTCAGTGGATAGAGCACGAAAACGTTTCGTCGATCTGGTCGCTGCACTTTTTTGGAAGGCGTGATCGCAAATGCGGGTGGAACTACAGTTAATCCATGGGTCGCGGGTTCGAACCCCACCGTGCGCGGCCACCGCGTGCGTAGCTCAGTGGGTAGAGCAATGGGAATGTTTCACCATCCCCTGGTTGTGGTCACGGCTTCCACCTTTTTTCGAGATGAATGCTGGCAGGTTTACAGGGTAGAGCGCCCCAAGGCGGCAACGCCCCAGGGAGGTCCCGGGTTCAACCCCCGGTCGGTTGCAAGGCCGGTAGCTCAGTGAAAACAACTTGCCGATCTGGTCATCTCACTTTTCTTGAATTCATGGGCACGCAGGCATTGAAGGGAGCGCCACTGCCATAAATGTTGAAATTGCCGGCAGTCTGGGTAACACCAGGTGCGGTGGGTTAAGTCGGTTGATGGGTGCGGTTGAGGATGCAGGTGCTGGCTCCGATGACGGGTCTGTCACTGGCGCGCGTTTCCAACCATCGACTGGGCCGGTGGCCTCGAAACCCCGGTTGCCGCATTGATGCGGGTTCGAATCCCGTCGTGTCCACCATTTTTTATCGAGAACAACATGAACTACAACGAAATCAAAAACGACAACGCCGCCCCCATCAAGATGTGGACCAAGGGCGTGCCGGTGGAGGACGAGGCGATGCAGCAACTGCGCAACGTCGCCAGCCTGCCCATCGTGTTCAAGCACGTGGCGGCCATGCCCGACGTGCATTACGGCATCGGCGCGACCGTGGGCTCGGTGATCCCGACCTTCAAGGCCATCATTCCCGCCGCGGTGGGCGTGGACATCGGCTGCGGGATGATCGCCTGCAAGACCACGCTGATGGCCAGCGACCTGCCCGACTCGCTTGGCCCCGTGCGCGCCGCCATCGAAAAAGCCGTGCCGCACGGCCTGACGCCGAAGAAATTCGGCCGCGACAAGGGTTCGTGGGAAACCCCGCCCAACGAAGCTGACGCCGCGTGGGCAATGCTGGTCGATGAATTCGAGCAGATTTGCGAGAAATACCCACGGCTGCGCAACACCAACAACTACCGCCACATGGGTACGCTGGGCACCGGCAACCACTTCATTGAGATTTGTCTGGATGAAGCGCAGGCCGTGTGGATCATGCTGCACAGCGGATCGCGCGGCGTGGGCAACGCCATGGGCACGCACTTCATCGAACTGGCCAAGAAGGACGCCGAGCGCAACAACGCGCAACTGCCCGACCAGAACCTGGCCTACTTCGAGGAAGGCAGCCAGTACTTCGGCGACTACGTGCAGGGCGTGGGCTGGGCGCAGAAGTTCGCCCGCGCCAACCGCGAGGTGATGATGGCGCGCGTGATCCAGGCGCTGCGCCGCGTCATCAGCAAGCCGTTCGAGACGCACCTGGAAGCGGTGAACTGCCACCACAACTACGTGCAGCGCGAAACGCACTTCGGGCACGAGGTGTTCGTCACCCGCAAGGGCGCGGTGAGCGCCAAGGCGGGCGAGCTGGGCATCATCCCCGGCAGCATGGGTGCCAAGAGCTACATCGTGCGCGGCAAGGGCAACCCCGACAGCTTCATGAGCTGCAGCCACGGCACCGGCCGCACCATGAGCCGCACCAAGGCCAAGAAGCTGTTCACCGTGGATGACCAGATCAAGGCCACCGAAGGGGTCGAATGCCGCAAGGACGCCAGCGTGATCGACGAAATCCCGATGGCCTACAAGGATATCGACGCCGTGATGGAGGCGCAGAAGGATCTGGTCGAGGTGGTGTACACACTCAAACAGGTGGTGTGTGTGAAGGGGTAGGCGCGACAAAAACACGACAAAAGCGCGACAAAGCACGACAATTTGAGTGACACTCATGTCGTGCTTTTGTCGCGGCACACCAATGTCGCGTGCTTCATTCGCTCCAGAGAAAGGCCGTCATGCCCTCGAATCCATCACTGGACGCCTTGGACCAGGCCATCCTCCTGGCCCTGGCGGGCGAACCCGCCGGCCTGGGCATCGCCGCGCTTGAAGAGGCCTTGTCCGGGCGTCTGGAGCGCATGGTGCAGCGCCGCACGGTGCAACGACGCCTGGCGGTTTTGCAGCGACACGGCTATGTGACGCACAGCGGCGCGAGCGTGGCGCGCGTGTATCTGGAGGGGCACCGCAAGCTCGCCCTGGTGCAGGAGCAGGCCGCCGCGCGCGACGAGGTGTTCGACACTGTGCGCGCCTATGGCGGCGCCATCGAGCTGTCGGCGCAAGCACAAAGCCTGCGCGCCCATGTGCGCCAACCGCTGGCATTGCGCCAGCCGGTGGGTTACCAGCGCGAGTTTCTGGAAGCCTACGAACCCAATCGCACGGCGTACCTGTCGCCCTCACTGCGCGTGCAACTGCATGAACTGGGGCGCACCGCCGTCGACCAGCGCCCGGCGGGCACCTACGCGCGCGACATTCTGGCGCGGCTGCTGGTCGATCTGTCATGGGCTTCGTCGCGGCTGGAGGGCAACACCTACACCCGGCTCGACACCCAGCGCCTGATCGAATTCGGCCAGGCCGCCGAAGGCAAGGAAGCCCAGGAAACGCAGATGATTCTGAACCACAAGGCCGCCATCGAGATGCTGGTGGACGACGCGGACGAGATCGGCTTCAACCCCTTCACGCTGCAAAACCTGCATGCGCTGCTGTCGCAGAACCTGATGCACGACGACGCGGCCAGTGGCCGGTTGCGGCGGCGGCCCGTGGACATCACGGGCACCGTGTTCGTGCCACTGGCCATGCCGCAGGTGCTGGAAGGTTGTTTTCGGCTGTTGCTGTCCAAGGCCGAGGCCATCGACGACCCGTTCGAGCAGGCGTTCTTCTTGATGGTGCAACTGCCCTATTTGCAGCCGTTCGAGGACGTGAACAAGCGCGTGTCGCGCGTGGGTGCCAACATTCCGCTCATCCGCCACAACCTGTGCCCGCTGTCCTTCGTCGATGTGCCCGAGCAGGCCTATATCGACGGCACGCTGGCGGTGTACGAGCTGGGCCGCGTCGAGCTGCTGCGCGATGTGTTCGTGTGGGCCTACGAGCGCTCATGCCAGCGCTACCTGGCGGTGACGCAGAGCATGGCGCAGCCCGATCCGTTGAAGCTGCGCTACCGCGAGGCGCTCACCACCGCCGTTCAGGCGCTGGTGCGCGAGCGCCGCCGCCCGACGGCAAGCTGGGCGCGCCAGCAGGCCGCCAGACTGGCCTCGCCGCCGGATCGAGAAGCCTTCGCGCGACTGCTGCAAGAAGCCATCGCCAATCTGCACGAAGGCAGCGTCGCCCGCCACCGGCTCAAGCGGTCGGAGTACCTGGCGTGGCGGCAGGCGCAGGCGTGAGCGCGTCGTGCGGCCCCGGGCAGGTGGCGTGAAGGGTGGCTTGACCCCTTCATTGCGTAATGAAAAAATGCTTTACTTTTCACTAAGGAGTCACGTCATGACGACGTTGTCGGTATCCGCTAAGGGGCAGGTCACTCTGAAGAAAGAGCTGCTCCAGTACCTGGGCTTGCAGGCGGGCGAGCGGATCCGGGTCGAGAAGCTGCCGGGCGGCATGCTGGCCCTGCAAGCCGCTGAGCCGCTGGGCAGCTTTGCCGATCTGAAAGGCAAGCTCAAGGGGCGGGGCCAACGCGCCAAGCTGAGCGTGGATGAAATGAACGCCGTGATCGCCGAGGCCGCGGCGGGCAAGACGCCATGAAGATCACCGCCGACACCAACGTGCTGGCGCGCCTGGTCATGGACGACGACACGCGCCAGGCCACCCGCGCCGCGCGCGCACTCGAAGCAGCCAGTCTGGTGGCCGTTCCCGTGCACGCCTTGTGCGAACTGTGCTGGGTGCTGGAGCGAGGCTATGGCGTGACCAAGGCCGAGGTGGCCGACGCTGTGCAGGACGTGCTCAACATCGCCAAGGTGCAAACGGATCGACCCGCCGCGCAAGCCGGGCTGGCCCTGCTGCGCGTCGGCGGTGATTTTGCCGACGGCGTGATGGCGTATGGCGGCCGGTTTCTGGGCGCCGAGACCTTTGTTTCGTTCGACAGAAAGGCGGTGAAGCTGCTGAACAAGCTGGGGGAGCCCGCGCAATTGGTGGACTGACGTTGAGCGGGCATTCATGCCCAAGCAACGGGTCGAGCAATGGCTTCTTCGCGAAACGATTTACAAGAATCCTTGGGGTATGAAATGACCAGTGTTCAACCGTACGGCATCCGCTCCGTCGAAATTCGCGTACATGCTCCCATGTCTCGACACCTGCCGTGGCTGTCTGCTGGGCCAACATCTGGTTGGGTCTGAGCGCCGACCAGCGCATCGTGTGGCGCTGACCATGACTCATACACATTGGCTTTCAAAATGACAAATGGCCTCATTCGTCATTTGTCATGCGGCGCTAGCCGCGGTCATTTGTCATCGCTTTGAACGCAAAGCGGTATCAGAACTGCCCTTGGGCACGACCACTCCACGCGGTGCTGGCGCAAGAACTGTCCGATGTGCCATCGTAACTCGCATCGCCAAGGTGCTTCCTGACTGACCACGCCCAGCCATCTCGCTGACCCTATCGAACCCGAAACCCATTCGCCGCACGCGCAACGCCTTTCATGCAAGCCGCCACTTCACTCACACCCTCCCAACTCGCCGACTTCCTGCTCAACGTCGCCACGGTGCGCCCGGTGTTCATCTGGGGCGCGCCGGGCATTGGCAAGTCGGCGTTGGTGGCGCGCTTCGCGCGGAGCGTGGGACTGCCCTGCGTGTCGCTGCTGGGCAGCCAGCTCGCGCCCGAGGATCTGATGGGCGTGCCGCAGATTCAGGGCGGCGTCACGCGCTTTTGCCCGCCCGCCATGATCGCGCGGGCAGAGCCGTATTGCCTGTTCCTCGACGAGCTGAACGCCTGCTCGCAAGACGTGCAGAAGGCCTTCTACAGCCTGATCCTCGACCGGCGCGTGGGCGAGTACGAACTGCCCGCCGGCTCCATCGTGATCGGCGCGGGCAACCGCGCGCAGGATTCGGCCATCGTCAAGCCCATGTCGTCGGCGCTGATGAACCGCATGGTGCACGTGCACATGAAGGTGTCGGCCAGCGAATGGCTGCAATGGGCCGTCGCCGAGGGGCTGCACCCGCTGGTGATCGACTACCTCACGCAGCGCCCCGACCACCTGTGGAGCCAGCCGCCGCGCCATGAAGAGCCGTTTTCCACCCCGCGCGCGTGGCACATGCTGAGCGACGCGCTGCACGCTTTTGGCGACGCGCCCGCGCCGGGCATGGTCGAGGCCGTGGCCGCGGGCTGCCTGACGCCGCAGCACGCGGCGCAGTTCAAGGCCTTCACCAAGCTGGCCGACGACCGCCACCGGCTGGACGCCATCCTCAAGGGCGATGCCCGGTGGCCGCACGAGCCGCGAGATCGCGACCTGCTCTACTTCCTGGCGCAGGCCTTCCGCGCGCGGCTGCTCAAGGTTCTGCCGGCCGAGAAGAACCTGGTCAGCGGCGAGGTGCAGACGCTGGTGCACACCTCCAAGGCAATGCTGAAGGACCTGGCCCAGATCAGCCTGGAGATGGCGCAGATCGTGGTGGCCGACGAGAACGGCCAGACGCTGCCCGCCTGGTACATGGTGGAAGTGGTGCGCGATTTGCCCCGCCTGGTGGAGCGCCGCGAGAAGGCCTGACGCGCATGGCCAAGTCCGCCGCCAAGGCCAACCCCGCCACCCGTGCCTACGAGCAGGGCCTGGCCCTGCTGCGCGCCCACCCGGTGTTCGGCAAGCTGGCCTACCGTGTGCAATGGGTGCGCAACGACACGTCCACCTGCCCGGCCACCGGCTGGCTGCTGGCGCGGCGCGACGAAAGCGTGCACCTGCACCCCAAGCGGCTGGCACAGCCGCCCGAGTGGGCCTACGCCATGGGCCGCGCCGTGCTGCTGCACGCCCTGCAGCTGTGGCAGGCCGACCGTGGCGACTGGCCGGCCTGGAGCGCGGCCTGCGACGTGGTGACGGCGCGCTTCATGCACGGCATCAAGTTCGGCCGCGCGCCCGAGGGCATGGCGCTGCCGCCCGATCTGCCGCAGTGGGACGAGGCGCGCTGGTACCGCGAGTTCTGCGAGCACGGCGTGCCCGCGTGGGCGCAAGCCCTGAGCCTGGCCGCGCCCTGGCCTACGCTGCAGGCGCCGCCCGACTGGGGTGCCGTGCCGGGTCTCGCGTGGGGCGCGGCGGCCTGGCCCGAGGCCTTCGCGCAGGGCATTGCCGCCTCGGTGCAGCAAGCCATTGAAGTGGCGGCCGGCGTGCGCGATGCCCTGGGCGGCGATGCCCCGCCGGTGGCGGGCCGCCACGCGCTGCGCGCCCACACGCAACGCGCGCGCGACTGGTTCATCGGCAGCTACCCGCTGCTGGGCAGCATGGTGGCGGCCTTCACCTTCATCGAGGATGCCGAGCTGTGCCGCCGTGAAGAGGTGATGGTGGCCGCCGTCGATGAGCAGTTGCGCACCATCTACCTCAACCCCGCCGCCGCGCTGGGGGTGGATGAAACCCGCTTCGTCATCGCCCACGAGGTGCTGCACGTGGCGCTGCGCCACGGCGCGCGCTGCCAGGGGCGCGAGCCGTTTCTGTGGAACGTGGCGTGCGACTTCGTCATCAACGACTGGCTGATCCAGATGCAGGTGGGCGCGCCGCCCGCCATCGGCCTGCTGCACGACCTGGCGCTGCGCGGCCTATCGGCCGAGGAGGTGTACGACCGCCTGGCGCGCGACTTGCGCCGCATGCGCAAACTCTGCACCCTGGCCGGTTACCAGGGCGACATGCTGCGCCGCCGCCTGTCGCCCGAGCGCGCGCCCTTCACCGACCTGGACGCCTTCTGCCGCGAACAGCTGGGCAAGGGCCTGCTGCTGCACCAGCAACAGGGGCGCGGCCTGCTGCCCGCCGCGCTGCTGGAGGAAATCAACGCCGTGCTGCAACCCGCCATCCCGTGGGAAGTGCAGCTGGCGCGCTGGTTCGACCACCACTTTCCGCCCATCGACACGCGACGCAGCTACGCGCGCCTGAGCCGCCGCCAGTCGGCCACGCCCGACATCCCGCGCCCGCGCGTGGTGCACGACGAGAACCACCGCGATGGCCGCACCTTCGGCGTGGTGCTGGACACCTCCGGGTCGATGGACCGCCACGCGCTGGCCCGCGCCCTGGGGGCGATCGCAAGCTACGCCGAGGCCAAGGAAGTGCCCGCCGTGCGCCTGGTCTGCTGCGACGCCGCGCCCTACGACATGGGCTATCTGCCCGCCAGCGAGATCGCGGGCCGCGTGCAGCTCAAGGGCCGTGGCGGCACCGTGCTGCAGCCGGCGGTCGATCTGCTGCAGGCGGCGGCCGACTTCCCGCGCGACGGCCCGCTGCTCATCATCACCGACGGCGAATGCGACCACCTGAGCGTGCGCCGCAGCCACGCCTGGCTGCTGCCGCCCGGCAAGCGCCTGGCGTTTGCGCACCAGGGCGAGGTGTTTCACATGGATTGATACCGATGACGGAATGACTTCGCCGCTGCGCGGCGTCATGACGAAATGATGTCGGTGATGACCAAGCCACCTCGCACTCAGTGGGCGTCATGGCGGCGCAGCCGCCGTCATCCAAGCGCAGCGAGGTCATTTCGTCATCGCATCCTGTCCGAACCGTTGTTCTTTTGAACCCGAAGCAGTATGGAAGCCTGCTCTCGTCCAAAACCACGCACCACCACTCATGACCACAACTCAATCTCCGGAACACCTGCTCAGCGCTCACCCCGTGGAGCCGCACGTGCGTGAGCGCATCCTCGCCGCGCTGGCCGATATCGAGCGCCAGCACCGCGTCACCGTGCTGTTCGCCTGCGAATCCGGCAGCCGTGGCTGGGGCTTTGCCTCTCCCGACAGCGATTACGACGTGCGCTTCATCTACGTCAACCGCCTGCCCTGGTACCTGACGGTGCACAAGCAGCGCGACGTCATCGAATTGCCCATCAACGACGTGCTGGATGTGGGCGGCTGGGACTTGCGCAAGGCGCTGGGCCTGCTGCATGAATCGAATCCCACGCTGCTGGAATGGCTGCGCTCGCCCATCGTGTACCGGCAGGACGAGGAGGCGGCAGCAGCGCTTGGCGGCCTGGCCCGCTCGCACTTCTCGCGCGTGCGCGCCTGGCACCACTACGCCGCCATGGCGCGCAAGAACTTCCGCGAATACCTGCAGGGCGAGCAGGTGCGCACCAAGAAATACCTGTACGTGCTGCGCCCGCTGCTGGCCGCGCGCTGGATCGCGCAACACGACGACGGCGCGCCGCCCATGCGCTTTGCCGCGCTGGCCGAGGGTGTACTGGACAGCGCGCGCGACGCGGCCCTGATCGGCGCCATCAACGACCTGCTGGCCGTGAAGATGCAGGCTGGCGAGGCAGCTTACGGCCCGCGCCGCGAGCTGCTGCACGCCTTCATCACGCAAGAGCTGGCCGCGCACGCCGCGCAGCCGTTGCAGGCGCCCGCGCCGCATGCGGATGCCGCCGCGCTGGATGCCTGCCTGTACGACACGGTGCTGCGCTTTGACCACGGAACGGGAACCACATCATGATTGAAATCGACGGCTCGCAAGGCGAAGGCGGCGGGCAGGTGCTGCGCACGGCGCTGGCCTTGTCGGTGCTGACGGGCCAGCCCGTGGCGCTGAACCACATCCGCGCCAAACGGCCCAAGCCCGGCCTGATGCGCCAGCACCTGGCCTGCGTGCAGGCCGCGCAGGCGATCAGCGGCGCGCAGGTGGAGGGCGCGGCGCTGGGTTCCAAAAGCCTGCGCTTCGAACCCGGCACGGTGCGCGCGGGCGACTACACCTTCACCATCAGCAGCGCGGGCAGCGCCGTGCTGGTGTTGCAAACCGTGCTGCCGCCGCTGCTGTGGGCCGATGCGCCCAGCACCCTCACCCTGACCGGCGGCACCCACAACCCGATGGCGCCCAGCTTTCACTTTCTGCGCGACGCCTATGCGCCGCTGCTGACGCGCTTGGCGCCTGGGCAGCCGGCGCCGCTGGCGCTGACGCTCAAGCGCCATGGCTTCTACCCCGCGGGCGGTGGCGAGGTGCAGGCGCGCATCACACCGCCAGCCACGCCGCTGCAGCCCTTCGACCTGCCCGAGCGGGGCGCGCTGGTGGGCGCGCATGGCGAGGCCTTGAGCCCCGGCCTGCCGCGCGCCGTGGCGACGCGCGAATTGCAGGCGCTGGCCGCCGGCATGGGCTGGGCGCCCGAGCAATTGCACTACGGCCATGCGCGCCAGGACGAGGGGCCGGGCAATGCGCTGATGGCCGTGCTGCGATACGAACACGTGACCGAGGTGTTCACCGAATACGGTGCGCGCGGCGTCAGCGCCGAGGAAGTGGCGGCTCGCCTGCTGACGCAGGTGCGCGCTTACCAGCGCGGCGCCGACGATGCCGGCCACGGCGCCGCGCTGGGGCCGCACCTGGCCGACCAGTGGGCGCTGCTGCTGGCGCTGGCCGTCTGGCGCAGTGGTGGTGAAGCGGGCTTCACGTGCAGCGAGGTGACGGAGCACCTGCGCACCAATATCGAGGTGATTCGCCGCTTCTTGCCGTTGCGCGCCACGATCACGCCCGACGGCGCGGCGCACCGGGTGCGATGGCAATGCGCCGGCGGCTCGCTTGCGGGCGGTTGATTCCAATTCCAGATCAAAGCCGCATTGCCTCGTCATTCCGGCGAAGGCCTGAATCCAGACGGCGCGCGCGGCGAAACATGACTCTCCTGGCCCTCGCCGGGATGACGGTGATTGCCGCCTTGAAATGGAACCGAAATGGCCCCGAGGCGACCCTGCGTCAGCCTCGGCTTTTGGCGCGTTTGCTGGCTGCCGCCGTGGGCGGCGTGACGCTGGGCTGATCCCATTTCGCCAGCAGCGCACGGGCTTCGCGCTCGTGCTCGGCCACTTCCTTCAGCGTGGCCTGCAGTTCGGCCAGTTGCGCCTCCAGTTGGCGGCGGTGCGTGGCCAGCACGGTCAGAAACTTCTGCAACTGCGGCCCGGTGTCGCGCGGGCTGTCGTACATGTCGATCAGCTCCTTGGCCTCGGTCAGCGATAGACCCAGACGCTTGGCGCGCAGGGTGAGTTTCAGGCGCGTGCGGTCGCGGTTGCTGTACACGCGCTGGCGCCCGCCGGGGCCGCTGCGTCCGGGCTGCAGCAGGCCCATGTCTTCATAAAAGCGCATGGCGCGCGGTGTCAGGTCGAACTCGCGCGCCAGATCGCTGATGGTGTAGGTGGTGGCCATGGTGAGCGGCAAGGCTGTCGCGCACGTGCTGGGCGCGCGGCGCGGCTCCTTCATAGAATGGTTTTCAGGTTGACGTGAACGTCAACCGCCCGCCATAGTAGCGCACCGCCGCCGAAGAACAAGCCATGTCCCTTGCCGCCGAACTTGAACGCGCCCTGCGCTACCCGCTGGCCGATCAGTTGCCACCGCGTGGTGGCGCCATCCAGATCGCGCCGGGCGTGAAGTGGCTGCGCATGGCGCTGCCCTTCGCGCTGGATCACATCAACCTGTGGCTGCTGCGCGACCGCATCGACGGCCGCGACGGCTGGACGGTGGTGGACACCTGCATCGACCACCCTGAGTCGCGCGCCGACTGGGAGCAGGTCTTCGCCCGCGAGCTGGACGGCCTGCCGGTGCTGCGCGTGATCGTGACCCACATGCACCCCGACCACGTGGGCCTGGCCCACTGGCTGTGCGAACGTTGGGACGCCCAGCTGTGGATGAGCGCCACCGACTACCAGGCCGCGCGCTACGCCAGCGAAGTGGTCAACAGCTTTGGCGGCGACCGGCTGGCCGACTACTTTGCCAGCCACGGCATGACGGATGCGGGCGATCTGGAGCAGATCCGCCGCCGCAAGAGCTATTACCGCGGCCTGGTGCCGGCGCTGCCGCCCAGCTTCGTGCGGTTGCTGGATTGCGCCACCATCACCATCGGCGGCCAGGCCTGGCGCTGCATCGCCGGCTACGGCCACGCGCCCGAGCACATGGCGCTGTACTGCGAGGCGCTGAACGTGCTGATCAGCGGCGACATGGTGCTGCCGCGCATCTCCACCAACGTCAGCGTGTACGAGATGGAGCCCGAGGCCGATGCGCTGACGCTGTTCCTTGACTCCATCGAGCGCTTTCTGCCGCTGCCGGGCGACGTGCTGGTGCTGCCCTCGCACGGCAAGCCCTTCACCGGCCTGCACGAACGCCTGCGCCAGTTGCACGAACACCACCGCGACCGGCTGGCCGAGGTGATGCAGGCCGCGCGCGAGCGACCCGTGTGCGCCTGCGACGTGCTGCCCGTGCTGTTCAAACGCCCGCTCGACCTGCACCAGACCACCTTTGCATTGGGCGAGGCGGTGGCGCACCTGCACCGGCTCTGGTATGCGGGCGAGCTGCGGCGCGAGCGTGATGCCGACGGCATCTGGCGCTTTGCGCCGGCTTGACAGGTATTCGCTTTCAATATGACAAATGAATTCTTTGTCATTTGTCATGCGGCGCCAGCCGCGGTCATTCGTCATTTTTTTAAACGCGAAGCGGCATGACCAGCGCCCAAGGCTATTCATATCAAGGAGGTATCGCCATGCTCGACCCCCAACAACTGTTTTCCCTCCAGGGCCGCAGCGCCCTCATCACCGGCGGCTCGCGTGGCATCGGCCGCATGATCGCCGAGGGCTATGTGCGCGCCGGCGCGCGCGTCTACATCTCGGCGCGCAAGGCCGACGCCTGTGACGCCACGGCGAAGGAGCTGTCGGTGCTGGGCCACTGCGTGTCGCTGCCGGGCGATGTCTCCACGCTGGAGGGCGTGCAGGCGCTGGTGGCCGCCTACCAGCAGCACGAGAAGACGCTCGACATCCTGGTCAACAACGCCGGCGCCGCCTGGGGCGCACCGTATAACGAGTTCCCCGAAAGCGGCTGGGACAAGGTGGTCGACCTGAACATGAAGGCGCCCTTCTTCCTCACGCAGGCGCTCACGCCCATGCTCAAGGCCGCCGCCACAGACCACCTGGTCAAGGTGATCCACATCGCGTCGATCGACGGCATCACCGTCAACCCGTGGGACACCTATTCCTACGCCGCCAGCAAGGCCGGCCTGATCCACCTGACCAAGCGCATGGCTATCGAGCTGGCGCCGCAGCGCATCGTGGTCAGCGCCATCGCGCCCGGCCCCTTCGCGTCGAACATGAACAAGGACGCGCGCGACCATGAAGGCCAAGTGGCCGGGCGCGTACCCCTGGGCCGCATCGGCCAACCCGAGGACATGGCCGGCGCGGCGATCTTCCTGGCCTCGCGCGCCGGCGACTACGTGGTGGGCGGCACGCTGGTGGTGGACGGCGGGGTGGCCTGGACGCGGGGATAAATGCGAAAAACTGTATGTAGATCCAGTTTTGTGTATGATGCGCCAGCCCGGTGGGCTCTTGTTTTACGCATATTCCAAAGCACCCATGCAAACCAGCAATGTTCACGTTTCAGAAGCATCCAAGGATTTTCTGGAGCAGGTAGCCGGGCACCGCTTCAAAACTATTTTGGCCGACCCGCCGTGGCAGTTTCAGAATCGCACGGGCAAGATCGCGCCTGAGCACAAGCGCCTTTCTCGTTACTGCACCATGACGCTGGACGATATCAAGGCATTGCCGGTCGAAAGCGTCGCTGAAGAAACGGCTCATCTGTACCTGTGGGTGCCCAATGCACTGCTGCCAGAAGGGTTGGCGGTCATGCGTGCCTGGGGTTTTCACTACAAATCCAACATCGTCTGGCAGAAAATTCGAAAAGATGGTGGCCCCGACGGGCGTGGCGTGGGCTTTTACTTTCGCAACGTCACCGAGCTGTTGCTGTTTGGCGTGCGTGGCCGCAACGCACGCACACTGCAAGCGGGCCGGACCCAAGTCAACATCATGAGCACGCGCAAGCGCGAGCATTCGCGCAAACCCGACGAGCAATATCCTTTGATTGAAAGCTGCAGTCCTGGTCCCTACTTGGAGCTGTTCGCGCGCGGCGAGCGTCCGGGCTGGACTATTTGGGGCAACCAGGCGACCGAGGACTACGTTCCAACTTGGCCGACCTACGCACACCACTCGCGTCAGCATCTGACGCAGACGCCTCTGCTGGCGGATTAAGGTCTCCCGGATGCGCCAGCCCGGTCAGGAACTGGCCGGTACTTCGCTTTCCTCCAGCACATCAATCCGCCCTTCGTCGAATTGCACGATGGAGTCGGGTAGACCAATGAGAAGCAGGGGACAGGGGTTGCCCACGCCACGTTGTACCCGCGCCATCAGTTTGTCCCAATGGGTAGTGGCTTGGCCATATTTGTTCCCAACGAAGTTGTCGGTCCAGGCATCGGCGAACGAAGGCGGATTGATGGCGCGCGTGATACGTCGCTGGATGGCTGCCTTCTGCTTCGGCGTGGGAGCATAGCCGCAGGCAGCCAGATCGTCGAAGTCCTGGATACCGCGTTTGCTGGCAAAGCGGCGAACCAGCGTACGCATTTGTTGCTGTAGCGACGCGCCACGCGTGATGAGGATGCCGACACTGATGGCGCCTTCGGCGTGCAGCCGCTTGAAGTTTTCCAGGTCGCGATCAAAGAACGGGTCTTTATTGTTCCATTCGATTTCCAGTGCCACGACGCCTTGTTCTGTGCGGCGCACATGATCAATTTCATGCGATACCGATTCCCTGGGTTCACCATCCACTGTTTTCGATATGACGAAAGTGTGCTTGGGCCACTGCAACGCTGTCAGGGCTCGGCGCAAGCGTTGTGTAAAGCGGGTTTCGCCGCCTCCGCTACCGATGATCTCGGTGATTGGCAGCGTCAACGCCAACAGGGCTTGTTCCAGTTCAGTCACGACTTGTGGAAAGTCGCCGATCAGAATCGCTTCGGCGTGGGATACGAACAAGATGTCATAACCCTGCTCACGCAGCGGAACCAGCGAAGGGCCGAGAGCTTTCATCCGGTGGATCATAGCCAGCCGCTCCATTGCTTTTACCAGCGCGGCACCACTTCTTCCTTCAGCGCGCCGCGCCGCTCGGCGTAGTCGGGCAGCACGGCTTCCACGTGCTGCCAGAAGCGAGGGCTGTGGTTCATCTCGCGCAGGTGCGCCAGTTCGTGCACCACCACGTAGTCGATGATGGACTCGCGGAAGTGGATCAGGCGCCAGTTCAGGCGGATGGAGCCGTCGGCGCTGGCGCTGCCCCAGCGCGTGCCAGCGCTGGACAGACTCATCTTCCGCCAGCGCACGTTCAAGAGCGGCGCGAAGTGGTCCAGCCGCGCGGTGAACACGCGGCGTGCCTGCCGCATCAGCCAAGCCTGCACGGTGTCGCGCAACTGCTCGGGCGTGGCGGTTTGTGGCAGGCCAACGTGCAAGACCATTCGCGGCGCGCCGGGCAAGGTGCTTTCGTCCGGCACCAGCACGGCACCGCCTCGGCCATGGCGCTGGCGTGGGTCGAGCATCAGCACCACCGGCTCGCCCAGAAAGGGCAGGCTGGCGCCTTCCTTCCAGTCGATGCGGGTGGCTTCAAGGCGCTGGTGGCGCGCGCGCGCCTCGTCCAGCTTGGTGACGATCCAGTGCTCTTTCTCGCGCAGCGCGGCCTCGACCTCGGTCAGCGGCGTCCAGCGCGGCGCGCTGACGGTAAGGCCATCGGCGCCCACCGCGAAACCGATGGTGCGCCGCTGGCCGCGCCGGAACTGGTAGTGCACGTGGGCGTGGGCGAAGCTGATGGCGCGGTTGGCGCGCGGGTGAGCGAAGTGCGCGGGGGCGAGCGCGTCGTCCAGCGCGATGGCGGGCTCGGTGGCCGCTGGCGTTGGCGAGGCGGTATCCGTGGCTTGATAAGGTTTCGAGCCGGGGGCGGGAGCCGCCAGCTCGCTACCGAACAAGTCCAGCACCAGCTGCAGCATCTTCATGCCGCCGTCAGCCTTCGCCCGGCTTCAGCCGCGACAGCCGGGGCTCTCCCGTTGGGTAGGCCTCGGGGTCCAACCGCACCATCTCGGCCTCGATCCAGGCCTCGACCTCGCGCATGAGTTCGTCGGGCTTGCGGCCCACGCTGGGAATGGCCGGGCCGATGGAGATGTCGACGATGCCGGGCCGCTTGATGAAGGCCTTGCGCGGCCAGCACTTGGCACTGGTGACGGCGATGGGGATCACCGGCGCGCCGCATTCGATGGCCAGGCGCGTGCCGCTGCTGCGGTACACGCCTTTCTCGCCGCGCGGCATGCGCGTGCCCTCCGGGAACATGATTACCCACACGCCCTGTGCCAGCAGGCGGCGCCCCTGCTGCACCACCTTGGCAAAGGCCTCGGTGCGGCGGCCGCGGTCGATATGGATCATGTCGAGGCGCGCCATGGCCCAGCCGAAAAAGGGCACGTACAGCAGTTCGCGTTTGAATACGTAGGCCAGCGGGTGCGGCATCAGCGGCGGCATGCAGAAGGTTTCCCAGGTCGACTGGTGCTTGACCAGCAGCACCGCCGGATCTTTCTGGCCGATGGGCAGGTTCTCGAAGCCGGTGACGCGGTTGCGGATACCCAGAATCCAGTGGCCGCCCTTCACGGCCGTGTCCAGCCAGCCCACGCACATCCAATACAGGCGCGTGCCGCTGATGAAGGGCGCGGCGATCAGCACGGCGGTGGCCCACGGAATCACGGTGAGCACCATCCACAGCATGTGCAGGATCGAGCGAATCAGGTTCATGGATGTTCCGGGCTTCAGCGAAAGTGGGATAAGCGCGTGGTGCTATTTGTTTTGAAGCTGTCGGCGATTCACCGCAGTGGGGCGGGCATCGTCTTTTCGGCCCTGGCCTCGGCCTGCTGCGCCTCCACCTCGGCGACGAAGGCGGTGGCGAAGGCGCCCAGGTCGGCATGCACGCGCGTGCCGTGCGGAAACTCGGGTGGCAGCGGATCGGTCCGTGCCGGCGCGCCCTTGCCCGTCAGCACCAGGTGCGGGATGCAGCCCCCGGCGGCGGCGGCCTGCACGTCGCGCACGCTGTCGCCCACTGCATGTACCTGACGCAGATCGACGTTGTAGCGCTCGCCGATCTGCAGGAACAGGCCCGGCAGCGGCTTGCGGCAGCCGCAGCCTTCGCCCGGCGCGTGCGGACAGTAGAAGATGGCCTCCACCCGCCCGCCGGCGGCGGCCAGTTGTCTGTTCATCTTGGCCTGGATGGCGTTGAGCGCCGCCACGTCGAACAACCCGCGTCCCAGCCCCGGCATGTTGGCGGCGACGACCACGTGGTAGCCCGCCTGGTTGATGCGCGCGATGGCGTCCAGCGCGCCGGGCAGCGGCTCCCATTCGTCGGGGGTCTGGATGTAGCCGTCGCGCTCGACACAGATGGTGCCGTCGCGGTCGACGATGACGAGTTTCATGAAGAGCGATTATCCGCCCGGGGGGCTGCCCGCGGGGGCGCTGGCTGGCGGCCTGGAAAAGTCCAGCCGCGGCTCCAGCCGACCCCACTGGCCCCACCAGCGGCCAGCGTGGGCGTGCAGGCGCGCGATGCTGCCGGGCGCGAACGCCGCCACCGGCGCGTCCTCGACGAACAGGCGCTGCGGCGTGGCATCGCCCTGGCGCTCGAAGTACACCTCGGTGCCACCCGCGCGGCGCTTGGTTGGCTGCATTTCACGCGACAGCAGCACCTTGGCCGCTTGCTCGGGCAGCGGCTGGCGGCCGGCGCGGTTCATCTCGCTGGTCACCAGCCAAGCCCCCATGGCGACCCACATCAGCACCCACAGCGCCAGCACCGCCGGGCGCACGCGCGGCCAGCCCAGGCGGCGCACGGCCAGCCACAGGCCGCCCAGCACGGCGGCGATGACCAGCACGCCGTACACCAGCGGCCGCGCCGCCAGCCAGAAAGCCTGGCCGGGGTCGGACACCATCGAGGCGGCTTCCAGCGGGTACAGGCCGTCGCCCTCGGGCTGGCCGGGCATCAGCACGCGCAGGGTCAACACGACCAACGGTGGCGCGGCGGCCAGCGCCAGCACGCGCCAGTCGGCGGGGGAGTCATCGGGGGGGCGGCGGGCGGGCAGGACGCTCATGTGGCAAGCCTCGACAGATCGGCCACGCGGTTCATGGCCTGGTGGAGTTTCTTGAGCAGGCCCTGGCGGTTCAGGCGCAGGTCGATCTGCTCGGCATTGACCATGACGCCCTCGAAGAAGGCATCGACTGGCTCGCGCAGCGCGGCCAAGGTTTTCAGCGAGGCGGTGTAGTCACCAGCATCGAACTGCGCGTCGGCCTGCGGCACGATGCGCTGCATGGCGGCGTACAGGGCCTGCTCGGCGGGTTCCTTCAGCAGCAGCTCGCTTACGTGGGCGTCGACCACCGTCTCGGCATCGCCAGCCTTCTTGAGGATGTTGCCGATGCG
Organism: Pseudomonadota bacterium; assembly: GCA_030538085.1. Taxonomy (GTDB): domain Bacteria; phylum Pseudomonadota; class Gammaproteobacteria; order Burkholderiales; family Burkholderiaceae_C; genus Ottowia. The sequence continues at coordinate 64,917 of JAUNUR010000004.1, read as the reverse complement.
CTTGTTGGCGGCGGCCAGGGCGGGTGCTTCGGGCAGCGCGGCGAAGGCAGAAACAGCACTCAAGCGACTATCGAGCGCATCCAAGCGACTAGACAGAGCCTTCACAGTCAGCACTGCATCAATTTCCTGACTGACTCGACCCGATTCGCGCAAAACACCGCTCAGGCGCTCCAGAAAAAAGTCTCCTAGTTTGGCCACGTGAAAACCGAACTGAAAACCAGCTTCTTCTGGATCTTTTTGCTCTGCAAGCCAAGAATCGAACGCACTGGAAGCTGCAGACTGCAACCAGCCAAGCGTCAAGGGCAACTTCCTTTCCCGAAGAATTCGAATCACCCCCAGCGCATGGCGCCGCAGCGCGAACGGATCCTTGTCGCCCGTGGGCAGGTTGCCGATGCCGAACATGCCGACCAGCGTCTCCAGCTTGTCGGCCAGCGCCACCACCGTGCCGACCTGACCGCGCGGCAATTCGTCGCCTGCGAAGCGCGGTTTGTAGTGGTCTTCGATGGCGAAGGCGATATCTTCGCTCAGGCCACCGTGGCGCGCGTAGTAGCCGCCCATCACACCCTGCAGCTCGGGGAACTCACCCACCATGTCGGTCAACAGGTCGGCCTTGGCCAGTCGGGCGGCCTGGTCGGCCTGCGCCGCCAGCACGTCGCCGCCCAGCTGCTGGCCAATGGCCCTGGCGATGGCGCGCACGCGCTCGATGCGCTCGGCCTGCGTGCCCAGCTTGTTGTGATAGACCACCTTGCCCAGGCCCTCGACACGCTCGGCCAGCGTCTTCTTGCGGTCCTGGTCGAAGAAGAACTTGGCGTCGGCCAGGCGCGGGCGCACCACGCGCTCGTTGCCCTGGATCACCGCGCTCGGGTCGGCGGGCGTGATGTTGCTGACGATCAGGAACTGGTTGGTCAGCCGGCCCTGCGCGTCCAGCAGTGGAAAGTACTTCTGGTTGGCCTTCATCGTCAGGATCAGGCACTCCTGCGGCACGTCGAGAAACTCTTTCTCGAAGCTGCACACCAGCACGTTGGGCCGCTCGACCAGTGCCGTCACCTCGTCCAGCAGTGCTTCATCTTCGATAGCTTTCAGCGCAGGCCCTGCCTGCGCTGCAGCCGATTCAAGCTGTGAAGAAATAGCGGCGCGGCGTTCGTCGAAGCTGGCGATCACGGCGCCTTGCTCACGCAGGGCCACGGCATAGTCGTCGGCGCTGGCCAGCTCCACCGGGTCGCTGGCGGCCTCGAAGCGGTGGCCGTGCGTGGCGCGTCCGGCCTTCAGGCCCAGCGCGGTGACCGGCACCACCGTCTCGCCATGCAGCGCCACCAGGCCGTGGGCCGGGCGCACGAACTGCACGCTGTCCCAGCCTGGCAGCGGCGTGCCCTCCTGCAACTGGTACGTCATCACCTTGGGGATGGGCAGCTTGGTGATAGCGTCATGCAACGCCTTCTGCAAGCCGGTGTCCAGCGTGGCGCCGGTGATCAGCGTGTCGAGGAACAGCGCCTCGGCCTTGCCGTCCATCTGCCGCTTGAGCGTAGGCACCACCGACGGATCGGCGCCCACGGCCTGCAACTTCTTCAGCAGCGCGGGTGTGGGCTGGCCGCTGGCGTCCAGCGCCACGCTGACGGGCATCAGCTTGACCTGCACCGCCTTGTCGGCCGCCTTGGCCGCCACGTGGGTGATGTGCGCGGCCAGGCGGCGCGGCGTGGCGTAGGGCGTGACGACGGAGTCGGCGGCGGTAAGGCCCTGGCTTTTCAGTTGCTCGAACAGCGTGCCGGCGAAGGCCTCGCCCAGCTTTTTCAGTGCCTTGGGCGGGAGTTCTTCGACGAACAGTTCGACGAGGAGGTTTTGTGTGGTCATGGAATGAGCGATCAGAAAACGGTCAGTTGCAGCCCGAAGTGCTGGGCGGCCACGTTCATGTCGTTGTCGAGCGAAGCCAACGCCTGGCAGTGGTGCCGCAGCGCAACGGCCAGGTGCAGGGCGTCACCGGCGCGCAGCTTGGCGGGTGAGGTGCGGCACAGTTCGGCCGCGTACAGGTAGTCGTCCGCGATGACATCCAGTTGATTCGTCATGGTGACCGCGGCGTCATAGGCTTGCCTGGCTTTCGTGACACGATCACGGCTCTGGCCCTTGTCGCGCAGCTTGATGCCCGAAGCGCTGGCGAATTCGGTGTGCGTCCACAGTGCCGTGGCCGTGCGGTCCAGTTCGGCCTGGGCCAGCCAGCGCACGGCAGCGGGCGATTCGGGTTCGTTGTAGCAGTACGCGCACCAGACGCTGGTATCGACGTAGGTCACGAGCGACGCGGTGCGCGGCATCAGTAGCGCGCCCCGTCACGCATGTCGCGGATCACCGATTCCGACGGCGGCATCGACGCCAGATGCGCGCGCGCCTGCGCCTGCCACGCGGCCTTGTCGAACGGCTTTCGTGCACCACGGGCGGACAGCGTGAAGCTCTGATCGGCATTGCGCTCGACGTGCAGCGTGCTGCCCTCCGTCAGGCCCAGCTCCCGCGCCAGCTCGGCCGGCAGCCGCACCGCTAGGCTGTTGCCCCAGCGGCCCACGCTCAGTTCCAGCTTGGTCAAGTCGTTGGCGCCCATGGTGATTCCTTGATGTAGATACACGTATCTACATCATACGCCGCTGCCGGCCGCACGGTAGTGCAGCACGGTGGGGAAGGGGTCGTAGAAATGGTGCAGCAGCGCGCGCCATTGCTGGTACTCGGGCGACTGGCGGAAACCCACGGTGTGCGCCTCCAGGCTGTCCCAACGCACCAGCAGCACGTACTGGTGGTCGTGTTCGATGCAGCGCTGCAGCTCGTGCCCGCGGTAGCCGGGCATGGCGGCGATGATGTGCTGCGCCTGGGCAAAAGCAGCCTCGAACGCGGTCGCCTGGCCCGGCCGCACCTGCAGTTGGGCCACTTCGAGCACGCCGGCATCGGCCGTGGCGGCCATCAGGCGGCCTTCTTCTCGATCTGCTCCACCCATTCGCGCGGCGCCAGCGGAAAGCCCAGGCGTTCGCGGCTTTCGTAATAGCTTTGCGCCACGGCGCGTGCCAGGTTGCGGATGCGGCCGATGTAGGCGGCGCGCTCGGTCACGCTGATGGCGCCGCGCGCATCCAGCAGGTTGAAGGTGTGCGCGGCTTTCAGCACCTGCTCGTAGGCTGGCAGGGCGAGTGCGGCGGCGATCAGCTCGTTGGCTTTCTTCTCGTGCGCGCTGAAGGCGGTGAAGAGGAACTCGGCGTCGCTGTGCTCGAAGTTGTAGGTGCTCTGCTCCACCTCGTTCTGGTGGTACACGTCGCCGTAAGTCAGCCCTTCCGTCCAGGTCAGGTTGTAGACGTTGTCCACGCCTTGCAGATACATGGCCAGGCGCTCCAGGCCGTAGGTGATCTCGCCGGTGGCGGGTTTGCAGTCGATGCCGCCAACCTGTTGGAAGTAGGTGAACTGCGTCACCTCCATGCCGTTGAGCCACACCTCCCAGCCCAGGCCCCAGGCGCCCAGCGTGGGGTTCTCCCAGTCGTCTTCGACGAAGCGGATGTCGTTCTGCTTCAGGTCAAAGCCCAGCGCTTCGAGTGAGCCCAAGTACAGATCCAGGATGTTGGCTGGCGCGGGTTTCAGCACCACCTGGTACTGGTAGTAGTGCTGCAGGCGGTTGGGGTTCTCGCCGTAGCGGCCATCCTTGGGGCGGCGGCTGGGCTGCACATAGGCGGCCTTCCAGGGTTCGGGGCCGATGGCTCTTAAAAACGTAGCGGTGTGCGACGTGCCGGCGCCCACTTCCATGTCGTAGGGTTGCAGGAGCGCGCAGCCCTGGGCATCCCAGTATTGCTGGAGCTTGAGAATGATTTGTTGGAAAGTGAGCATGGCGGCACGCCGGATCGAGTGCAACCCGGCATTTTAGCGACGTGCATCAAAAAGGGCCGCCAGCGCCCGACCAGCCAGCGTGGGCAGCTATCGCTTTCAAGATGCCGAGGCTCTTTTTTCGAGAATCTCGAACGCCGGCAGCTTCTTGCCCTCCAGCACTTCCAGAAAGGCGCCACCACCGGTGGAGATGTAGCCCACGTCCTTGTCGATGCCGTACTTGGCGATGGCGGCCAGCGTGTCGCCACCGCCGGCGATGCTGAAGGCGGGCGATTCGGCGATGGCCTGGGCGATGGTTTTGGTGCCGCCTTCGAACGGCGCCATCTCGAACACGCCAACCGGGCCGTTCCAGACGATGGTGCCGGCTTTCCGCAGTTGATCGGCCAGCTTGGCGGCGGTTTGCGGGCCTATGTCGAGAATCATGTCGTCCTCGGCCACCTCGGTGGCGGCCTTGACCTCCGCATTGGCATCGGCCTTGAACTCCTTGGCGGTCACCACGTCGGTGGGAATGGGGACTTCGGCGCCGCGCGCCTTCATGGCCTCGATCACGGCCTGTGCATCGCCCAGCAGATCGGGCTCGGCCAGGCTCTTGCCGATGGGCAGGCCAGCGGCCAGCATGAAGGTATTGGCGATGCCGCCACCGACGATCAATTGATCCACTTTGGAAGCCAATGTCTGCAGGATGGTGAGTTTTGTGCTCACCTTGCTGCCTGCGACGATGGCCACCAGCGGGCGCTTGGGGTTGGCCAGCGCCTGGTTCAGCGCGTCGATCTCTGCCGCCAGCAGCGGACCAGCGCAGGCGATGGGGGCAAACTGCGCGATGCCGTGGGTCGTACCCTCGGCTCGGTGCGCGGTGCCAAAGGCGTCGTTGACGTAAATGTCGCAAAGTGCCGCCATCTTGCGCGAAAGCGCCTCATCGTTCTTCTTTTCGCCTTTGTTGACGCGGCAGTTCTCCAGCAGCACGACCTGGCCGGGCTCCACTTGCACGCCGTCGACCCAGTTTTGAACCAGCGGCACTTGGCGGCCCAGCAGTTCGCCCAGGCGCTGGGCGACGGGTGCGAGCGAATCCTCGGGCTTCATCTCGCCCTCGGTCGGGCGGCCCAGGTGCGAGGTGACCATGACGGCAGCGCCGGCATCGAGTGCCTGCTGAATGCACGGGGCGCTGGCGCGGATGCGCGTGTCCTCGGTGATGCGGCCAGCATCGTCCTGCGGCACGTTGAGGTCGGCCCGGATGAAAACACGCTGGCCAGCGACTTGGCCCTGAGCGCAGAGATCGGAAAAACGCAGCACATTCATTGGTTAAGCCTTTATGACGACTCCGACTTGGCTGGTGCGGAGTCGGACGGCGAATTTTAGGCCGCTCCCGTCATTTGATCGTGCCCTCCCCGATCAAATGGCGAGCACACTTGATTGTGGTCAACGAGCAACAGAGCTTGGGTGCAGGTAGAGCAAGTCCCGTGCATTTCTTCACGCGCCCCCTTTGATGGGGGTCGCCCGGTGGTGTCGCGCGGCCTAGCCTGATTACCGCGTTACGAACAAGCCACCAGTTGTTGGTGGCGACGGTAGCCGCCACTGCAAAAAACCGAGGGAAAAAGTTTTATGACCAAACTGAACAAGACGCTGATGGCCCGAATTCTGGCGGGCCTGCTGACGCTGGGGCCAGCCTGGGCGATGGCGCAGGTTTCCGCGCCAACCCCCGCGCCGGCGGCCGAGGAGCACGAAGAAGAGGGCATGGATGGCCCGCCAGTCGCGATTTCGACAACGGCGTGGGAGCACCGCGTGCGCCTGGCCACTGATAACCTCAACCGTGGCATCACCGATTCACTGGGCCCGGGCATTCGTCTGGCCACCGCATTCACGCACCAGAGCGGTCTGGTGGCCGAGCTTGAGCTGGGCAGCGTCAGCCGCAAGATATTTACCAACGGCTCGGGCGTTGCCCTGACGCTGGGCGGCGGCTGGCGCGGCGGCAACCCCGAGGGTTGGAATTACGGCATTGGCGCGGCCTACGAGTATTTTCCGGGCACCTATTTCGATGCGCCACTGCAGCTGACTTTCGATCAGAACACGGGCGAGCCCCAGCCGTTCGACTTTCAGCGCACCAAGCTGGATACAGGCTACGCGCTGTTCGAGTTGGGATATGGCCCCCTGCGCACGCGGCTGCTGGCCGTGCTGACGAAGCACTACCGCGGCACCAACAGCGGCATGGTTTGCGGCACCTTGTCGCAGGGGGCCGACCCAATGGCCGGCCTGAATTGCTATGCCAACGGCCCGCGCAATTCCAGGGGCAGCCTGCTGTTCGACGTGGACTACAAGATTCCGCTGAACGGCAATATCACCACGCTCAACCTGCATGCCGGCTATCAGCACGTGCGCAACTTCTCGCAAATGAACTTCGCCGACATCGGCATCGGCGTAACCCACAACTGGCAAGGTTTTGAAATCACCGCCGAGGCCGCCAAGCCCTTCACGCGCAACCGCGAACTGTTCATGGTGATGGATGGCGACAAGGTGCGCCGCATCGACAAGCCGAAGTTCGTGGTGTCGGTCACCAAGCGCTTCTGAAGCTTTCTTGCAACCTCATTCGCTGACAGGGAGTTCTCATGACATTCAAACTGGGGTTTTCCGTTGTTGCATTGCTGGCGAGCTTGACCATGGGTGCCAGTGCGCGGGCGCAGGCGGCCGACGATTTCGTTGGCTACTGGATAACGGAAGAAAAAGACGTGATCATTCGGCTGGCCCGCTGCAAGCGCCAATCCTTCATGCCAGAAGCCACTTCCATCTGTGGCCGCGTGGTATGGGACGTGGTGGCCAAGGACCCCAACCGCAAGGTGCCATCGGACTGCAACCGCCGCCTGGTGCAGTTCAATGAATTCAAGGACGGCACCTGGGAAGACGGCTGGGCTTTCAACTCGCGCGACAACCGCAGCTACCTGGCCAAGATGCGTTTGAACGACAAAGGTCAGATCGCGGCGCGCACCTACGTGGGCAACGAAATGCAGGGCCAAACCCTGATCTTCAACCCGGTGATGGCGGCCGACGTGCCGCCTGATTGCCAGGGCCAGCGGCCTGACCAGATCAGGCTGCGCTGACGCAGGCCGCGCGAGACGGTCCACCGGACAGGGCGGCGCAACGCCGCCCTACCACCCCAGCCCCAACCGCAACGGCAGGAACACCGCCATGCCCGCGCCGATGGACAGCGGCAAGACAAAGCTGCCGCCACGGCGCCAGAAGTAGTAGCCAGCGCAAGCCAGCGCCCCCCACAGACGGGCATCGCGCCAGGGCGTGCCCATCGCGCCATCGGTCAGCAGAATGTCGGGGGCGATCACCGCCGACAACGCGGCGATGGGGGCGTATTGCAGGCCGCGCTGCGCCCAGCCGGGCAGGCGCCATTCGCGCTCGCTGATGAAGAAGAAGCCGCGCGCGACGACGGTGATCACCGTCAACCCCGCAATGGCCAGCAGCGTCCAGGCGTCGGTGCCTTCATTCATGGGGTGTCTCCCGCGGACGGACGCACTTGAGGTTCGACGAAAAGAGCCAGCGCCACGGCCACCATGATGGCCGCCACGATGTTCAGCCGGTACGGCAAACCAAACACGGCAATCGCCGAGGCGGCGGCAATGATGGCCGATAGCGCGCGCAACCGTGTGCTGACCAGCGAGCAGGTGACGGCCAGCAGCGCCAGCGTGCCCGCGAACCCCAGCCCCCAGCGGGCGGGCAGGGCGTTGCCCAGGAAGATGCCCAGCATGCTGGATACCTGCCAGAACACCCAGTTGCACACGTTGCCGCCCCACAGATAGGCCATCTGAGCGCGGCGCTGGCGCTCGGTCTCGGCCGGTTTGGGAAAGCGCCGGGTGTAGAGCACGTAGGTCACGTCGCCCGTGAAATAACCCAGCCACAAGCGACGCAGGCGCGGCAGAAACATGAAGTAGTCGCGCAGGTGCAGGCTGAACACGACGAAACGCAGATTCACGCAGAACGCCGTGGCCCAGATCACCCACAGTGGCGCGCCCGCGGCGATAAGCGGGATGGCCGCCAGTTGCGCGCTGCCCGCGAACACCAGCAGCGACATGAGCACGCTTTCGGTCAGCGTCATGCCGCTCTTGACCATGGCCACGCCGGTCATGAAGGCCCAGGCCGTCAGGCCCACGGAAATACCCGACATCTCGCGTGCGCCAACCCAGAACAGCGGGTGGCGCGCGGTGTGGGCGAAGGCCTCGATGCGCTCGGCTACCCAGCCGCTGAGCCGGCCTTGCGGCGTCAGGTCGCCGCGCGGCTCGGGCGGCAGGGGCATGTTCATGGGGCGGGGCTCTCGTCGGCTTCGGCGCCGAAGCGCTGGCCAGCCTGCAAGGGAAAGCCGCGCAGGAACTCGCGCACCGGCAGGCGCTTGCCGCCGGGGCGCTGCAGCTCGGTCAGGCGCAGGGTGCCTTCGCCGCAGGCCACGTCGACGCCTTCGTCGTTGACTTGCAAAATCTGACCTGGACGCCCGTCCGGCAAGCGCGGGAAGCTCTTGATTTCAGAGCGCCACATCTTGATGGTGTCGGCGCCCAGCGCGCTGCTGGCACCAGGAAATGGATCGAACGCGCGGATGCGCCGCTCGATCACCGCCGCGGGCTGGCGCCAGTCGATGGCGGCCTCGTGCTTCTCGATCTTGTGCGCGTAGGTGATGCCTTCGGCAGGCTGCGGCGCCGCTTGCAGACCGCCGCAGGCCGCCAGTTCCAGCGCCTCGATGATCATCCGGCCACCCAGCGCGGCCAGCTCATCGTGCAGCGTGGCGGTGGTGGCGCGCGGGCCAATGGGCAGCGTTTCAATCAGCAGCATGTCGCCGGTGTCCAGGCCAGCGTCCATCTGCATGATGGTGACGCCGGTCTGGGCATCGCCGGCCTCGATGGCGCGGTGGATGGGCGCGGCACCGCGCCAGCGCGGTAGCAAGCTGGCGTGGATGTTCAGGCAGCCCAGGCGCGGCAGGTCCAGCACCCACTGCGGCAGGATCAGGCCGTAGGCGGCGACCACCAGTACGTCGGGCGCCGCGGCCCGCAGCGCGGCGCGGGCCGCGGCCGCATCGTCGGGATATTTGCCGTCCAGCCTCAGACTGCGGGGCTGCGCCACCGCGATGCCGTGCGCCTGCGCGAACTGCTTGACCGGCGAGGCCTGTAGTTTCATGCCACGGCCAGCGGGACGGTCGGGCTGGGTCAGCACCAGCGGAATGGTGAAACCGGCGGCGTGCAGCCGCTCCAGCGCCACGCGGGCGAATTCGGGCGTGCCAGCGAAGGCGACTTTCATGCTCGTGCTCATGATCGGATCAATGCCGGTGGCCGGTCTGGCTTGGATTCAATTAACGGGGCTCTGGAAGATCCGGCAGATCTTCGTCACCATTGGACCAGCCGCGCACCACGCCCGCGCGGTCGATGTCGATGAACAGCAGGCGCCAGGTTGGCCCATCCAGGTAGCGCCACACCCAGACGTCGCCCTGGAAGTTGTGCACGCCCATGGTGCGCGCGGGCGGGCCGTATTCGCGCAGCACGTCGGCGCGCGTCCACGCATTGGGCTGGATGCGCTGGCCGAACAGCGCCTCGCTCAGCACTTGCTCCACGCGCGCCACGCGGCCTTGGGTATCCAGGTCGATGTTGTAGACACGCTGGCCGGCGGGCTGATAGCTGTATTGCAGGCGCTCGGCCATGCCCGCACTGGCCGGGTAACGGGCGGAGGGGCTGCCCAGCTGCCGCACCACGTCGGCCACGGGCGTGCCGGGCGCCACGCCGCCGGGGTTGGCGAAGATCGCGCAGCCGCCCAGCAACAGGGTCAGCGCCACGCCCAGCAGACCCGCGCGCCACGCGTTCATGCGGGCTCCCTGGCCTTGTCCGCCTTTTCCTGCCGCTCGGCCTTGAGCAGCTTGGTCTTGATGCGGCCCTGCTTGAGCGGCGACAGGTATTCGACGAACACCTTGCCCATCAAGTGGTCCATCTCGTGCTGGATGCACACGGCCAGCAGGCCATCGGCGGTGATCTCGCGCGCCTGGCCTTGTTCGTCCAGCGCGCGCACCTTCACACGCTCGGCACGTTCCACGCCGTCGTAGATGCCGGGCACCGACAGGCAGCCCTCGTCGCCCTTCACACGCTCGTCGCTGGCCCACACCAGTTCGGGGTTGATCAGCACCAGGCGCTGGTCGCGCTCTTCCGACACGTCGATCACGATCAGGCGCTCGTGCACGTCCACCTGCGTGGCGGCCAGGCCGATGCCCTTGGCGTCGTACATGGTGTCGAACATGTCGTCGATGAGCGCGCGCAGCGCGTCGTCAACGGCCTCGACGGGGCGGGCCACCTTGTGCAGGCGCGGGTCGGGATAGCGGAGAATGGGGAGCAGAGCCATGGGTACGTGTTCTCGGATGTGGCTATTTTCGCTACTTTTGTGGTTTCACGTCGTCCTCAAGGGGCGATTCCGTTGCCGGATCAAGGGCTTGAATGCAGAATGTCCAGTGATTTGTCAAGTCGGCAGCCGCTCACAGCAAAACAATGAAACATCCTTTTCCCGACGCCACACGCGCCCTGATCATGCCGCTCAGCCTGCTGGCCGCGGCGCTTCTCGCCACGCAACCCGTGGCCGCGCAATCCGCCGCCAACCGGCCAGTGACGCCCACGCAGCGCGCCACCGCGCAGCAGGTGGCCGCCCAGGGCGTGCCGTTGTCGGCCCTGGCGCCCAACGCCCCGGAGGAATACACCGTGCGCCGTGGCGACACGCTGTGGCGCATCTCGGGCATGTTCCTGAAATCGGCCTGGCGCTGGCCCGAGCTGTGGGGCATGAACCTCAAGGACATCCGCAACCCGCACCTGATCTATCCCGGCCAGCAACTGTATCTGGAACGCGTGGGCGACCGCGCTTTCCTGCGCGCGCGCCGTGGGGCCGACGGCCAGCCTGGCGCCACCATCCGCGTGTCGCCACGCAACCGCGTCGAAATGCTCGACGCCAATCCGTTGCCCACGCTGCAGCCGCACCTGATCGAGCCCTTCCTGACCGAGCCGCTGGTGGTCGATGACGACACCTTCCAGCGCGCGCCGCGCATCGTGGCGCTGGCCGAGCAAAGCCGCGTGCTGGTGGCCAAGGGTGATCGCGCCTATGTGCGCGGCCCGGTCGACGCGCCACTGCTCATGGCGCCTGGTCTGCCCACCGATTTCCGCGTGTTCCGCACCGCCACGCCCCTGAAAGACCCGGTGACGGGCGAAATCCTGGGCTATGAAGGCCAGTACGTCGGCCAGGCCGCGTTGGCGCGCGGCGAAAGCGAGACCGAGGAGGTCACTGCCAAGAAATCCGACTCGGCCACGCCCAAGATGGTGCCGGTGCCGGCCACCATCGACGTGGTGAGCAGCCGGGAGGAAATGAGGGCCGGCGACCGCCTGCTGCCCGAGCCACCGCGCGAATACCGCAACTACGTGCCGCACGCGCCTGACATCCCCATCGACGCGCGCGTGGTGCTGGTACACGGCAATTCGGTGCGCTACGCCGGGCAAAACCAGATCGTGGTGATCAACAAGGGCCTGCGCGACGGCATTGAGCATGGTCACGTGCTGGCGCTGATGTCTTCCGGCACGCAGTTGGTGGACAAGACTGACGAGAAGCGATCCGTCATCAGGCTGCCCGACGAGCGTAACGGCGTGGCCATGGTGTTCCGCATGTTCGAGCGCGTGTCCTACGCGCTGGTCATGGAGATCACCCAGCCGGTGCAGGTTGGCGACAAGCTCACCAACCCGAACTGAGCGCCGGCGGCTCACGCCGTCGCCTCTTTCGCTGAGCGCGGTGACGGCGGCACCGCCAGTGTGCTCATTCGGTTAACCGTTTCCCCGGCATGGATCGCGCTGAAATCGAAGCCTGGCTGCGGCTGACCCTGACACCCGGGGTCGGCAACGATGCCGCGCGGCGCCTGCTGGCGGCTTTCGGTCTGCCACAAGCCATCTTCGAGCAGCCGCACGCCGCGCTGCGCCAGGTGCTGACGGTGGCGCAGGCCAGCGCGCTGCAAGCAGAGCCCGATACCTTGCCCTTGCAATTGCAAACCACGCTCGACTGGCTGCAAGCCGCCGAGGACGGCGTGGCGTGCCGCCTCGTGACCCTGGGCGACGCGGCCTATCCCGCCAGCCTGCTGGCCACCGAAGACCCGCCCCCGATGCTGTACGTGCTGGGGGGGAGCGCTGCGGCGGGCGAGCCGATGGCCTGGCCCGCGAAAGCCATCGCCATGGTCGGCAGCCGCAACCCGACGCCGCAGGGCGCGCAGAACGCCCGTCAGTTCGCGCGCGCCTTCGCGGGCGGTGGCATCACGGTGATATCGGGGCTGGCGCTGGGCGTGGATGGCGCGGCGCATGAAGGCGCGCTGGAGGGCGCGCCCATCGGCGGCATGCCCACCATCGCCGTCGTGGGCACCGGCATCGACCGCGTGTATCCCCGCCAGCACCGCGATCTGGCGCACCGCATCGCGCGGCACGGCCTGATCGTCAGCGAATATCCTCTGGGCACGCCACCGCTGGCCGGCAATTTTCCCAAGCGCAACCGCTTGATCGCTGGCTTGTCGCAAGGCACGCTGGTGGTGGAGGCGGCGCTGCAATCCGGCTCGCTCATCACGGCACGCCTGGCCGTCGAGCAAGGCAAGGAAGTGTTCGCCATCCCGGGGTCGATCCACAGTCCGCAGTCACGCGGCTGCCACGCCCTGATCCGGCAAGGCGCGAAACTGGTGGAAACCGCTCAGGACGTGCTGGAAGAGCTGCGGTGGCCCGGCAGTGCCTCTTCAGTGAGCGCGCCCGCCACCGCCGCGTCGCCGCCCAGTGACCCCGATGGCCTGCTGACGGCCCTGGGCGCCGACCCGGTGAGCCTGGACGCCTTGTTGGCGCGCACGGGGCTGGACACCGCCACCTTGCAGGCACGCCTGCTGGAGCTGGAGTTGGATGGTTTGGTGGGGCGTTTGCCGGGCGGGCTGTTCCAGCGATTGGGACAAGCCTGAGCTGGCCACCGCGATGCAAAGCCTGCCCCGTACCGCGATCAAGGCCGGAATCCAGGCGGCGTGTGCCGGGATGACGGTGATTGGCGCCTTGAAATGGAGTTAGTGCAGCAGGCGCTCGGGATCGGCGTTGAGCCGTGTGAGCGCCTCGCGCGTCGCGCGGATGGTGAGCGCCTCGTCTTCCACCGGCACCAGCAGGCCGGCCTGCAGGTAGGACGCCAGCCGGCGCGTCTGCACCAGATAGTTGCGCGTGGAGCCCGCCGAGAACATGTGCAACTGGCCGCGCTGGCTTTTCCAGACGTATTGCACCTGGCCCACGTCGCCCTGGTAGTCCAGGGTGAACCATGCGCCCAGCTCCAGCTCGCGCGCCCACTGCAGCATGCCGTCGCTGGGTTGCGAGCCACCCGTGGCGATGACTTCAAGCACATCGCCCTCGACACCGAACATCAGCTCGATCATGCCGGGATCGAGCAGCACGTCGCCCTCGGGGTCGTCGGTCACGACATCCTCCAACCCGGCCAGGCTGTGCGACAACTCGGCCAGCTTGGTGGCCGACAGGCCATCGCCGCGTGACACGAAGGCCTGCATCACGGCGTCGTTGATGAGCTTGATGTGCCCGTCCTGATCGTGCTCGGCCATGGCCAGCGAGTTCATGCCGCCGCGCAAGGCCTGGAGTAGCCCCGAGAGTTGCTGCACCACGCGGCTGCGCTCGGCGCGGTCGGTCTTCGGGCTGACGGCCCACAGCAAATCCGCCGCCGCCTGCTTGTAGCGCAGGGTTTCTTCCGCCTGCGGCCCGCGCCGCACGGCCGCCATGGCCAGCACCTCGGACCAGATACGGAACAGAAATTCGCGCACATCGTCGGGCACCGGCACCGAAGCCAGCATCCGGCGAAGCTCAATCGTGTACTGAATCGCCAGCGCCTCCTTCTGCTCAACCTGTTGCGCCAGCGTCGCGGCGTGCTGGGCGCTACCGCCCTCCGTCAGCGACCGGCCCAGGAAGCGCTTGAACTCGTCCAGCACCAGCTGGTACACGCGCCGTCCGGTTTCGGGATATTGCTCGATGACTTGGACGATGCGCTTGATCTCGCGCTCCAGCCGGTTACCGGCGACCGTGCTTGCATCGAAGCCCAGCGCGCAAGCGCCCATGCGGTCGATGAGCTGCCGCGCCGGGTGCTGCACCGAGGCAAAGAAATCCGGTTCGGCCAGCGCTAGGCGCAGCACGGGAATCTGCAGGCGGGCAAACCAGACCCGGATGGCGGCTGGAATGCGCTCCTCGGCCAGGATGGCCTGGAACATCAGCGCCACGATCTCGATGACGGCTTTCTCACTGGGCTTGTCGGTTTTCGTCTTGAGTTCGGAGGCCCGCTGACGCACGCGGTCGACCGCGATCTCGAGGTTGGGCATGGGCAGCGTCGCGACCGCGCCATCCGCCTCCACGTCCATCAGCTCGGTGACGGCGAACGGCGTGACCACTTCCGCCAGCGCGCGCGCCAGAGTGGGCGACTGCGACATGCGCGGGCCGGCCGCGCCAGGATCGAAATCCGCCACCCGGTCTGTCAGCAGACGCTTCAACTGCCCCAGGACGCCTTGGGCGCGTTGCCGCACCCGGGTCATGGGCGTCACCCCGGTGAGCATGCGCGTTTCCTGTGCCGCGCGGGCCAGCGCGGAAGGCCGGACATCAGGAAATTCCGATGCACTCCCGATATCGTGTGCGCCCGTGGTGGGCAGCACGGAGTCGGCGCGCCCACCCCAGGATGATGCGCGGGCGTCGTCCTGATCCGGGGCGCGTCCCCAGCCCGGCTCTGCCTGCCGGCGTGGTGGCACTGGCTGCCCCATGCCGCCAGCCGCCGAGACACCACCGTCCGTGCGGCGCACCAGGGCCTTCATGTCGATTTCGGCCATGACGCCCTGGTCCACCAGAAAACCGTTGGCATCACGGTATGCGTCGGCCAGGCGCTGGATCATGGCTTCCTGGATCACGCCATGCACCAGTGCCCACATCGGCGGCGTCAGCCCCTGATTGGCCCAGGCCTTGAGCAGTTCAAGCGCGAAAGTCTCGGGGCGCAGCACATCGTGCCCCGACAGGTCGCTGCGCCGCTCCAGCGACTGCATGCGCAAGCGCAGATTGTTGAATTCGGTGCCGCTCGCGTCGAGCACCGCATTGCCCAGGCGCGAGGCCACGATCTTGCGCTCGACCACCTCGTCGTCCACCAGTTCCAGCGTTGCCAACTGGCTGGGCGCCGACGGATCGGCGTTGCGCCCACGGCCCAGCGCATCGCGCCATCCCGCGCGCACGGCCGCCACCCAGGCCTGACGCTCGCGGTGAAAGATGTCGCCCGCCTCCATCGCCAGTTGCATGGTGGCGAGCGAGCCGGCCGCTGCGCCACCCTGGGCCAGCGTGGCGAGCTGGGTTTGAATGTGCCCCATCAGCTCGACGATCAGGCCGTCGAGCGCGTCCACGAACCGCCCGCGCACTTGCTGTGCGATGTGGTGTGCGGACGGGGACGATGTGGGCGTGACCATGGCTCGAGCGGCGGTCAGTATCGCACGAGGTGCCGCGGCGGCCTAGGCGCCTTCGGCGCGCGGGTCAGACCACCGCGCCCGCGTTCGGGTCGTTCGGGTCGCCTTCCTTGCGCCCGCCCTTGATCAGGTCTTCGCGCTTGATGCCCAGCCACATGGCGATGGCGGCGGCCACGAACACCGACGAATAGATGCCGAACAGGATGCCGATGGTCAGCGCGACCGAGAAGTAGTGCAGCGTCTCGCCGCCGAACAGCAGCATCGACAGCACCATGATCTGCGTCGAGCCGTGGGTGATGATGGTGCGGCTGATGTTGGCGGTGATGGAGTTGTTGATGATCTCCACCGTGCTCATCTTGCGGTAGCGACGGAAGTTCTCGCGGATGCGGTCGAAGATCACCACCGATTCGTTCACCGAGTAGCCCAGCACCGCCAGAATCGCCGCCAGCACCGACAGCGAGAACTCCCACTGGAAGAAGGCGAAGAAGCCCATGATGATGATCACGTCGTGCAGGTTGGCGATGATGCCGGCCACCGCGTATTTCCATTCGAAGCGCATCGACAGGTAGATCATGATGCCGATGACCACGAAGGCCAGCGCCTTCAGCCCGTCGGCCGCCAGCTCCTGCCCCACCTGCGGTCCCACGAATTCGGTGCGCCGCAATTCAACGTCGGGCGACGCCGCCTTCAGCGCCTGCAGCACCTGCTCGCTCTGCTGGGCCGATGTCTTGCCCTGCTGCACCGGCAGGCGGATCAGCACGTCCTGCGAAGTGCCGAAGTTCTGCACCTGCGCCTCACCGTAGCCGAGCGAACCGACCGTGCTGCGCACCTGGGCCAGATCGGCCGCCTGGCTGTAGCTGACTTCCATGACCGTGCCGCCAGTGAACTCCACTGACAGGTGCAGGCCTCGCGTGACGAGGAAGAACACCGCCAGCACGAAGGTGGCGATCGATATGACGTTGAAGACCAACGCATACCGCATGAACGGGATGTCCCGTCCGATCTTGAAAAACTCCATCTGACTTTCCTAAGCTTCTGTCGGAGTTTTCAGCGAAGGCTCACATGGGCGCAAAGCGCATGTGATGCCGGAGCTAAAAATTCCATGGTTCTGTTCTCTCCGCGCTCAGCCAGCCGTGCTGCTGCCGTCGGCCAGCTTGTTGTCGTTTTCTGGCCGCCACACGGTGCCGATCGACACCATCTTCAGCTTCTTCTGGCGGCCATACCACCAGTTGACCAGTCCGCGCGAGAAGAACACCGCCGAGAACATCGAGGTCAGGATGCCGATGCAGTGCACCACCGCGAAGCCGCGCACCGGGCCGGAACCGAAGGCCAGCAGCGCCAGGCCGGCGATGAGCGAGGTGACGTTGGAGTCCAGGATCGTCGCCCAGGCACGGTCGTAACCCGCGTGGATGGCCGCCTGCGGCGAGGCGCCGCCGCGCAACTCCTCGCGTATGCGTTCGTTGATCAGCACGTTGGCGTCAATCGCCATGCCCAGCGTCAACGCCACGGCGGCGATGCCCGGCAGCGTCAGCGTGGCCTGCAGCATCGACAGGATGGCCACCAGCAGCAGCAGGTTGAAGGTCAGCGCGATCGACGAGAACACGCCGAACAGGTGGTAGTAGACCATCATGAACAGCACGATCGCCACGAAACCCCAGGTCACGCTCTTGAAACCCTTGGAGATGTTGTCGGCGCCCAGGCTGGGGCCGATGGTGCGCTCTTCGATGATTTCCATCGGCGCCGCCAGCGAGCCGGCGCGCAGCAGCAGCGCCAGGTCGTTGGCCTCCACCGTGGTCATCGAGCCGGAGATCTGGAAGCGCGTGCCCAGCTCGGCCTGGATCACCGGCGCCGTCAGCGCCTCGCCCTTGCCCTTCTCGAACAGGATGATGGCCATGCGCTTGCGCAGGTTCTCGCGGCTGGTGTCGCGCATGACGCGGCCACCTTGCGCATCCACCGTCAGATCCACCTTGGGCTGCTGAGTCTGCGAGTCGAAACCGGGTTGGGCGTCGGTCAGCCGGTCGCCGGTCAGGATCACCTGGCGCTTGACGATCACCGGCGTGCCGTCGCGCAGCAGGAATTTCTCCGAGCCGAAGGGCACGGGGCCGTTGTTCAGCTCGGCGGCGCGGCCTTCGGTGCTTTCATCGACCAGGCGCATTTCCAGCGTCGCGGTGCGGCCCAGGATGTCCTTGGCCTTGGCCGTGTCCTGCACGCCGGGCAGCTGCACCACCACGCGGTCGGCGCCTTGCTGCTGGATCACGGGTTCGGCCACGCCCAGCTCGTTGACGCGGTTGTGCAGCGTGTTGATGTTCTGCTTGACCGCATCGGTCTGCACTTTCTGCAGCGCCGGCGGCTTGAAGGTGGCCACCAGGCGCGGCTCGCCGCCCTGGGTTTCAGCCAGTTGCAGGTCGGGCTGGCTGTCGGTGATGACGCGGCGCGCCGCCTCCAGCGTGGCGGCGTCGCGGGCGCGGACCTCGATCGAGTTGCCCTCGCGGCTGACGCCGCCATGGCGCACGTCCTTTTCGCGCAGGTTCAGGCGGATGTCGCTGGCCAGCGTGTCGAGCCGCTTGGTGATGGCCTCGCGCATGTCCACCTGCAGCATGAAGTGCACGCCGCCACGCAGGTCCAGCCCCAGGTACATGGGCTTGGCGTTCAGCGCCGCCAGCCAGGCGGGCGAACGCGGCACCAGGTTCAGCGCCACGATGTACGAAGGGTCGGCCGGGTCGGGGTTCAGGGTGCGCTCGATGGCGTCCTTGGCCTTGAGCTGGTTGTCGGGCGTGTCGAAGCGTGCCCACACCGAAGTGCCTTCCTGGGTCAGGCGGTCGGGCGTCAGGCTGGCGGCTTGCAGCGCCGTCTCGACGCGCGAGAGGGTGTTGCCATCGACGCGCACGGTCACCTTGCCCGCCGACACCTGCACCGCCGGCGCCTCGCCGAAGAAGTTGGGCAGCGTGTAGATCGCCCCCACCACCAGGGTGATGAGGATGATGATGTATTTCCAGACGGGGTATCGGTTCATGAAGAGGGGTCGGTAGCGGGCCGGCGGGAGCGGCCCTGGGCTGGCGGCGGCGGTGCGATTCGCCCGCTTACTTGATGGTTCCCTTGGGTAGCACCTGCACCACGGCGCTGCGCTGCATCTGCACCTCGACGCCGTTGGCGATTTGCAGGCCGATGTGGCTGTCGGTGAGCGAGCTCACCTTGCCCAGCAGGCCGCCGGCGGTCACCACCTCGTCGCCCTTGGCCAGGGCGTCGATCATGGCGCGGTGCTCCTTCTGCTTGCGCATTTGCGGGCGGATCATGATGAAGTACAGCACCCCGAACATCGCCAGCAAGGGCAGCATGCTCATGAGCGTGGAGCCCATGTCGCCGCCCGCTGCGGCGGCCGGGGCGGTCTGGGCGAAGGCGTTGGAGATGAACACGGGCAGACTCCGATAGCGGAAAGAAGGTGAAAGACAAAAGCACGGGCCGCGCGGCAACGCGCCCGGCTGGCAACCCACCATTTTAAGCGGCACCCGCCTGCGCCACGGCCAGCAAGGCCGTGACGATCAATATTCATTGTTTTGATAGCAGTTTGCGTGTGTCAAACAAGGATTTCAGCACCTTTTGATTCTGAGATTCTTTGCTGGCACGGGCGGGTAGCTATATTTTTATGAAGCCCGGTGTCGCACGCCTGCTCTCATGCAGGTTCGCGCGGCAGAGGGTGACGAAATGATCTCGCTGCGCTTCGATGACGGCGGCTGCGCCGCCATGACGCCATGGAGCGCCAGGCGCGCTTCGCTCACGGTCATCATCATTTCGTCATTGACGCCGCGCAGCGGCGAAGTCATTCCGTCATGGATCAAAAACTATCTTTTTGAACGCAAAACGGCATCAGGCCACCTGCCGTGGCGCTTGCGGATCGCGGTAGCGCGCCATCAGCTCGTCCCAGCGCATGCGGGCGGCCTTCAGGTTGCGCTCTTTCACGTGGCCGTAGCCCTTGATCTGATCGGGGATGCGGGCGATCTCCACCGCCGTGGCGTGGTTCTCGCTGTTCAGGCTGTTCATCACTTCCTCGATGCTGGCGCGGTATTGCTGGATCAGCGCGCGCTCGGTCTGGCGCTCCTCGGTCTTGCCGAAGATGTCCAGCGCGCCGCCGCGCAGCCCTTTCAGTCTGGCCAGCAGCTTGAACTTGCCCAGCATCGACGGGCCGTACTTCTTCTTCAGCAACTCGCCCTTCTCGTTGCGGTCGGCCGTCATGGGCGGCGCCAGGTGGTAGTTGATCTTGTAATCGCCCTCGAACATGTCGGCGATGCGCTGCTGGAACGCCGGGTCGCTGTGCAGGCGCGCCACTTCATACTCGTCCTTGTACGCCATCAGCTTGAACAGGTAGCGCGCCACGGCCTCGCTCAAGGCGGTCTTGCCGCCCAGCCGGCTTTCAGCCTGCTGCACCTGCGCCACGAAGTCGCGGTACTGCTCGGCGTAGGCCGCGTCCTGATAGCCGGTGAGAAACTCCACGCGCCGCGCGATGATGGATTCAAGCGTCTCGCGCTTCTTGAACTCGATCACCTGCGCGCCGCCCGCGCCCGTCAGCAGCTTCTGCACGCGCGAGAAATCGTGCGCGGCCTGACGGCCCCATTCGAAGGCGGTTTTATTGTTCTCCACCTGCACGTTGTTCAGCTCCATGGCGCGCAGCAGCGACGCGCGGCCCAGCGGCACCCAGCCCTTCTGCCAGGCGTAGCCCAGCAAAATCGGGTTGACATAGATCGTGTCGCCCATCAACTGGCTGGCGATGGCATCGGCATCCAGGCTCGACAGCCCCGATGGCCCCACGGCGCGGGCGATGTCGGCGGCGCAGCGCTCGGCCGGGTTCTGCCAGGCACCGTCCTTCACGAAAGCGGCCGTCGGCGTGCCGTGCGTATTCAGAGCCACGTGCGTGCGGCCTTCGCGCATGCGCAGCGTGGTTTCCTGGTGGGCGGTGACGATGGGGTCGCAGCCGATGACCAGATCAGCCGCCGCCATGCCCACGCGCGTGGTGCGGATGTTGTCTTGCGCGCTGCCGATCAGCACATGGCTCCAGGTGGAGCCGCCCTTTTGCGCCAAGCCAGCCGCGTCCTGGGTGACGATGCCCTTGCCCTCCAGGTGCGCGGCCATGCCCAGCAGCTGGCCGATGGTGATGACGCCGGTGCCACCCACGCCGGCCACCACGATGCCCCAGGCACCGCCCGGCTCGGGCTGCGGCGGCACCGGCTCGGGCAACGCGCCCAGATCGGCCGGCGACGCACTGACCTTGGCCTTGGCTTTCTTCTTCAGGCTGCCGCCTTCCACCGTGATGAAGCTGGGGCAGAAGCCATTGACGCAGGAAATGTCCTTGTTGCAGGTGCTCTGGTTGATGGTGCGCTTGCGGCCGAACTCGGTCTCCAGCGGCTCCACGCTCAGGCAGTTGCTCTTCACGCTGCAATCGCCGCAGCCCTCGCACACCAGTTCGTTGATAACCACGCGCACCGCCGGGTCCACCATGGTGCCGCGCTTGCGGCGGCGGCGCTTTTCGGTGGCGCAGGTCTGGTCGTAGATGATGACCGTGGTGCCCGCGATCTCGCGGAACTCGCGCTGCACCGCGTCCAGCTTGTCGCGGTGGTGAATCTCGATGCCGTCGGGCAAGCCCAGGTTTCTGGCGCCGTCGTACTTTTCGGGCTCGTCGGTGACGACGGTGATCTTGGCCGCTCCTTCAGCGCGCATGTTCTGCGCGATCTGGATCACCGACAGCCCCTCGGGCCGCTCGCCGATCGGCTGGCCGCCGGTCATGGCCACGGCGTCGTTGTAGAGGATCTTGTAGGTGATGTTGACGCCCGCCGCCACCGCCTGGCGCACCGCCAGCGTGCCGCTGTGGTAGTAGGTGCCGTCGCCCAAGTTGGCGAACACGTGCTGCTCGTTGGAAAACGGCTGCTGGCCCACCCAGGGCACGCCCTCGCCGCCCATCTGGGTGAAGCCGATGGTGTCGCGGTCCATCCAGATGGTCATGAAGTGGCAGCCGATGCCCGCCATGGCGCGCGAGCCCTCGGGCACGCGCGTGCTGGTGTTGTGCGGGCAGCCCGAGCAGAACCAGGGCAGGCGGTCGGCGCCGCTGCCGCCCAGCTCCAGCGCTTGCATGCCGCGCTCGGCGGCGTCCAGCACGGCCAGCTGGTGGTCGATGCGCGCCGTCATGGCGGCGTCCAGGCCCAATTTTTTTAGCCGCGCGGCGATGGCGCGGGCGATGATGGCCGGCGTCAAATCGGCCGTGGCGCGCAGCAGCGTATCGGCCGTGGGGTTGGCGCGCGCCCACTCGCCGCCGACGGCGCCGTCCTCGTCCACGTACTTGCCAATCACGTTGGGGCGCACGTCGGGGCGCCAGTTGTAGAGCTGCTCCTTCAACTGGTATTCGATCACCTGGCGCTTTTCCTCCACCACCAGGATTTCCTTCAGCCCGGCGGCGAAGTCGCGCGTGATCTGCGCCTCCAGCGGCCACACCACGCTCACCTTGTGCAGGCGAATGCCCAACTGGCGGCAGGTGGCGTCATCCAGCCCCAGATCCAGCAGCGCCTGGCGCGTGTCGTTGTAGGCCTTGCCGCTGGCGATCAGCCCCAGGCGGTCGCTGGGGCCTTCGATCACGTTGTGGTTCAGCCGGTTGGCGCGCACGTAGGCAAGGGCCGCGTACCACTTCCAGTTGAACAGGCGCTCTTCCTGCGGCAGCGCGGCATCGGGCCAGCGGATGTGCACGCCGCCGGGCGGCATCTCGAAATCGGTGGGAATGTGGATTTGCACCCGCTGCGGGTCGATCACGGCGGTGGCGCTGGATTCGACGATTTCCTGAATCGTCTTCATGCCCGTCCACACGCCCGCGTAGCGGCTCATGGCGAAGGCGTGCACGCCCAGGTCCAGGATTTCCTGCACCGTGGCCGGAAAGAACACCGGCAGCCCGCAGGCCTTGAAAATGTGGTCGCTCTGGTGCGCGGCGGTACTGCTCTTGGCCACGTGGTCGTCGCCCGCCACGGCGATCACGCCGCCCCACGGCGTGGTGCCCGCCATGTTGGCGTGCTTGAACACGTCGGAGCAGCGGTCCACGCCCGGCCCCTTGCCGTACCAGATGCCGAACACGCCGTCGTAGCGGTTGCTGCCCGGCGGCGCGAAGCCCAGTTGCTGCGTGCCCCAGAGCGCGGTGGCCGCCAGCTCTTCGTTCACGCCGGGCTGGAACACGACATGCTGCTTTTCAAGGTGCTTGCGCGCGCCCCACAGCGCCTGGTCGTAGCCGCCCAAGGGCGAGCCGCGGTAGCCGCTGACGAAGCCGGCGGTGTTCTTGCCGGCCAGCGCATCGCGCTGGCGCTGCAGCATGGGCAGCTTGACCAGCGCCTGCACGCCGCTCATGAAGGCGCGGCCGTGATCCAGGGTGTACTTGTCGTCCAGGGTCACTGTTTCCAGCGCCTTGCGGACGTGCTCGGGCAAGGGGGCGTTCATCGCATTTGTCTCCTGTATGGGCCACCGCCTCGTGGGCGCCAGCATGTGTGGCGCGCCGTGTGGGCACGCCTGTGCTCTATTTGAAAGCAAAGTGTATGCCGCCTGCCGCGATAAGTGTTTTCTTTGCATTCCCTTTTGAAGCTCGAAAGTGAAAGACTCTTTCTAAAATCTGTGCTCCATGGAAAAACTTGACGCTTACGACCTTGCCATCCTGCAACATCTGCAGCAGGACGGGCGCTTGACGAACACCGAGCTGGCGCAGCGCGTCGGCCTGTCCGCCGCGCCTTGCTGGCGCCGCGTGCGTGCGCTGGAAGAGGCCGGTTTCATCCGCGGCTATCGTGCCGAGATCGACCGCCACAAGATCGGCCTGGGCGTGCTGGCCTTCGTGCGGCTGGATGCGGCGCAGATCGGCGCGGCGTCGATGCGCGGGCTGGAGCAGGCCATCCGCGAGCGGCCCGAGATCGTCAGTTGCCACTACATCAGCGGCACCGGCACCTTCGAGCTGCAGGTAGTGGCGGCCGACCTGGAACAGTTCAGCCGCTTCGCGCGAGAGGTGCTGCTGAACCTGCCGAACGTGAAGGACATGCACACCAGCTTCTCGCTGGGCGAGGTCAAGGCCGGCGGGGCGCTGCCGCTGGAGCAGTTGAGTTCAGCGCGGCGCGGTCGCTGACGACTGTCATGACCGCGTCATGGTGGTGTCACGACACTGCCACATCGGGACTGCACGATGCGGCCTTCCCCCAAGGTCTGCCTCATCTCACGAAGGTCCCACCAGTCATGAACACCATTCCTTATTCCGAATACGACGACAACGAGATCGTCAACCATTCGTCCAACGCCCACATGGACACCATCCTGGCCGCGCGCCTGAGCCGCCGTGGCGCGCTCAAGGGCGGCATTGGCGCCACCACGGCCGCGCTGCTGGGCGGCGTGGGCCTGTCGGCCTGCGGCGGTGGTGATGACAACAAGACACCCGCTGCCCCGACGCCGGCCGAGCCAACCCCCGTGTCGCTGAACTTCGCGGCCGTGGCCAAGACCAACGCCGACACCGTGAGCGTGCCGGCCGGCTACCAGGTCAGCATCCTGCACGCGCTGGGTGACCCCATGCATTACGGCGATGCCACCTGGAGCGACAAGGGCACCGAGACGCCCGAGTCCTACGACCGCCGCATCGGCGACGGCCACGACGGCATGTACTACTTCGGCCTGTCCGAAGACGGCAAGTACGACGTCAACCGCTCCGACCGCGGCCTGCTGTGCGTGAACCACGAGTACGTGGTCGCCCCCTACGGCCTGCACGGCGCCGGCAGCACCACGGTGGACGGCAAGCGCCCCGCCGCCGAGGTGGAAAAGGAAATCCGCGCCCATGGCGTCAGCGTGGTCGAGATCAAGCGCAAGGCCGGCAGCAACGACATGGAAATGGTGCGCGGCTCCAAATACAACCGCCGCGTGACCAGCGCCACCGAAATGGACATGGCCGGCCCCGCCGCCGGCAACGCCAAGCTGATCAACAAGCTGTCGCCCAATGGCAAGCTGGCTTTTGGCATGAACAACAACTGCGCCAACGGCTACACGCCCTGGGGCACCTACCTGACCTGCGAGGAGAACTACCTCAACGTCATCGGCCGTGCCGCCGGCGACGATGCCCAGCGCAGCGCCAGCGAGATCGTGGCGCTCAAGCGCTATGGCCTGCCCGAAGGCCGCAAGAACCCCTACGGCTGGGATTCACCCGATGGCGAGTCCTACCAGCGCTGGAACAGCAAGGTCAGCGCCGCCACCGCCGCCGGAGACCACCGCAACAGCTTCAACACCTTTGGCTGGGTGGTCGAGATCGACCCGTTCCGCCCCGACAGCAAGCCCGTCAAGCGCACCGCGCTGGGCCGCTTCAACCACGAAGGCTCCTGGCCGGCGCCGGCCAAGGCGGGCGAGCCCATCGTCATTTACTCGGGTGACGATGCGCGCAACGAATACGTGTACAAGTTCGTCTCCGACGCCAAGTGGGATCCGAAGGACATCGACGGCGGTACCGCCGTGGGCGCCAAGTACCTGGACAAGGGCAAGCTGTATGCAGCCAGGTTCAACGCCGACGGTAGCGGTGAGTGGCTGGAGCTGACGCACGGCAAGAACGGCATCGACGCCGGCAACAAGCTCTACCCCTTCGCCGACCAGGGCGACGTGCTGATCCACTGCCGTCTGGCCGCCGACTTCATGGGCGCCACCAAGATGGACCGCCCCGAGTGGGGTGGCGTGAACCCGTTGAACAACGAGGTTTACATGACCATGACCAACAACTCGCAGCGCGATGGCACCAAGGTGCCGCTGGATGCCGCCAACCCGCGCCTGAAGAACCAGAACGGTCACATCATCCGCTGGAAGGAAGAAGGCGGCCAGGCCGGCACCAAGTTCCAGTGGGACGTGTACCTGTTCGGCGCCCGCAGCGACAACAAGCAAAGCGAGAACCTGTCCGGCCTGACCGCCGTGAACGACTTTTCCAGCCCCGATGGCCTGTACTTCGACCAGCGCAACGGCAACGCCGGCGGCCTGCTGTGGATCCAGACCGACGATGGCTCCTACACCGACGTGACCAACTGCATGATGCTGGCCGCCATCCCTGGCCAGGTGGGTGATGGTGGCAAGGTCACCACCCGGGACGGCCAGGCCACCATCGTGGGCGCCCAGGCCACCGACGCCAACGTGCGCCGCTTCCTGGTCGGCCCGTTCGACTGCGAGATCACCGGCGTGGTGGTCACGCCCGACGGCAAGACGTTGTTCTTCAACGTGCAGCACCCAGGCGAGGCCGCGGGCGATTTCGCCACCAACACGTTCACCAGCCACTGGCCCGGCAACCAGGCGCCGGCCAGCGACAAGCTGCACCACGGCCACAAGCGCCCGCGCTCGGCCACCGTAGTGGTGACGCGCACCGACGGCGGCACCATCGCCATCTGACGATGACCGTGTGGCGCCTCGCGATCCGCGTGGCGCCCATCAAGCAAAAAGGCCCGCGCGCAGCGGGCCTTTTTGCTTGATGGACAGGCAATTCCATTTCCACTTCAGGACATCAACAACCGTCACCCCGGCGAAGGCCGGGATCCATGGCTCCCCCCGCACACGCCGTCTGGATTCCGGCCTTCGCCGCAATGACGAAATGTGGCGGCTTTGATCTGGAATTGGAATAGCAAGGCCGTTTTCGATACCGAGCCACCGGCCTCCACTCTCACTTGGGCCACAGCACCCACATCCGCAGCGGCTGCTTCATGCGGCCGGCGAATTCGCCCGCCTCGGCGCCCCAGCCGGCGAAGTAGTCGGCCCGCACGGCGCCGACGATGGCGCTGCCGGTGTCCTGCGCCATCACCAGGCGGTTGAGGCTGGCTACGGGGCCGTTCGAAGACAACCACACCGGCGTGCCGTAGGGAATGCTCTGCGGATCGACGGCGATCGAGCGTCCCGGCGTCAGCGCCACGCCCTGTGCGCCGCGCGGGCCGAATTGCGCGTCCAGCGGGCTCAGTGGCTCTTCGCGGAAGAACACCATGCGCGGGTTGCTCCACAGAAAGCCCTGCAACACCTGTGGGTTGGCCGCCAGCGCGTTGCGGATGCCGGGCCAGGTGACGTCGCCGCGCAGCAGGCCCTGGTCGATCAGCCATTTGCCGGGGCTGCGGTAGGGCTGGTCGTTGGTGGCGGCAAAGGCCAGCCGCACCAGGCGCTGGCTGCCATCGGCCTCGGTCACGCGCACGCGGCCAGAACCCTGGATCTGCAGGATCAGCGCCTCCACCGGGTCGGCAAGAAAGGCTATTTCACTGCCGGCGAGCTGCGCGCGCGCCTCGGGCAGGGTTTCCATTTCCTGCCGCGTGTACCAAGGCTTGCGCCGCGCCAGCGTGGCGGGTGGGCGGTACAGTGGCGCGCCAAAACCGGCTTGCGCGTTGCGCGAGGCTTCGTACATCGGCTCGAAATAGCTGGTCAGCAGCCCTTCGGCCGGAGCGCCCAGCGGCTCCACGCGATAGGGCTGCAGGCGGGCCATCATCCAGTGGCGTTGCTCATCGGCGCTGGCCAGCGACAAGCGTCGTACTTCGCTGCACAGGCGCCCGAAGGTGGCGCCGGGGCGCTCGCAACTCTTGATCCAGGCATTCCAGGCCTCGGTGGTGTTGTCCTGCTCGAACCCCGGCAGGTCGGCCCAGCGCACCGGCACCCAGCGGCTGCGCCCACGCTCGATGGCGGGGCCGATGGGCGCGCCATCGGCCACCGGGCCGGGCGGTGGCAAGGCGGGTTCGGTGGCGGGGGAGGCCGGGGGGGCCGCAGGCCTGGGTGGCGACTTCACCGCGCAACTGGTCAGCACTCCAGCAACGACCGCTGCTCCAAGAAACCGTAATGCTTGCTTCATGCGCGTGATTTTGCTGGAAGCGCTGGCGGCGGCTTGTCATCCTGCGGCTGATCGTCTGGTGGATCATGCTTTCCAGTCGTAGGGAAGACGCGCTGCCAGGTCAACCTATTGAGAGTTTCGTCATTCAGGACAAGCCTATGTCATGCTTTTACCTCATCCCGCCATTGCGGCGAAGGCCGCAATCCACACAGTGTCCGCAGGTCAACACCGTGTCAAGGTGACGCCCCATGGATTGCGGCCTTCGCCGCAATGACGAGGGAATGCGAGGGGGTTTTTCTGATGGCCCGCGCTGTCGTGATTTTTGAAAACGTCAATAGTCCCGCGTGACGTCCGGGTTGCTCAGGCCCCAAAACAAGCGACAACTGTTTGAAGCCGTTTGTCAGTCTGGAAATAGGAGCTGTTTGCGCTTGTATTCAAAGGGCAAAGCTGCTATTTCATCATTGAAAAATAATAGGACTCCCCCTGCCGGGTGCATCGCAATCCACGGCAGGGAGTGCGGGGCGCGTCAAGGTCGTAAACCCGGCGCAGAGACGCTCATTCCAAATTTCAGATCAAAGCCGCAGTATCTCGTCATTGCGGCGCAAAGCCTGCTCGTACCGCGCGATACGAGGCCGGAATCCAGACGGCGTGTGCCTGCAAGGACGAGCAACGCCGCATGGTGCGGCCAACGCGGTGCGATCGGGTGCATAGCGCGCTCACCCAACAGGTGAACGCGATCGAAGCTGCGAAAGTCAGTGCTCATGCCGGTTGCCCAAGGATGGCGAGCGGTCAACTGCCGTTTCTAGGTTGAAGCCTTGAAGTGGTAATGGATCAGATGACTGTCTGCGTGCCCGCTACCCAGCGCAGGCCCCTGCCACGGCTCAGGTAATAGTCGCCCTGTGGGCTGATCACCACGGCGCGCAACGTGGCTGGATCGGAGAAGTAGCGCCAGCCATGGGCGCGATCACGGGCCGTCGCGGAATTGGATACCGGCACCATCCCATGGTCGTAACCGCTGATGGCGTGGGTGGGCTCGTGGTCAAGATCACCCACCGTGAGCGGGCTGCAGGCCGTGACGGTCAACAAGGCGATGGCCGCCAGAAGTACGGTCGATTTCATGATTCATCTCCTGTGCGTGAGCACAGTCGCCATTCGACTGTGTGCCCACAGTGTGCACCGAAGGGATGAAGTACGGCTTAATGGCCCAGGTGCGTGGCGGATAAGCGCTGCGCCTTGAACAGGCTCTTATCTTCCTGCGTGACCATGAAACTCCCCAGCGCGGGACTTCATGCCCGCCACAGAAGATACATGTCTCCGTCCACGAACCCGGCCCCCACGCCTGCGGATTGCTTGAGCACGGCAGACATCTTCCCAGTCGCCAAGTAGTCGTTCAGCAGTTCCGTCGACGTTTTCAACCACGCTTGCCAGTCAGGCCCCGCCACGGTGAACGGAATCTCCAGCACGTCGTCGTCGGTCGAGAATGTTTCTTCACCTGGCCAATAGTCTGTTTCAGGGTTTTCGCCCGCGTCAAATGTCGATGTGCCCACCAATTGCACGTGAACCGAATCGGTGCCTTCGTAAAGATTGAAGTGGTACGCGACGGTGTGTTCAGGGATTTCGCCTGACAGTTTTGCATCAATCCAGGCGAACAGGGCGCTTTTCACGTCATCTTTATTCGTTGTCATCGTTTGTCCAGAACGAGTGGGGTGTGGGCTGCGGGCTGGGCTCTTGTGCCATGTCATCCAACCGATGACTGACGCTTGTTCAGTGCATGAAGCCCATCGAGCGTTGCTCGCGCACCTCGGGCTTGATGCGGTGTTCGGCCTCCAGTTGCTCCAGAAATTCTTCCACCGAGAAATCCGTCGCCAGGATGTCGGTCTGGCGCTTGACGGCGGCGAAGTCGCCGGGGCAAAGCTGCTCCAGCTTCGCCAGGCGGCGGCGCGCCTCGTCGGTGAGCGCGTCGGCATCGCCCTTCAGCGCCTCGGTGATGAACATGCGCTCGCGCTGCTCGGCGGTGAGCGGCTTGAACCTGATCTTGAAGGTGAAGCGCCGCAACGCCGCCTGGTCGATGCGGTCGAGCAGGTTGGTGGTGCAGATGAACACGCCGTGGTGGAGCTCCATCTGTTGCAACATCTCGTTGACTTCCGTCACTTCGTAGCTGCGCTGCGCGCCACGGCGGTCGAGCAGGAAGCTGTCGGCCTCGTCGAGCAGCAGCACGGCTTTTTCTTCCAGCGCCTCCTTGAACATGGCGGCCATGTTCTGCTCGGTCTCGCCCACGTACTTGCTCACCAGGTCGCTGGCCTGCTTGATGATGAGCGGCTGCTCCATCTGCTGGGCGATGTATTCGCCCAGCGCCGTCTTGCCGGTGCCGGGTGCGCCGTAGAAGCACAGCGCGCCATGGCCGCGCGCCTTCAACGCCTCGACGATGCGCGGGATCTCGAAACGGCTCTCCACGTTGAGCATGTCCAGGTCGTAGGTGGTGACCTGCCGGCGCCCCCTGGTCGCGCCGTCATCGGCCTTGCGGCCCAGCGCGGCGTCGGAGTTTTTAAGCTGCCGCTCGATCAGCGCCTCGAACGCCTCGCCACCCGCTGTGTCGCCCACGTGGGCCAGATCGGCAAAGCGCACGGCGGTGCGGATTTGCGCCGGCGTCAGGCCCTTGCGCTCGGTCAGCTTGGCGACGAAGGCGTCGCTGACGGCCACGCCCGCGAGCGTCTTGCGGATGAGCTGCTCGCGCGCGCCGGGCGGGGGCGACTTCAACTCCAGGTGATAGGCGAAACGGCGCCGGAAGGCCGGGTCGATCTGCTCGATGCGGTTGGTGACCCAGATGGTGGGCACCGGGTTACTCTCCAGGATCTGGTTGACCCAGGCCTTGCCGCTCACGCTGTGGCCCATGGCGGCCGGCATGGCCTGCTGCTCGGCGCGCGCCATCAGGCCGGCGGCGTCCACGCTGATGGGCGGGAACACGTCTTCCACCTCGTCGAACAGCAGCGCGGCCTCTTGCGAGCCCTTCAGGAACACCTGGGCGATCTGCATCGAGCGGTAGCGGTCGCGGCCCGACAGGCTGTTGCCGTCGCGGTCGGCGTATTCCACCTCGAACAGGTCCAGCCCCGCCTCGGCGGCCACCACCTTGGCCAGCTCGGTCTTGCCGGTGCCGGGCGGGCCGTACAGCAGCACGTTGACGCCCTGCGCCTGGGTGGCCTGGGCCTTGCGCAGCAGGTGAATGAGCACCTGTACGTCGTCGCCGACGAACTGGAAATCGCTGCTTTGCAGCGCGCTCTTGGCCGCCGGGCGGGTGAACACCGCCATCAGCTCGGCGCGGTCGCGGTATTCACGCATCAGCACCGGGGGCAGCTTTTCGCTGACTTTCATCAAGTCGGCCAGATCGGTGATGCTGTGCTCGGAGATCAGGTTGTCCACCAACCCGATGCGCTCCAGCCGGCCACCGGCGCGCAGCGCCTCGCCCACCTCGACGGCGGTCACGCCAGCCAGGGTCGCGATGGCCTCGTACGCCTCGGGGGCGTTGTTGACCTTGAACTCGACCAGGATGCTGCGCAAGTCGCGCTGGTAACGCGCCAGCGTGCCGTACAGCAGCAGCGCGCGCTCGGCCTTGTTGAGCTGCAGCAGATTCGCGAGCGAGTCGATGTTCTTCTCTACCAGCGTGGACTGCTTCTTGAGCGCGTGGTTGAGCCATTGGCCGGTGCTGGCCAGCAACGCCAGCAGGTCCTTGGGCGAGTCCTTGGCGTACTCGTCCAGATAGAAAAACAGCGTACCTTCTTCGTAGGGGCCACGCCAGATGCCGTGCCGCTCCAGAAACTCGGCGTGGGACAGGCCTTCATGGCCGCGCCAGAACTCGTTGTCCTTGCAGCGGCGGACGAGAAACTCGCGCAGGCGCAGCAACACGCCTTCGGGCCACATCAGGTGGCGTCCGGCCAGGGCCATCAGGCCATTGATGTCGCGACGGACATTGAACTTGTTGCCCTGCTGCGCCGCGAGGGTCAGCACGAAATGCGAGCACATCAGATCCAGCACCGGCGCCGCGGCCATTCCGGGCGTGGCCAGCATGCCCGCCTGTTCACGCAGCGTCATCGTCCGTTTCGCCATCTGCAGCCTCCCTTGGGTTGAGCGCCAGCACAAATAGGCACCTTAACGCAATCACATCGGGGGTGGAAGACAGTGCGGCGCCATGTTCGGTTCCCCCACGCGACACGTGGGGGTAAATATTGCGCGGTTTGATGCACTACCGACACAAAGCCCGCGTATCCTGTACGGCCATGTCCTACATGGCGCTTGGTTGACGCTGCCGCGCTACCGGGCGATCATCATGTAATCAAAGTTGTCCAAATGTGAGGAGTGACGGAATGAACAACTGGAACACGATGTGGGACTCGCTGCAAAGCGCGATGGGTGTCCACATCCCGCAGGTGCTCGGTGCACTGGCGATCTTCATCATTGGCTGGTTCGTGGCCGCGCTGGTCAAGGCGGGCGCGCGAAAGGGGCTGGGAGCCTTGCAACTGAATCAGCGCTTCTCGGGCACCACGGGCAAGCCGGTGGACATTGAGGGCGTGGTGGCGCTGGTGCTGTTCTGGGTGGTCATCCTGCTCACCCTGGCGGCGGTGTTCAACGCGCTCAACCTGTCGATGGTGTCCGGCTCGTTCGCCGCGCTGACCACGCAACTGTTCGAGTACGCGCCGCGCCTGCTGGGCGCGCTGCTGCTGGCGCTGCTGGCGTGGCTGGTGGCCACGCTGGTGCGCGGCATCACGCAGAAGCTGCTCGACCGCACCACGCTGGACGAGAAGCTGTCCGAGCACGCCAACATCTCGCCCATCAGCGACAGCCTGTCCAACGCGCTGTTCTGGCTGGTGATCCTGCTGTTCGTGCCCGCCATCCTGGGCACGCTGCGGATGGACGGCCTGCTGTCGCCGCTGCAGGACATGACCGCCAAGGCGGTGGACATCCTGCCGAACATCGTCGCGGCGCTGGTGATCGGCGGCGTGGGCTGGATTCTGGCCACCGTGCTGCGCAACCTGGTCACTAATCTGCTGCGCTCGGCCGGCGCCGATCAGGTGGGTGACAAGGCCGGGCTGGCCCAGACGGTGCAGCTGTCGAGCCTGGCTGGTCTGCTGGTGTTCATCGTGGTGTTCGTGCCCGCGCTGATCGCCGCTCTGGACGCGCTGCGTATCGAGGCCATTTCCGGCCCCGCCACCGAGATGCTGGCCATGCTGCTGGATGCCGTGCCGCGCATCATCGCCGCCGGGCTGATCTTGCTGATCACGTGGCTGGTGGCCTCGTTCGCCACCCGCCTGCTGGCCAGCTTGCTGGCGAACGTCGGCTTCGACACGCTGCCGGCCAAGCTGAACATGCAGCACGCCTTCGCCGGCAGCATCCCGCCGTCGGTGCTGGTGGGCCGCATCGCGCTGCTGTTCGCCATGCTGTTCGCGGTGGTCGAGGCCGGCAATCAGCTGGGCTTTCACCGCTTCAGCGACATGATCATGACCTTCATCGAATTCGCCGGCGACGTGCTGCTGGGCTCGGTGATCCTGATCATCGGCTTCATGCTGGCCAACGTGGCCTACGAGGCCATCACCCGTGCCAGCGGCGAAGAGCGGGGCACCATGATGGCGCGCATCGCACGGCTTGCCATCCTGGGCATCGTGCTGGCCATGGGTCTGCGTGCCATGGGCATCGCCGACGACATCGTCAACCTGGCCTTCGGCCTGACGCTGGGTGCCGTGGCGGTGGCTGTGGCGCTGGCCTTCGGTCTGGGCGGGCGCGACGCCGCTGGCCGGCTGGCATCGCGCTGGGCGGACAAGCTGTGCGATGACTGCTCGGACAAGCCTGCCGACGACGACCGCGCCGCTTGATCTGAACGGAATCCGCCCCGTCCGGCGCGTGGAGCGACGGACGGGGCGGGTTGCCTGGGGCGTGTGCCCCCTGACGTTCAAAAGGCCCCTCCCGTCGGTCGAAGACGCCTCAAGCATGGGCCACAACCATCAGCCATCAAGTCATGAGTAATCGCATGCGCCCCAGCATCGGGGTGCGGCTTTGCCATGCGTGTCAGCCCGGCGTTGGTCGAGTTTCATAGAATTGTCATCCACTTGCACTGGGCGCGCGCCGCAGCCTGGCTGGCGCCGCCCGGCTTTCTTCAATCGTCTATCTGCCCGAAAAGTCCGTTTTCCCAAGGCGCCAGCCTTGGGAAAACGCGATTTTCAACATAGGAGCTTTTCGATGAACGCACCCCTGCCTCCCGGGATGGTCAAGGACCTCAACGTCCCCGATTACGTCAAGAACGCCAAGCTGATCGCCTGGGTGGGCGACATGGCCGCCCTGTGCAAGCCCGACAGCGTGGTGTGGTGCGACGGCAGCCAGGCCGAATACGACCGCCTGTGCCAGCAGCTGGTGGATGCTGGCACCTTCAAGAAGCTCAATCCAGCCAAGCGTCCTGGCTCGTTTCTCGCCTGTTCCGACCCGTCCGATGTGGCGCGCGTGGAAGACCGCACCTTCATCTGCAGCGAACGCCAAGAAGACGCCGGCCCCACCAACAACTGGACGCCGCCGGCCGAGATGCGCGCCAAGTTGCAGCCGCTGTTCGACGGCTGCATGCGCGGCCGTACCATGTACGTCATTCCGTTCAGCATGGGTCCGCTGGGCAGCCCCATCGCGCACATTGGCATCGAGTTGTCCGACAGCGCCTACGTGGCCGTCAACATGAAGCTGATGACCCGCATGGGCAAGGGCGCCATCGAGGTACTGGGCGAGAACGGCGACTTCGTGCCCTGCGTGCACACCGTCGGCGCCCCGCTGGCCGAAGGCGAGAAAGACCAGACCACCTGGCCCTGCAACCCCGACGTCAAGTACATCGTCCACTACCCCGAGACGCGCGAGATCTGGAGCTATGGCTCGGGCTACGGCGGCAACGCGCTGCTGGGCAAGAAGTGCTTTGCGCTGCGCATCGCCTCCAAGATGGGCCAGGATCAGGGCTGGCTGGCCGAGCACATGCTGATCCTGGGCGTGACCAACCCCGAGGGCCAGAAGTACCACGTGGCCGCCGCCTTCCCCAGCGCCTGCGGCAAGACCAACTTCTCCATGCTGGTGCCGCCCGCCGGCTTCGAGGGCTGGAAGGTCACCACCATCGGCGACGACATCGCCTGGATCAAGCCGCGCGATGGCAAGCTGTACGCCATCAACCCCGAGGCGGGTTACTTCGGCGTGGCACCGGGCACCAACATGCAGACCAACCCCAACTGCATGCTGAGCCTGAACAGGGACGTGATCTTCACCAACGTTGCTCTCACCGACGATGGCGACGTGTGGTGGGAAGGCATGGAAAAAGACCAGGGCAACCAGATACCCGCCCACCTGATCGACTGGCGGGGCCAGGACTGGACGCCCGAGGACGGCAAGGCCGGTCGCAAGGCCGCGCATCCCAACGCGCGCTTCACGGTGGCCGCCACCAACAACCCCGCGCTCGACAGCGCCTGGGACGACCCCGCCGGCGTGCCCATCGACGCCTTCATCTTCGGCGGCCGCCGCAGCACCACGGTGCCGCTGGTCACCGAGGCGCGCGACTGGACCGAGGGCGTGTACATGGCCGCCACCATGGGTAGCGAAACCACCGCCGCCGCCTTCGGCGCGCAGGGCGTGGTGCGCCGCGACCCGTTCGCCATGCTGCCCTTCTGCGGCTACAACATGGCCGACTACTTCGGCCACTGGTTGAAGATGGGCGAACAGCTCAAGGCGCAGGGTGCCAAGCTGCCCGCCATCTACTGCGTCAACTGGTTCCGCAAAGGCGCCGACGGCAAGTTCGTGTGGCCCGGCTACGGCGAGAACATGCGCGTGCTCAAGTGGATCATCGACCGCG
Organism: Pseudomonadota bacterium; assembly: GCA_030538085.1. GTDB lineage: Bacteria > Pseudomonadota > Gammaproteobacteria > Burkholderiales > Burkholderiaceae_C > Ottowia. Next base: position 29,907 of record JAUNUR010000004.1, on the reverse strand, counting down.
CCGAAAACCGCGCCGCCGGCCAGCAGACCATGTTCGGCGTGGCGCCGCAGTACGCCGAGATCAACTGGAACGGCCTGGCCTTCAGCCCCGAGCAGTTCGCCAGCGTCACCAGCATCGACAAGAACGCCTGGCAGGAAGAGTTTGGTCTGCACGATGAGCTGTTCAACAAACTGGCCCATGGTCTGCCCAAGCAGATGACCGACACCAGGAAGGCGATGGAAGAGCGCCTGAGCGCCGCCTGAGCCTGACGCGCTTTATCCTCCAGCTCAGCCCCGCCGCGCGCGGGGCTTTTTTGTGCGCCGCCACGACGGTTCACGCGTGCGACACTTTGCCCCGCCCATGCACATTCAGCTTCTGTCCGACCTGCATCTCGAAGAGAACACCGCCTTCCAGCCCCAGCCCGCGCCAGGCGCCGACGTGCTGGTGCTGGCGGGCGACATCGGTTCGTACCAGCGTGGCTCGGCGTTGCCAGTGCTGGGCGACGAGGACTTCGGGCTGGGGCGCTTTGCCGGCTGGCCGGTGCCGGTGATCGTGGTGCCGGGCAATCATGAATACGACGGTATGGACTTCGACGCCACGCACGCGCGCTTGCGGGCCACGTGCGAGCGGCTGGGTCTGATCTGGCTGGAGCGCAAAACGCACGTGCTGCACGGCGTGCGCTTTGTCGGCACCACGCTGTGGACCGATTTCGACGCGCTGAGGCCGCGCGGCCCCACGGCCAGCCTGGCCGACCAGTTGCAGGCGCGGCACAAGGCCTTTCGTGCCGCCGATCATTACCTGCGCTTCGCCGCCGCCACGCGCGGCGGCGAGCCATTCCTGGCCGAGCAGATTCGCGAACACGCACTGGTGTGCCAAGCCTGGCTGCGCGCCGCGCTGGCCGTGCCGTTCGACGGCCCCACGGTGGTGGTTACCCATTTCGCGCCCAGCCTGCGCAGCGCTGATCCGCGCTATGGCCTGCGGGCGGGCACGGCGGGTTTTTGCAATGCGCTGGACGACTTGCTGCCGCTGGCCGACCTGTGGCTGCATGGGCACCTGCACTGCCCGCTGGACTACCGCGACGACAGCGGCCGCTGCCGCGTGGTGACCAACCCGCTGGGCTATGCCGGCAAGGGCGAGCAGGCGGCCTTCGTGCCGGCGTTCACCATCGCGGTCACGCCCGCATCTGGCCTTAGACTTCAAGCACCCGCCCACTCTTCCCAAGGAGACACCGCATGAAAATTCTTCTGGCCGTCGATGGCAGTTCGTACACCAAGAAAATGCTGGCCTACGTGACCACGCACATGGAAATCTTTTCGGGCGACAACGAATTCACCGCCCTCACGGTGCAGAGCGCGCTGCCGCCGCGGGCCCGCGCCGCCGTGGGCAAGGAGGTGGTGGACCAGTACTACGCCGAAGAGGCCGCCAAGGTGCTGGAGCCGGTGACCAAGTTCCTCGGCCGGCATGACCTGAAGGTCAAGAGCACGTCCAAGGTTGGCAACGCCGGCGAAACCATCGCCAAGACAGCCGAGAGCGGCAAGTACGACATGGTCATCATGGGCTCGCGCGGCCACGGCGCGCTGGGCAGCCTGGTGATGGGCTCGGTGGCCACGCGCGTGCTGGCCAACTGCCAGACGCCCGTGTTGCTGGTGCGTTGATTCGCTCAGAGGCTGTCCTCAAATTCATCGCGGTAAGCGATTGCCCCGGATCGGGTTTCTGCAAGGCGAATTTCGCAGCCAATAGCCCAAGCCAGCGCCAATTCTTCGTGAGCAGCTATTGATAGAGTAGCTGCCTCGGCATGACATGCCTTGGTCATGCAGGTGGTCGGCGCAACGCCTTCGCCAGCGCGGCAAGGCTGCCCTGGCTATCATGGCCTGTTGCCGTATCCGCCCATCAATGAACCCGCCGCGTCCCGCCACCGTCCCCGCCTTTTCCGCGCTGGAATTCCGCTCCGCGCTGGGCATGTTCGCCACCGGCGTCACCGTGGTCACGGCGCGCACGGCGGCGGGTGAGCTGGTGGGGTTGACGGCCAACTCGTTCAACTCGGTGTCGCTTGATCCGCCGCTGGTGCTGTGGAGCCTGAGCCAGCGCTCGACGTCGTTGGAAGCGTTTCGCACCGGCACGCACTACGCCATCAACGTGCTGGCGGCAGATCAGCAGGCGCTGGCGTTGCGCTTCGCCACCCCGGTGGGCGACCGCTGGGCCGGCACCGCCTGGCACCCGGGCGCCACCGGCGCGCCGCTGATCGACGGCGCCGTGGCGCATTTCGAATGCTTCAACCGCAGCCGCTACGAGGAGGGTGACCACGTCATCTTCGTCGGTCAGGTGGAGCTCTGCGGTCACCAGCCAGGCGCGGCGCCACTGCTGTTTCATGGCGGGCGCTTCTATACCGAACACCCGTTGTGACTGACCGCCGCGACCACCTCGACGGCCGCGCCGCCGGCATTCTGCTGGCCTGCTGCCTGTTCTGGGGCGTACAGCAGGTGCTGGTGAAGGCCACGCTGCCCGAGCTGGCGCCCGTGTTCCAGGCAGCGGTGCGTTTTGTCGGTGCCACGGTACTGCTGTGGCTGTGGTGCGCGTGGCGTGGCGTGCCGCTGTTCGAACGCGACGGCACGCTGTGGCCGGGCCTGCTGGCGGGGGTGCTGTTCGCGGCCGAGTTCGCGGTCATCAACCTGGGGCTGCAGCACACCACGGCCTCGCGGCTGACGGTGTTTCTGTACACCTCGCCGTTCTGGGTGGCACTGGTGCTGCCGCTGTTCGTGCCGGCCGAGCGGCTGCGCCGCATCCAGTGGATCGGCCTGGCCTGCGCCTTCGCGGCGGTGGTGTTCGCGCTGCGCGAGGGCTTTGGCGCCGGTGGCGGTGGCCTGACCTGGCGCGGCGACCTGATGGGGCTGGTCGCTGGCGCGCTGTGGGGATTGACCACGGTGGTGATCCGCTCCACCGCCCTGGTGCGCGCGGCTCCGTCGAAGATGCTTTTCTATCAGGTGGGCGTGAGCGCCGTCACGCTGCCACTGCTGTCAGCGGCACTGGGCGAGGCATGGAACTGGCAATGGAGCGCCTTTGCCACCATGTCGGTGACGGCGCAGACGGTGGTGGGCGCCTTCGCCAGCTACCTGGCGTGGATGTGGCTGCTGGCGCACTACCCGGCCACGCGCATCTCGGCCTTCGTGTTCCTCACGCCGTTGTTCGCGCTGCTGGCGGGCGCGCTGTGGTTGCGCGAGCCGGTCACGCCGTCACTGCTGCTGGCACTGGCGCTGGTGGCCGCGGGCATCGTGCTGGTGAACCGGCGCGTGCCGGGCAAGCCGCGGGTTTGAGGACGCCCAGTCCGGCTCAAGAATTACAAGTTCAATAGGCTACTGGCACCTGTCCGAAAGTGCAGATAGTTCTATCAAATTCGAATGCGTTGTCGCCGCGCGGGTGCGGTAAACCTAGAAACGGCAGTTGACCGCTCGCCATCCTTGGACAACTGGCATGAGCACTGACTTTCACAGCTTCGATCACGTTCATCTGTTGGGTGAGCGTGATATGCACCCGATCGCACCGCGCTGGGCATGCCATGCGGCGTTGCTCGTCCTTGCAGGCACGAGCCTGCCGCGTCCTCGCGTCTTGCCTGGCACGCCCATCACAGCACGCTCGGGCGCATCCAACTGCCGTTTCTAGGGTGAAAACACCGTGACAGCGTCAGCGCCGAAGCCGGTAGCATCGGCCCTTTCAACTTTGAAAAAGGGTTAACCGATGGCACGTTCCACTTTTGTCCGCGGCGCGATCGCGCTGGCAGCCTTGGCGCTGACCGGTGCGGCGCACGCCGCCACGCTGCGCATCGCCGGGGCCAACGACATCCTTACCTTCGATCCGCACGGCCAGAACCACCAGACCACGCTGGCTTACCAGCAGATGGTCTACGAATCGCTGGTGCGCTACAACGAGAAGTACGAGGTCGAGCCGTCGCTGGCCACCAAGTGGACCAACGTGACACCCACGCAGATCCGTTTCGAGTTGCGCAAGGGCGTCAAATTCCATGACGGATCGCCCTTCACCGCCGACGACGTGGTGTTCTCGCTCACCCGCGCCATGACGCCGCCTTCCAACATGACGGCCTACGTGCAGAGCGTGCAGGAAGTGAAGAAAGTGGACGACCACACGGTGGACGTGTTTCTCAAGGGCCCCAGCCCGGTGGTCATTCGCGAGCTCACCGACGCCCGCATCATGAACAAGACCTGGGCCGAGAAGAACAATGCCACCAAGGCGCAGGACTACAAGGCCAAGGAGGAAAATTTCGCCGCCCGCAACGCCAACGGCACCGGTCCCTTCATTCTCGAAGCCTGGCAGCCCGACACCCGCACCACGCTGAAGAAGAACCCCGACTGGTGGGACAAGCCCAGGGGCAACGTTGACAACATCGTGTTCACGCCCATCAAGGCCGCGGCCACGCGCTCGGCGGCGCTCATTTCCGGCCAGGTTGATCTGGTGGTCGACCCGCCCGTGCAGGATCTGGAGCGCATCAAGCGCGACGCCAATATCAAGATCATCGAAGGCGCCGAGAACCGCACCATCTTCCTCGGCTTCGACCAGCACCGCGACGAGCTGCTGGGCTCCAACGTCAAGGGCAAGAACCCGCTGAAAGACAAGCGCGTGCGCCAGGCGCTGTACCAGGCCGTGGACATCGCCGCCATCGAGCGCAACGTGATGCGCGGCCTGGGCAAGCCCACCGGCACCATGATCGCGCCGATGGTCAACGGCTGGACCAAGGATCTGGGCACGCGCGCCGCCAAGTACGACGTCAACGCCGCCAAGAAGCTGCTGGCCGACGCGGGCTACCCGAACGGCTTCGAGCTGACGCTGGACTGCCCCAACGACCGTTACCTGAACGACGAGGCCATCTGCCAGGCCGTCACCGCCATGTGGTCGCGCATCGGCGTCAAGACCAAGCTGCAGTCGAACCCCATGGCCATCCACTCGGCCAAGATCCAGCGTCACGAAGTCAGCGCCTACATGCTGGGCTGGGGCGTGGCCACCATGGACGCGCTGTACTCCATCGACTCGCTCATCAGCAGCGTCGACCCCAAGGGCGGCGCGGCCGGCAACTTCAACTGCGGCCGCATGAGCAACCCGCAGATCGACGGCCTGGTGCAGCAGATCAAGACCGAGATGGATGCCGGCAAGCGCAACGGCATGATCCACGAAGTGCTGAAAACCGTGAAGGACGACTACAACTATCTGCCACTGCACGACCAGATTCGCCCCTGGGCCATGCGCAAGGGCGTGACCACGGTGCACCGCGCGGATGACCGGCCGATGGCGATCTGGACAAGTATCAAGTGACATCCCCCTGAGGCGCTGACGCGCCTTCCCCCTTCTCTCTTCGGGAAGGGGGGCAACGCCAGCGGCCGGCGCAGGTCCGTCCGCGGCGTTCGCTGGCGTGGCCTGCTCCGCGGCCGCTCGAAGACCATGAACCCCCTCTCCCTCTGGGAGAGGGCAGGGGTGAGGGTCCGCAGCGTGTCGTGAAAACGAAACTCTCTGCGGCGCCTGATCGCACCGGCTACAGGCGCTTTTCATACAAACCCCGGCGTGTTGGCGCGCCGGGGTTTGTCATGCGGGCAGCTCGTTGAAGCGCATCAGGCCGCCCTGCATCACCAGCGGAATGTGCTCGCCTTGACCGGTCAGGCAGGTCAGGTCTTCCAGCGGATTGCCGTCAACCAGCAGCAGATCGGCACAGGCGCCGGGCGAGATTTCACCCAACCGGCCCGTCTGGCACAGCAGTTCGGCGCCAATGATCGTGGCGCTTTGCAGCACCTCCAGGTTGGACTGCACCTGCGCACGGATCAGGAATTCTTCACTTTGCAAGTCGTGCGAGCCGCCCAGCAAGTCGGTGCCGAAGGCCAGCTTCACGCCTGCGGCTTTGAAGATTTCCAGCGAGTGCAGGCCGGCCGAGCGCACCTGCTCGATCTTGGCCACGCTTTCGGCGCCCAGGCCCAGCCGCACGCCGTCGCGCGCCAGCGCCTCGTAGGTGATGAGCGTGGGCACGGCGACAGCGCCGCGTTCGGCCATCAGCGCGGCGGTGGGCGCGTCGATCAGGTTGCCGTGCTCGATGCTTTTCACGCCACACTCCACCGCGCGGCGGATCGCCTCCGGCGTGTAGGCGTGGGCCAGCACGATGGTGTGGCGCGCGGCGGCCTCGTCGACGATGGCGCGCGTCTCGTCCAGCGAATAGCCCAGCGCGTTCACCGGGTCTGTGGGCGAGGCCACACCCCCGCTCGACATGATCTTGATCTGGTCGGCGCCCATCTGCAGCAGTTCGCGCACTGTGCGGCGCACGTTGTCGACGCCATCGGCCACGCGCGTGCTGGCCAGCCGCTGGCAACCACATCCGATGGGCTGCAGTCGGTCCGAGCGCGGGCGGAAGTCGCCATGCCCGCCCGTGGGGCTGAGCGCCGGGCCGCAGACGAACAGGCGCGGGCCGATCACGGTGCCGTCCATGCCGTCCTCGATGGCTGCCTTGAGTGCCCAGTCAGCACCGCCCGCATCGCGCACGGTGGTGAAGCCGCGCCGCAGCATGCCGCGCAGGATGGGCAGCGCGCGCAGCGCCAGCGTGGTGTTCGGTGTTTGCGCCAGCAGGGCGAGGTTGGTGGCCGAGAAAGTGACGTGCACGTGGCAGTCGATCAGCCCCGGCATCAGCGTGCGCCAGCCACCGTCGATCACCTGCGCCGTCGACGCGGTGATGGGCCGGTCCGACAACTCGCGGATCGTGCCGCCTTCCACCAGCACCTGATGGTCTTTCAGCAAGCGCCCGGCGCGCACGTCGAGCACGTGGACGTTCTTGAACAAGGTCAGGCTCATGGCAGGGTGCGGGGCGGTGGTGAACAGTCGCGGACAATCATGCCATGCTGAGTCCCACCGCCGACCCCATCGTCGCCATCGCCACCGCGCCCGGGCGTGGCGCCGTGGGCATCGTGCGCGTGTCGGGGCGCGACGTGGCGCCACTGGCGCGCGCGATCACGGAGCGCGATCTGGCGCCGCGCGTCGCCACTTATGGCCCATTCAGGGAGGCCGATGGCAGCCCCATCGACCACGGCCTGGCGATCCACTTTCCGGCGCCGCATTCGTACACCGGCGAGGACGTGCTGGAGTTGCAGGCACATGGCGGCCCGGTGGTGCTGCAACTGCTGCTGCAGCGCTGTCTGCAGGCTGCCAGCGAGATCGACCCCACGACCAGCGCTGAACGCCTGCCGCGCCTGCGCCTGGCGCGGCCGGGCGAATTCACCGAGCGTGCATTTCTGAACGGCAAGCTCGACCTGGCACAGGCCGAGGCGGTGATGGATTTGATCGACGCCAGCACCGAAAGCGCCGCGCGCTCGGCCAGCCGGTCGCTGGCGGGCGCGTTCTCGCGCGAGATCCATGCGCTGGTCGATGGCCTGATCCAGTTGCGCATGCTGATTGAGGCCACGCTGGATTTTCCTGAAGAGGAAATTGACGTTCTGAGCACGCACGACGTGCGCGGACAGCTATCAAATTTGAATCAATCATTGTTGAATATTCAGGCCCGCGCGCGCCAGGGCGCCTTGCTGCGCGAGGGCATCCAGGTCGTCATCGCCGGCCAGCCCAACGCCGGCAAGAGCAGCCTGCTGAACGCGCTGGCGGGGGCCGAGTTGGCCATCGTCACGCCCATCGCCGGCACCACGCGCGACGTGGTGCGGCAGACCATCCAGATCGAGGGCGTACCGCTGCACGTGCTGGACACCGCCGGCCTGCGCGCCAGCGACGACGAGGTGGAGCGCATCGGTATCGAACGCGCCTGGGCGCACATCGAAGACGCCGACGCGGTGCTGCTGCTGCACGACCTGACCCGCGCACAGGCACCCGATTACGTTGCAGAAGACGCCGCCATCGCCGCCACCATGGCCGAGAAGCTGCCGGCCTCGGTGCCCGTGATCCACCTCTGGAACAAGCACGATGCCGCGCCCAACGTGGCTGTGCCTGATGGCGGCATCGCCCTGTCCGCGCGCACCGGCGAGGGACTGGATGCGTTGCGCGCGCGCCTGCTGCAGGTGGTGGGCTGGCAAGCTGGCGCGGGCGATGGTCTGTTCATCGCGCGTGAGCGGCATTTGCAGGCACTGGCCCGCGCCGCTGCTCATCTGCGAACCGCCAGCGCGCACCTGGAAGGGGCCGCGCCCATGCTCGACCTGTTGGCCGAGGAGCTGCGGCTGGCGCAGAACGCGTTGGGCGAAATCACCGGCGCATTCACGGCCGACGACTTGCTGGGCGTGATCTTCGCGCGCTTTTGCATCGGCAAGTAATCCCGACTCCAGATCAAAGCTGCCATATCTCGTCATTTCGGCGAAGGCCGCAATCCAGACGGCGTGTGCGGGGAAACCTGGATCCCGGCCTTCGCCGGGATGATGGTGATTGACGCCTTGAAGTGGCAATGGAATACAAGCACGCATAGGTCCATGCCACCGCAAAAAAGGATGGTGCAATGCTTTAGGCTCACCTACACTGGAACCTCCTTTTTCACAGGGAGCAGGAAATTCCATGGAACCGTACGAGGTCAACACCAGCACCGCCTTGCGCGGGTTGATGAGCGTCATCCGTGAAGGTGGCGCCCAAGACGCCTTGCCCTGCCGCCTGGACAATGATCAATGGGCATGCTTGGCGCCTTACCTGCAGCCAGTCCCCGTGCCCACCGGACAGGTGCCCATCCGCCAGGGCGACAAGGACCGCACGCTGTTCTTCATCGAATCGGGCTCACTCACCGTGCATCGGGAAGACTCTCGGGGGCGCATGCAACTGGCGGTGCTGGCACCCGGCACCGTGGTGGGTGAAGGGGCGTTCTTTAGTGCTCAACCACGCAACGCCACCGTGGTGGCCACGCGCGACAGTCACCTGTGGGCGTTGAAGCATCCACGCTTTCTGGAGCTGTCGGCACGGCAGCCCACCATCGCCCTGGAACTGGCGCTGGCCTGCGGGGCCGTGGTGGTGATTCGGCACGCCAACGCGACGATGCGTATCGCGGTGACCTGAGGAGCGTGCATCGGGGGCCGTGCCTGGTACGCCGACCCGGCTCGCTGCCTCAGTGCCCCTCGAAGCTAACCAGCGTGAACAGCTTCAACCCCTCGTTGCGCAAGCGCGCCGAGCCGCCCAGCTCGGGCAGGTCGACGATGGCGGCGCCCTCGGTCACGATGGCACCCAGTTTTTCCAGCAGCTTCTTGCCCGCCATCATGGTGCCGCCGGTGGCGATCAGGTCGTCGATCAGCAGCACGCGCTGGCCTTGCGAGACGGCATCGGTGTGCAGCTCGACCGTGGCGCTGCCGTATTCCAGTTCGTAGGTTTCCTCCACCGTCTTGAAGGGCAGCTTGCCCTTCTTGCGGATCGGCACGAAGCCCACGTTCAGCTCGTACGCCACCACGCTGCCCAGGATGAAGCCGCGCGCGTCCAGGCCCGCTACCACGTCGGGGCGCAGCTCGGGCGCCATGTAGCGGTGCACGAAGGCGTCGATCAGCACGCGGAACACGCGCGGGTTCTGTAAAAGTGGCGTGATGTCGCGGAACTGCACGCCCGGCGCCGGCCAGTCGGGCACGGTGCGGATGTGTTCGCGCAGATAGTCGGAGACTGAAAAAACGGCGGTCATGATCCAGCCATTGTGCCCCGACTTCATGTCCGCTAGTACGCCGGCACGGAGATTTCGGAACATAGTGGAAGTGATGGATTCAGCGCCGAGGGCAAGACGCGCTTTAACGTTTCGAAACCTCCGGGTCGGCGTACGAGGCACCGCCGGGCACTCACGCCGTCAAGGATTGCTCGGCCCGCGCCAGCGGCTCGGCGGTGCCCGACAGCACCAGCGTTTCACCGCCTTGCAGCACGGTGTCGGGGTCGATGGACATCGGCGCCCCGGTATGGCTGCGCATGCTGACGGGACGCAGCTCGTGCAGCCCGGCCAGTACATCGGCCAGGCGGCGCCCCTCGACCGTGTCGGGCAGGGTCATGGCCCGCAGGCGCTCTTCGGCCATCTCGTCGTCGCTGGCGTCGTCGGCACCGTGGAACCAGCCGCGCAGCAGGCGGTAGCGCTGGTCCCGTTGGTCGCGCATGATGCGCACCACGCGCCGCATGGGCACGCCCACCAGCGCCAACGCATGGCCGGCCAGCATCAGCGATCCCTCGTGCGATTCAGGCACCACCTCGGTGGCGCCGGCGGCGCGCAGCTTGTCGAGGTCGCGGTCGGTCTGCGTGCGCACGATCACCGGCAGTTGCGGCGCGTGGGCGCGCACGGTGCCCAGAATCTGCATCACGCCGTGCATCTCCAGCGTCGTGATGGCCACGGCGCTGGCGCGGTTCAGGCCGGCGGCGAGCAGCGCCTGCGATTTCGCCGCATCGCCGAACGCCACCGCGTGCCCCGCGGCGCGCGCCTGGCGCACGCGGTCGGGGTCCAGGTCGAGCGCCATGGTTGGAATGCCTTCTTGCTCCAGCACGCGCGCCATGGCCTGGCCGCTGCGGCCGTAGCCGCAGATCAGCACGTGGCCGCGCACGTCGATCGACTGGCTGGCGATGCGCGTCATCTGCAGCGACTGCTGCAGCCATTCGCCCGATACCAGCCGCATCACCAGCCGGTTGCTGCCCATGATGATGAAGGGCGTGGCCAGCATCGACAGCACCATGGCCGCCAGGATGGGGTTGAACAGCTCGGGCGCCAGCAGCCCCTCGCGCCGGCTCAGCGTGAGCAGCACGAAGCCGAACTCGCCCGCCTGCGCCAGGTACAGCCCCGTGCGCAGCGCCACGCCGCTGCTGGCGCCCAGCCTCCTGGCCAGCAGCGCCACCAGCCCCAGCTTGAACAGCACCGGAATCGTCACCAGCGCCAGCACCAGCGGCCATTGCCACCAGATCAGCCGCCAGTCCAGCAACATGCCGATGGTGATGAAGAACAGGCCCAGCAGCACGTCGTGGAAGGGGCGGATCTGCGCCTCCACCTGAATCTTGTACTCGGTCTCGGAGATCAGCACGCCGCAGATGAAGGCGCCCAGCGCCAGGCTCAACCCCGTGTGCTCGGTCAGCCAGGCCAGGCCCAGTGTCATCAGCAGCAGGTTGAGCATGAACAGCTCTTCGCTCTTGCGCCGCGCCACCACCGTCAGCCACCAGCGCATCACGCGCTGCCCGCCCCACAGCAGCACGGTGATCAGCGCGGCGGCCTTCAGGCCCGCCAGCAGCAGGGCGGTGAACAGGCGCTCGGGCGCCGCGCCCAGCGCCGGAATCAGCACCAGCAGCGGCACCACCGCCAAGTCTTGCAGCAGCAGCACGCCCATCACGCGCTGGCCGTGCTCGGAGTCCAGTTCCAGCCGGTCCACCATCATCTTCACCACGATGGCGGTGCTGCTCATCGCCATGGCGCCCGACAGCGCCAGCGCCGTTTGCCAGCCGATGTGCCAGCGGTCGGCGAACAGCCAGTTCAGCGCCAGCGCGCCCGCCGTGACCAGCGCCATCGTCAGCAACACCTGCGCCAGCCCCAGGCCGAACACGTGCCGGCGCATGGCGCGCAGTTTGGGCAGGTTGAACTCCAGCCCGATCACGAACATCAGAAACACCACGCCGAACTCGGCCAGGTACTTGATGCTTTCGGCATCCTGCCCGAAAGCCAGGCCCAGCGTGTGCGGCTCCATCAGCACGCCGGCCACCAAGTAGCCCAGGATGGCCGGCAGCTTGAGCCAGCGGCACGTAGCCACCCCCAGAACAGCGGCCAGCAGATACAGCAGCGTCAGCTCCAGGGCGGTCATGCGGGGATGATCCTAGAAACGGCAGTTGGATGCGCCCGAGCGTGTCGTGATGGGCGTGCCAGGCGAGGCGTGAGGACGCGGCAGGCTCGTGCCTGCAAGGACGAGCAACGCCGCATGGCACGCCCAGCGCGGTGTGATCGGGTGCATAGCGCGCTCGCCCAACAGGTGAGTGTGATCGAAGCTGCGAAAGTCAGTGCCCATGCCGGTTGCTCAAGGATGGCAAGCGGTCAACTGCCGTTTCTAGGATGATACTCCTGAAAGCATAGCTATCTTCGCCGATTTGATTGGCGCTGAAGCGTTGTTCGGGCGCCAGACACGCCCCACGTGGCCGCCGATAAAATCCGTCCATGAGTTTTGACCCTTCACAGGCCCTGCGCCTGGCCCATGACACCCTGGACATCGAAGCCGCCGCCGTGCTGGGCCTCAAGCAACGTCTTGGCGATGGCTTTGCCCGCGCCGTGGCGCTGATGCTTGACGTCACCGGGCGCGTGGTGGTGATGGGCATGGGCAAGAGCGGTCATGTTGGACGCAAGATCGCCGCCACCCTGGCCTCCACCGGCACGCCGGCGATGTTCGTGCACCCCGCCGAGGCCAGCCATGGCGACATGGGCATGATCAAGGCGTCCGACCTGGTCCTGGCCATCTCCAACAGCGGCGAAAGCGACGAGCTGGTGGCCATCGTGCCGCTGGTCAAGCGCCTGGGCGCGCCACTGGTGGCCATGACGGGGCGCACCACATCCGCGCTGGCCCGCCACGCGGACGTGGTACTCGACAGCGGCGTCGAAAAAGAAGCCTGCCCCCTCAACCTGGCCCCGACCGCCAGCACCACCGCCCAATTGGCATTGGGCGACGCGCTGGCGGTGGCGCTGCTGGATGCGCGCGGTTTCAAGGCCGAGGATTTCGCCCGCTCGCACCCGGGTGGCGCGCTGGGCCGGCGCCTGCTCATGCGCGTGTCCGACATCATGCGGGCGGGCGACGACGTACCCTCAGTGCCCCCGGATGCCGATTTCAACCAGCTGATGAGCGAAATGACGCGCAAGGGCCTGGGCGCGTCGGCCGTCGCCGATGCCGATGGCCGCGCGATAGGTATCTTCACCGACGGCGACTTGCGCCGGTTGCTGGAAACCGGGCGCGATTTGCGCGCCCTCAAGGCCAGGGACGTGATGCACCCCGACCCCTACACCATCGCCGCCGACGCACTCGCCGCCGAGGCGGCCGGGGCCATGGAAAAGCATCGCGTCACGGTATTGCTCGCGGTTGACGCACAGGGGCGCCTGACCGGCGCGCTGAACAGCAACGATCTCATGCGGGCGAAGGTGATCTGATGACACCGGCGCTGAGCTTTCCGCCCGATCTGCTGCTGCGCGCCCAAGGCGTGCGCGTGGTCTTTTTCGACGTGGACGGCGTGCTGACCGATGGCGGCCTGTATTTCAGCGCCGAGGGCGAAACGCTCAAGCGCTTTCACACGCTGGACGGACACGGCATCAAGCTGCTGGCCCGCGCCGGCATCGTGCCCTGCGTGATCTCGGGGCGCGACTCGGCACCGCTGCGGCTGCGGCTGTCGGCGCTGGGCGTCCAGCATTTGCGCCTGGGCACCGAGGACAAGCGTCCCGCCGCCGAGGCGATGCTGGCCGAACTGGGCCTGAGCTGGGCGCAGGCGGCAGCCATGGGCGATGACTGGCCCGACCTGCCGGTCATGCAGCGAGCGGCCTTTGCCTGCGCGCCGCCGCTGGCGCACGCCGAAGTGCTGGCCGTGGCGCACCACGTCACGCAAGCCGCGGCGGGCGCCGGCGCGGCGCGCGAGTTCTGCGACCTGTTGCTGGTGGCCGGCGGCCACTACCGGCCCCAGCTGGAAGCCGTGTCCGCCGCCGATGGAGCCGCCCAATGAGCCGTGGCCGCTTGTGGCGCCAAGGCGTTAGCCAGTTGTCGGCGTGGCTGCCCGCGCTGCTGATGATGCTGTTCGCGCTTGGCTCCTGGTGGCTGGTGCGCAACGCCCCCAAGTTCGCCGCGCCCGATTCGGCCCAAGCGGCGTCCAAGGACCCCGATTACCACATGCGCGAGTTCTCGGTGCGCAGCTTCGACCCCAGTGGCCGGCTGAAGTCGGAAATCATCGGCGCCGAGGGCCTTCACTACCCCGCCACCGACACCCTGGAAGTGCAGCAGCCCCGCATCCGTTCGCATGACGCCAAGGGGCATCCCACGGTAGCGACTGCCCAGCGCGCCTGGTCCAACCACGATGGCTCCGAGTTGCAGCTTTTCGGCGATGCCCGCGTGGTGCGCGAAGCCATCACCGCCAGCTCCCCGCGTCTGGAATTCCGGGGCGAGCACCTGCACGCCTTCGTCGATGAAGATCGCGTGCGCTCCGACCAGCCCGTGGAACTTCGGCGTGGCACCGCCGTGTTCACGGGCAACACTTTTTCCTATGACGACCGCGGCGGCGTGGCCGAACTCACGGGCCGCGTGCGCGGCGTGCTGCAGCCAAGGCGATGACCGGGCCGATGAACGCGCCACTGGCTTTCATCACGGGCGCCTCCAGCGGCATCGGCCAGGCGCTGGCGCAACGCTATCTGGCAACTGGCTGGCGCGTGGCGCTGGTGGGCCGGCGGGACGCCGAGATGAGCGCCTGGGCCACCGCGCAAGGCTGGCCCGCCGAGCGCTGGCGCGTGTACCGCGCCGACGTGTCCGATGCCGGCGCCGCCATCGCCGCCGGCATGGCCTGCCTCGAAGAACAGGGCCTGCCCGACGTGGTGATCGCCGCGGCCGGCATCAGCATTGGCATGGACACCGCCGTGCGTGGCGACATCGACGTGATGGCGCGCACCCTCGCCCTCAACAACGTGGGGCTGGCCGCCACTTTCCACCCTTTCATCGAACCCATGCGGCAACGCGGCAGTGGCCGGCTGGTCGGCATCGCCAGCGTGGCGGCCATCAGAGGCCTGCCTGGTCATGGCGCCTATTGCGCCAGCAAGGCGGGGGTGGTGAGCTATTGTGAAAGCCTGCGTGGCGAGTTGCGCGGCACGGGCGTGCGGGTGGTGACCATCGCGCCGGGTTTCATCGACACCCCGATGACCCGCCACAACCGCTACACCATGCCTTTCCTGATGCCCGTCGATGCGTTTGCCGAAAAAGCCATCGCCACCATCACCGCCGGGCGCAGCTACCGCGTGATTCCATGGCAGATGGGGCTGGTGGCCAAGGCGCTGCGGCTGTTGCCCAATGCCTGGTTCGACCAGTTGCTGGCGGGACGCCCGCGCAAGGCGCGCCAGGGCGAACGCTGAACCGCTCGGCCATGAAAAAAGGCTCCGTCAGGAGCCTTTTTTCTTGAATCAGGCCGGACAGGGTCGTCCGGACAGGCTGATTTACTCGTCGTCGCGGCCGCCGTCGTAGCCACCTTCACGGCGGCCACCGCCGTAGCCGCCTTCACGGCGACCGCCACCGCGTGGGCCAGCGCCGTAGGGGCTGCGGAAGTTGCCATCGTTGCCGCCGCCGTAGCCACCGCCACCGCCGCCTTCACGACGGCCGCCGCCATAGCCGCCGCCACCGCCGTAGCCGCCACCGCCGCCTTCACGACGACCGCCGCCATAGCCGCCACCACCGCCACCGCCGTAGCCACCGGAACGCGGCGGGCGGGCTTCCATGGGACGAGCCTCGTTGACGACGACATTGCGGCCGCCCAGCGACTGACCATTCATGCCGTTGATGGCGTCCTGCGCCTCGGCGTCGGAACCCATTTCCACGAAGCCGAAGCCCTTGGAGCGGCCAGTGTCGCGCTCCATCATCACCTTCGCGCTGGTTACCGAGCCGAATTGCGCGAACGCCTGCTCCAGGTCGGCGTCGCGTACGCTGTACGGAAGATTGCCGACATATAGTTTGTTGCCCATTTAACGGGACTCCTCAAATACACAAAAAAAAAGCGATGGAGTCCGGAAAACGCCTTCCACGAACCTTGGCTCGGCCAAGAAGGGCAACTGACTGTGATCACCGCAAAGCCACATGATGCACGCCAACTTACTTGGCGTACCCGCGCGATTATGGTCCATAACCATGAAAGTCAAGCATAAAAAAATTGACCGACAAATTAAGTCGGGATTCGCATGGATGCTGGCTTTGCGCATGGTTTCACGCCCGCTCATTTGCTTACAATCGCGAGCCGTTTTGCCTCCTCCAGCCGTGCAGGTCAGCAGATTGAGCTGGATTTCCGATAGCGAATACAGCTGTAAGTGCCCGTCGAAGCGGCTTTTTTTCGAAATCCCGAGCCCACGCCATCATGGAAGCCTTCCTGATCTCCACTGGCATCGTCGCGCTGGCTGAAATGGGCGACAAGACGCAGTTGTTGTCTTTGGTATTGGCCGCGCGCTTTCGCAAACCCTGGCCGATAGTGTTGGGAATTTTCGTCGCCACGCTGGCCAACCACGCGCTGGCCGGCGCCCTCGGCAGCTGGGTGACCACCATGCTGGGACCCGATGCGCTGCGCTGGGTGCTGGGCGCCTCGTTCATCGCCATGGCGGTCTGGATGCTGATTCCCGACAAGCTGGACGATGGCGACACGCCCTCCGGCGTCAGCCAGCTGGGCGTGTTCGGCACCACGGTGGTGGCCTTCTTCCTGGCCGAGATGGGCGACAAGACGCAGATCGCCACCGTGGCGCTGGCGGCGCAGTATCAGCAGTGGGCGGCGGTGGTGGCCGGCACCACGCTGGGCATGATGATCGCCAACGCGCCCGTGGTGTGGTTCGGCGACAGGCTGGTCAAGAAGGTGCCGATTCGCGTGGTGCACCTGATCTCGGCCGCCATCTTCGCCATCCTCGGCATCGTGGCCTTGCTGGACTGGGGTTGATGGCCGCCGGAGCTCCCCTAAGCCAAGCGCTGCCGGCGGGCTTTCCATCTTCAGCCCCGTCCGACCACGCGGCGCGGTGAACGTGCCCGGTTCGAGCAGACGCTCAGCGCAGGGTGGACAGGTAATCCGCCACGGCGTCGATATCGGCGTTGCTCATCTGGCGGCTGAAGGCGGCCATGGTGGGGTCAAGCCGCGCGGCGGAGCCGTCGCGGTAGCGCTTGAGCGTGGTCACCATGTACGACTTCTGCTGTCCCGCCAGGCGTGACAGCAGCTCCGACCCCAGCCCATCCGCCCCATGGCAGGAGGCGCAGGCCTTCTCGTAATACGCCTTGCCCTGGCTGGCCTGCGCCGCGCTGACGCGGCCTTGCGAGAGCACGCTCTGGCGCTCGTAATACACGGCCACGCCCACCTTCTCGTTCACGCTCAGCGCGCGCATCAGGCCTTGCATGAATTCATGCTTGCGCTGACCGCTGCTGAACTGGGCGATTTGCTCCAGCAGGTACGCCGGGTTCTGCCCCGCCAGGTTGGGGGTGTCGGGGGTCACGCTGTTGCCATTGGCGCCGTGGCAGTTGGCGCAAAACAAGGCCGTCTTGCCGCCCAGCTTCAGGGCAAGCTCAAGCTGTGTGGAGTCGGCGCGCGCTTCGCCCAGCGCACCGCGCAGCTCGCTTCCGGTATGCGGCCCCTTGGCCGCTTGTGCCCACGCCGGTACGCCCAGCAGGGCCAGCGCCAAGGCAATGCATGACAGGAACAGACGCGCGAACATGGCAAACCCCACAAAGCAAGCGGCAACCATATTCTGCAATGTAACCAGCGGCCTTCCCGTGCCCACCACTGGTGCGGACATGGATGCAGCAGATATACTCGACCGGTCACTTCATCCAGCGCCGATTTGTCACCCGCTTGCGGGCGCTGTCCAAAAAAATTCAGCTAAAGACGGCACCCGCAAACCCGGTTCCCGCTCTTTGGCGAACCGGGTTTTTTCATTGCTGCCATGACTTTCATCGCCACACCGCAATCGATGACGTTCGACGCGCCGCTGCCCTTGCAAAGCGGCGCGTTGATCCGCGGCTACGACCTCACCTATGAAACCTACGGCCAGCTCAACGCCGAGCGCAGCAACGCCGTGCTGATCTGCCACGCGCTCAACGCCTCGCACCACGTGGCCGGCGTGTACGAGGGCCAGGCGCGCAGCGAAGGCTGGTGGGACAACATGGTCGGGCCGGGCAAGCCGGTGGACACCAACCGCTTCTTCGTCATCGGCGTCAACAACCTGGGTAGTTGCTTCGGCTCCACCGGGCCGATGCACGTCAACCCGGACACGGGCCGCGTGTACGGCGCCGACTTCCCGGTCGTCACCGTGGAAGACTGGGTCAATGCGCAGGCCCGCTTGCTTGATGCGCTGGGCATCGAGCAACTCGCCGCCGTCATGGGCGGCAGCCTGGGCGGCATGCAGGCGCTCTCCTGGACGCTGCAATACCCCGAGCGCGTGCGCCACGCCGTGGTGGTGGCCAGCGCGCCCAACCTGTCGGCCGAGAACATCGCCTTCAACGAAGTCGCGCGCCGCGCCATCGTCACCGACCCCGACTTCCACGGCGGCCACTTCTACCAGCACGGCGTGGTGCCCGCGCGCGGCCTGCGCATCGCGCGCATGATCGGCCACATCACCTACCTCAGCGACGATGTGATGAACGCCAAATTCGGCCGCGAGCTGCGCGAGGCCGTGGCCGACAACGGCAGCGGCTACAAGTTCAGCACGCAGGACATCGAGTTCCAGATCGAGAGCTACCTGCGCTACCAGGGCGACAAGTTCAGCCAGTACTTCGACGCCAATACCTATCTGCTGATCACTCGCGCGCTCGACTATTTCGACCCCGCGCGCGCCTTTGGCGGCGACCTGACGCAGGCGCTGGCCCGCACGCGGGCCAAGTTCCTGTTGGTGAGCTTTTCCACCGACTGGCGCTTTTCGCCCGCGCGCTCGCGCGAGATCGTCAAGGCGCTGCTGGAAAACCGCCGCGACGTCAGCTACGCCGAGATCGACGCGCCGCATGGCCACGATGCCTTTTTGCTCGAAGACGAACGTTACATGGGTGTCGTGTGCTCCTATTTCGAGAGTTTTTCAGGAGAAACGCGATGAGCGACGTCCTGATCCAGCACACCATTGCCAGCCTCGTGCCCGAAGGCTCGCACGTGCTCGACCTGGGCTGCGGCGACGGCGCTCTGCTGGAGACGCTGGTGCGCCAGCGCCGCTGCACCGGCTACGGCATCGAGATCGACGATGCCAACGTGCTGGCCTGCGTGCGGCGCGGTGTCAACGTGCTGCAGCTCAATCTGCACGAAGGGCTGAAGGCGTTCCAGGACCAGAGCTTCGACGTGGTGCTGCAGATCGACACCCTACAGCACCTGCGCAACGCCGAGGTCATGCTGCGCGAGACGGCGCGCGTGGGCCGCATCGGCATCGTGGCGTTTCCCAACTTCGCGCACTGGCCCAACCGCCTGAGCATCGCGCTCGGCCGCATGCCGGTCACGCGGCGCCTGCCCTACCAGTGGTACGACACACCCAACATCCGGGTAGGAACCTTCAGGGACTTCGAGATACTCGCCAAGAACAACGGACTGAAAATTCTCGACGCCTTCGGCCTGGAAGACGGCCAGACCGTGCGTTGGCTGCCCAACGCGCGGGCCAGCACGGCGGTGTTCAAACTGCAGCGGGCGTGAGGCGCGCGATGGCAGGCGTACTGACACCTCGAACGCTGGAGCGCGAAGCCTTCGCGCCCTACGGCTGGGTGCTGGGCTTGCCGTTTCCCGGAAGCGACCCGGCGGCGGCCTTCGGCCACCCCGCGTCGGATTTCTGGCATGCCCACGCTTTCGACTGCGGAGAGGGCGGTCAGCCAGTAGTGCTGTGGGTCAGTTACCGTGACGGCCAAAGCCCCGTCGCCACGCTGGAAAAGCACCGGTTGACGCAGCAGGCACTGATACCGCTGACCGGCGAGCTGCTGCAGTTCGTGGCCCTCGGTCAGCCCGACGGCCAGCCTGACCTGGGCAGTCTGGCGGCGTTTCGCGTCACGCCGGGGCAAGGCGTGTGCATGCGGCCCGGCTGCTGGCATGCCATGCGCGTGCTGAATGGCGAGGTGCTTTGCGCCATGCTGACGCGGCGCTCCACCACCATCGACCTGGCGCGGCATCTGGCGCATGGCGCGCCGGCGCAAGAAAGCACCATCGTCACGATCGCGCCGCACGCCTGGCGCGCCGCATCACCCTGACCCGGCTGCCTGTCTCCGTTGCCGTTGCCGTTGCCGTTGCCGAATCATGCCGTTTCGCGTTCAAAACGGCGGCTTGATGGATGACGGAATGACCTCGCCGCTGCGCGGCGTCATGACGAAATAACGATGGTCATGCCCGAAACGCCCGGCACTCCGTGGGCGTCATGGCGGGGCAGGCGGTGAAGCGCAGCGAGGTCATTTCGTCATCGCGCCTGTACGGGCAACTGCTGTTTCCCGATTCAATCTATGGAGAGTTTCGCAATTCAGGACAAGCCTATGTAATGCCTTCACCTCATCCCGTCATTGCGGCGAAGGCCGCAATCCACACGGTGTCCGTGGGTCAACACCGTGTCAAGGTGACGCTCCATGGATTGCGGCCTTCGCCGCAATGACGAGGGGATGTGAGGGGATTTTTCTGATAGCCCGCGTTGTCGTGATTTTTGAAAACCTCAATAAGTTCAAAGCTTGCGCTGCATGGACAGCGAGCGCAGGGCATCCGCCGGGTAGGCGAACTGCACGACGCCGTTCTTGACGGTGCCGATGATCAGCATGTTTTCCGTTACCGCGTCCTTGCTTTCGGGGCTGAAAGGGCGCTCGTAGGTGGCTACCACGCCGTAGTGCACGCGGGCCTTGCCGCTTTCAAGACTGGTCTTCAATGCAGGGCCGGAGATCTGGGCGTCCTTGGTGGCGAACGTGGCGTACACCAGCAGGTACACGCTGTCATACCCCTGCGCCGCCGCCATGGGCACGGGAATGCGATCGCTCTTGAACTTCTTGCGGTAATCGTTCAAAAACCGCTCGCGGCGCGGCAGGCCGGGCGCGGCGATGAAGGTTTGCGTCATCAGCGCGCCCTCGGCGGCGTCCTTGGCGGTGTTGATGAAGAACGGGAATGACAGCGCCCAGCCGCCCACTTGCGGCGCCTCCCACCCCAGCTCTTTCTTGCCGATGGCGACCGCCGCGTTTTCCGGCCCCACGGTGAACGTCATCACCGTGTTGGCGCCAGCCGCGCGGGCCTGGGTCAGTTGCGCCTTCATGTCCTTCGTGCCTAGCGGAAAGCGCGCAACGCTGACGGGCTGCAGCTTGTTGGCGGCCAGCACCTTCCTGGCCTCCTGGTAGCCCGCCTCGCCAAAGCCGGTGTCGTCCGCGAAGATGGCGACCTTGGTCAGACCGCGCTTGATCAGGTCCTTGACGAGAAAAGGCAGTTGAATGGCGTCGTTCATCGACGTGCGAAAAATGTAGCTTTCCGCTGGCGGGTACTGGGCGGTGATGCCGGGGCCGGTGGCGCACGGCACGATCAGGGGCACCTTGGCGGCCTGGAACAGTTCGATGGCCTTCATCGCGTTGCCGGTGTTGCAAAAACCCAGCGCCGCGACCACCTTGTCTTTTTCCAGCAACTCCTTGGTCACGGCCACGGCCTCGTCGACCGAACCCTTGTCGTCCTTCACGACCAGCTCGAAACGCCTGCCCACGTAGCCGCCCACGCTGTTGACTTCATCAATAGCCATCTGAATGCCGTTGAGCATGGGCACGCCGAAATCGGCGGAGCCGCCGGTCAGCGGCGCGACCACGCCGATGCGAATGGTTTGCTGCGCGCCCGACGGAGCAGGCGCCTGGGCCTGGGCGGCGCCAGACCAGGCCATGGCACCGGCAAGCGCCAGCCCCATGAGAAAACGGACATTGACGGCCCTGATGGTGGTGACTTGACTCATGTATTTCTCCTTTCAACCCCCATTCAGGGGTGGCACTAACCCTCGGTTTCGACGCGCCGCAGTCTAGGGATTCATTACAAAGTTCTCCAATCAAACGTTTCGGGGATAATTGATCAAAAAAATTGATTACCAAGCGCAATGCACGGGGAGTTGGCCGTGACGCAATGGAGGTTTTCTTGCTGGACCTGCGCGGCATAGAAACGTTTTTTTGGGTGGCCCGCCTGGGCGGTTTCAGGGCAGCGGCCGACAAGCTGCACACCAGCCAGCCAGCCGTGTCCCAGCGCATTCAGCTGATGGAGGAGCGGCTGGGCGTGCGCGTGTTCGAGCGCGACACGCGCGGCGTCCGGCTGACCGCGCATGGCCGCGTGCTGCTGGACCATGCCGAGCGCATGCTGCAGTTGCGGCGCGACATGCTGCAGGTGGCGCGCGCCGAAATCGGCCTGCGGGGCCACTTGTCGCTGGGCGTGGCCGAGACGCTGGTGCACACGTGGCTGCCCGATCTGCTGCACCGGGTGCATGACCGCCATCCCGAGCTCGTCCTGCAGATCGAGGTGGATACCTCGCGCAACCTGCGGGCGCAACTGCTGGGCGGCCAGGTTGATCTGGCCTTGCTGATGGGGCCGGTGTCGGACCCGTCGGTGGAAAACCTGCCTCTGGGGCGCTATCCCCTGGCTTGGGTGGCCAGTGCCTCGCTGGCGCAGGAGCTGGGCGAGGGGCCGCTACCGCTGGAGCGCCTGGCGCAGCGGCCGGTGATCACCTATTCCAGCGCCAGCATCCCGTACCAGGTGGTGCGGGCGTCCCTGATGCAGGCCGCGCGGGCGGCTG
The DNA here is from genome assembly GCA_030538085.1 of Pseudomonadota bacterium. Classification (GTDB taxonomy): domain Bacteria; phylum Pseudomonadota; class Gammaproteobacteria; order Burkholderiales; family Burkholderiaceae_C; genus Ottowia. The sequence continues at coordinate 7,544 of JAUNUR010000004.1, read as the reverse complement.
GTCTGGGGCTGCCGCGGATGTATGGCTCCACTTCCTTGTCCACCATCCTGCGCATGGTCTGCAGCGACATCGGCGTGGGCGTCGTGACGCCAGCGGCGCTCCGGCGCGAGCTGACCCAGGGCGGCCTGCGCCTGTTGCAGGTGGCCAGCGCGCCGCTGCCTGATCTGTCGTTTTCGGCGGCTTGGCAGCACCACGGCGACAGCCACGCGCCCGCCGCCGTCGCGCAGATGGCCGTCGAAATCGCGGCACTCGACCACGAGCTGATCAATAAAACTGATCAGCCCCCATTGTTAGACACGATTGGACAAACAGAGGCTTGCTGAGATGCAATCCGGCCCCATGGTGCATGCCTCGGTTGCCGTCGCCCCAAGCTCCGCCGCGAACGCTGGTACGCGGGTGAGGCTGCGCGCCCGTTCCGGCGGCCTGGTCGGCCTGACCGCGGGGCTGGCACCAGACCATGTGCAAGCCAACCTGGTCATCCTGCCGGCGGCGCTGGCGGGCGACTTTCTGCGCTTTTGTCAGCGTAACCCCAAGGCCTGCCCGCTGCTGGCCGTGTCCGACGTGGGCAGCCCGCGCCTGCCCACGCTGGGGCACGACCTGGACGTGCGCACCGACGTGCCGCGCTACCGCGTGTGGCGCTGCGGCACGGTGGTGGACGAACCCATCGATGTGAGCGCCCACTGGCGCGATGACCTGATCAGCTTCGCCATTGGCAGCTCTTTCTCGTTCGAGCAGGCGCTGCTGGCCGAGGGCATCGAGGTGCGCCATATCGCGCGGGGCTGCAACGTGCCCATGTACCGCACGACCATCCCTACCCAGCCGGCCGGCCCGTTCGCCGGGCCGCTGGTGGTGTCGATGCGGCCACTGCGGGCGCCGGACGCCATTCGCGCCATCCAGATCACCAGCCGCTTTCCCGCCGTGCATGGGGCGCCGGTGCACCTGGGCGACCCGTCGCGGATCGGCATTGCCGATCTGTCGCGCCCCGACCACGGTGACGCCGTGCCCGTGCATGGCGACGAACTGCCGGTGTTCTGGGCCTGCGGCGTTACCGCGCAATCGGTCATCGCCGCCTCGCGGCCAGAATTCTGCATCACCCACGCGCCGGGCCACATGCTGGTGTCCGACCTGAAAAACCACCACTTGGCCATTCTTTAGTTTCATTGCCCAAAGGAGCTCCCCATGAAAATCCGCCTTGCCTCCACCCTGGCCGCGCTGACGCTGGCCGCCACGCCCGCGCTGGCGCAGGACCTGCCCAAGACGCACCTGAAGATCACCGGTGGCCTGTCCAACCTGACCGCTTATCAGGACTACGAGGTGCCGTTCTGGACCAAGCACGTCCCCGAGGCCAGCAAGGGCCAGGTCACGGCCGAGATCAAGGGCTTCAACGACATGGGCATCAAGGGGCCCGAGCTGCTGCGCCTGATGGGCAGCGGCGTGATCGAGTTCGGCACCGCCACGCTGGCCTACTTCGCCTCCGACAACCCCATCAACGAGGCCATCGACCTGGCTGGCCTGGCGCCCGACGCCAAGACCGCGCGCGAGGTGACGAACCTGTTCGAGCCGGTCTACGCCAAGACCTATGGCGAGGGCAACCGCGTCAAGCTGCTGGGCATTTCCACCTACCCGGCGCAGGTGCTGTTCTGCAACGCCGAGATCAAGGGCCTGGCCGACCTGAAAGGCAAGAAGGTGCGCACCTCCAGCCGCACGCAGGCCGACTTCATCGAGGCGCTGGGCGGCTCCAGCGTGACCATGGCCTTTGGTGAAGTGGTGCCGGCGCTGCAGAACCGCGTGGTCGACTGCGCCATCACCGGCTCGCTGTCGGGCTACTCGGCCAAGTGGTACGAGGTGTCCACCCACCTGGTGGCGCTGCCGGTCAACTGGAACCAGCAGATCCACGCCGTCAACGGCAAGACCTGGGCCGGGTTCAGACCCGAGATGCAGAAGTTCCTGCAGACCCAGGTGAACACCATGGTCAACCAGATTTGGGACGCCGCCGCCCGGCAGACCCAGGAGGGCTACGACTGCAACACCGGCGCCGCCGCCTGCACGCAGCCGGTGAAGGGCAAGATGACGCTGGTGCAGCCCTCGGCCGCCGACCGCGAACTGCTGACCAAGATTCGCGAACAGGTGATCGCCAAGTGGGCGCAGCGCTGCTCGGCACAGTGCGTGCGCGACTTCAACGCCACCATCGGCAAGCAACTGGGCGTCACCGCCAAGAAATAAGAAAGAGCCATCCGCCCGCATGCGCATGCAGGCTCAAAAGATGACGAATGACTGCGCCGCGCTTCAATGACAAATGACCCCTTTGTCATTTGTCATTTGTCATGTGGCGTCAGCCACGGTCATTTGTCATCGCCCTTGACACAACCCTACAGGCACCAGCGCCTATTCACTCATGAGCAACCAAGCCTCTTTTCTGGCCCGCGCCCTGGCGCTGGCGCACCGGCTGTCACGCTGGGCCGTGTGGGCCGGCGGCGCGCTGACGCTGGCCAGCGTGCTGCTGATCACGCTGGACGTGGTGCTGCGCAAGCTGCTCGGGCGCGGTCTCGGCGGCTCGGACGAGCTGTCGGGCTACGCCTTCGCCATCAGCGTGACCTGGGCGCTGGCCTTCACCGCCCTGGAACGCGCCAACGTGCGCATCGACGTGGTCTACCAATACCTGCCCGTGCGCCTGGCCGCCGTGCTGGACTGGCTGGCGCTGGTGGCGCTGGGCGTGTTCGCGGCGTTCCTGACCTTCTATGCCGGCCAGGTGGCGCTCAATTCGTGGGAAATGAGTTCCACCGCCAACACGCCGCTGGGCACGCCGCTGGCGATTCCGCAGGGGCTGTGGGCGCTGGGGCTGGCGTGGTTTGTCATCGTGCTGGCGCTGATGCTGCTGCGCGCCAGCGCGGCGCTGGTGTCGGGCGACCTGGCGACGCTGCGCGCGGTGGCCGGCGTGAAGACCGCCGTCGAGGAAGCCGAGGAAGGCGTGGCCGAGGGCGAGCGCCTGATCCGCGCTGAAACATCGCACGCGGGGGTGGCATGAGCACCGCCAGGCAGCCCCACGGGGCGAAGGCCCCCTCGGGGGGCAGCGCAAACACGGTCGTTCGAAGCGCGGAGGCTTGTTTTCCATGGGCATGATTGGCGTTTCTCTCATTCTGCTGCTGGCCCTGCTGGGCGCCAGCATTCCGGTGGCCGCAGCCCTGGGCGTGCTGGGGCTGGTGCTCGACCCGCTGTATTCGTCGCTGCCGCTGAAACGCGCCATGGGCGAGATGGCCTGGGGCTCCAGCAACGAGTTCCTGCTGGTGGCCATTCCGCTGTTCATCCTGCTGGGCGAAATTTTGCTGCGCGCCGGCATCGCCCAGCGCATGTACGACGCCATGTCCAAGTGGCTCTCCTGGCTGCCGGGCGGGCTGATGCACGCCAACATCGGCGCCAGCACGGTGTTCGCCGCCACCTCGGGCTCCAGCGTGGCGACCGCCGCCACGGTGGGCACGGTGGCGCTGCCGGAGATCAAGCGCTTTGGCTACCACGAGCCGCTGTTCCTGGGCAGCATTGCCGCCGGCGGCACGCTGGGCATCCTGATCCCGCCTTCCATCAACCTGATCATCTACGGCGTCATCACCAACACCTCGGTGCCCAAGCTGTACCTGGCGGGCATCATTCCGGGCATCGTCGCGGCGCTGATGTTCATGGCGGTGATCGTGGTGGCCTGTCTCATCCGGCCATCCTGGGGCGGGCAGCGCGTGACGGCCAGTTGGCGCGAGCGCTTCGCCAGCCTGGTGCACCTGCTGCCGCCGGCGGCCATCTTCCTGCTGGTGGTGGGCAGCATCTATGCCGGCTGGGCCACGCCCACCGAGGCGGCGGCGCTGGGCGTGATGGGCGCGCTGGCGCTGGCGGCCTTCTTTGGCCGGCTGTCGCTGGGCATGCTGCGCGAATCGGTGGAGAACACGGGCCGCGCCACGGCGATGATCATGATCATCGTCATCGGAGCGGGCTTTCTGAACTTCATCATGGCGGCGATCGGCCTCACCGACGCCATCACCCAGACCGTCAGCGGCCTGGGCTGGCCGCCGGGCTGGATGCTGCTGGCCGTGGTGGTGTTCTACGTCATCCTGGGCTGCTTCATGGAAACGCTGTCGATGATGATCACCACCATCCCCATCGTGGCGCCGATCATGCTGGCGCTGGGGTTCGACCCGGTGTGGCTGGGCATCGTGATCATCGTGCTGGTCGAAACGGCGCTGATCACCCCGCCCGTGGGCCTGAACCTGTTCGTGGTGCAAAGCCTGCGCAAGTCGGGTTCGATGCAGGCGGTGATCGTCGGTGCCCTGCCTTTCGTCATCGCGCTGTTCGCCGTCGTCCTGCTGCTGGCGCTGTTTCCGCAGCTGGCGCTGTGGCTGCCTGAGCGGTTTGGTTGAGTTCTCTCCCGCGCCGCCCAGGGGAACTGCGGCGGCGCTTTTTTACCAACAAAAACTTCCCATGCTTCTGAATTTTCAGCTCGACACCGGTGGTACTCCCCAGGCGCTGACCACCAAGCTCCATACCCTGATCATCGCGGGCTGGGCCGGACGCGACCGCGCCGCCATCGAGCACCACATCGAGGAACTGGCGGCCATCGGCGTGCCGCGCCCTTCTCAGGTGCCGCTGTACTACCGCGTGGCCGCCAACCAGCTCACGCAGGACGAGACGGTGCAGGTGGTGGGTCCGCACAGCTCGGGCGAACTCGAAGCCTTCGTGTTCGCGCATGCCGGCGAGCTTTACGTGAGCCTGGTGTCCGACCACACCGACCGCAAGCTCGAAACGGTGAGCGTGGCCCTGTCCAAGCAGGTGTGCGCCAAGCCGGTGGCGCGCGCCGCCTGGCGCTACGCCGACGTCGCCGGCCATTGGGACGAGCTGCGCGTGCGCGCCCACATCGTCGAGGATGGCCGCGAAGTGCTCTACCAGGACGGCGGGCTGGACAGCCTGCGCACCGCCGCCGAGCTGATCGCCGGCTACACCGGCGGCGGCGCCCTGCCCGACGGCGTGGGCATGAGCTGCGGCACGGTCGCAGCGATCGGCGGCATCCGCCCCGCGTCCGAATTCAGCATGTCGCTGCACGACCCGCGCGGTGGCCGGTCGATCACCCACCGCTACCGGATCGACGCCCTGCCCGAAGTGGCCTGAGAATGCGCGCATGATGAACGTGCCCACCCTTGAACACTTGGCCGCCGACCTGGCTGCCGGCCATACCACCGCGCTACGACTGACCGAAGCCGCCCTGGCGCGCGCGCAAGACCCCGCCGGCGAGGGCGCGCGCGCCTTCACGCTGCTCGACGCCGAACGCGCGCGCGCCGCCGCCCAGGCCAGCGACACCTTGCGTGCGGCGGGCATTGTGCGCTCGCCTCTTGAGGGCATTCCCGTCTCGGTGAAGGATTTGCTCGACGTGGCCGGACAGGTCACCACCTCGGGCTCGGTGGTACTGAAGAACGCGCCACCCGCCGAGCGCAACGCGCCCGTCATCGACCGCCTGATCGCCGCCGGCGCGGTGATCGTGGGGCGCACCAACATGACCGAATTCGCCTTCTCCGGCCTGGGCCTGAACCCGCACTACGGCACGCCCAGGAACCCGTGGGACCGCGCGGGCGGCGGCCGCATTCCCGGCGGCTCGTCCAGCGGCGCGGCGGTGTCGGTGACCGATGGCATGGCGGCGGCCGCCATCGGCAGCGACACGGGTGGCTCGGTACGCATTCCGTCGGCGCTGTGCGGGCTCACCGGCTTCAAGCCGACGCAGCGGCGCGTGCCCACCGAGGGCGCTTTGCCGCTGTCCACCTCGCTCGATTCCATCGGCCCGCTGGCGGCCAGCGTGCGCTGCTGCGCCATCGTCGACGCCATCCTGGCCGGCGAGCCACCCACGGTGCCCGCGCCGCGAGAGGTGGCCGGCGCGCGGCTGGCGATCCCCGAAACGCTGGTGCTGAACGACATGGACAGCGCGGTGGCCGCGGCGTTCGAGCGCGCCTGCGCGCTGCTGCGGGCAGCCGGCGCGCGCCTGTCGCGCATCGCCATGACCGAATTCGCCGAACTGGGCCGCCTGCACGCGCGCGGCACGCTGGCCGGTGCCGAGGCCTGGGCCTGGCACCGCCAGCTGTTGACCGCGCGCGGCAACGAATACGACCCGCGCGTGGGCTTGCGCATGCACGGCGGCGAGGCCATGGGCGCCGCCGACTACATCGACCTGCTGGCGGCGCGCCAGCGCTGGATCGCGCAGGTGCAAGCGCGCATGGCACCGTTCGATGCGCTGCTGATGCCCACCGTGCCCATCGTGGCGCCGCGCATCGACGACCTGGTGGCCAGCGACGAGGCCTACTTCGCCGCCAACGGGCTGATCCTGCGCAACCCGACGCTGATCAACTTTCTGGATGGTTGCGCGCTCTCGCTGCCTTGTCACCAAGCGGGAGAACCGCCGGTCGGCCTGATGCTGGCCGCCGCCAGCGGACGCGACCATGACGTGCTGGCGCTGGGCCAGGGCGTGGAGCAGGTGCTGCGCGGCACCCCCTGACGGGAAAGACTCCAAAATCAAGCGATAGCGATTTAGCGCGGTTTGTCACTATGAAAACATGAGCTAACAGTGCTGGTTTTAAAGGCGAAAAATGCCTATTTCAATGGTGAAAATATTCACAAGGTTCCCATGTCTTGTGAATCAGACGAAATTGCTTTCCAAATGACAGATGGCACCTTCGTCATTTGTCATGCGGCGCCAGCCGCGGTCATTCGTCATCGTCTTGAACGCAAAACGTTTTCAGCGACGCGGGCCGCTGTCCGGCGCCGTCATCCGCCGCCGGTTTCGCGCGACACGTCGGCCAGAAAGTCAGCATGTCCCAGTCGGCTGTGCAGCTCGGCGCCGGGCATCCACCCCGGGTATACGCGGTGGAAGTCGGCCACGATTCGCGCCAGCGGCAGGTCGTCGAAACTGCCGCGCTCGTGCACGTATTCCATGTGCCGGTTGCCGGCCTTGTCGAACGGGTGGTAGATGCTGTCATGCACGCCGTCGAAATCCAGCGGGTGCAGGCCGAATTTCTCGCACAGGCTCAGATTGAAGGCCGGCGTGGCCTTGCGCCAGGCACCGCCCAACCACAGTTCGGTGTAGCCGTGCCAGACAAACAGGTCGGTCTTCATCGTCTCGCGCATGCGCTCGGTACTCAGGTGGTTGCGCACGTCGGCGAAGCCCAGCCGCGCCGGAATGCCCGCCGCGCGCGCCACCGCCGCCAGCAGCGCGGCCTTGGGCACGCACCAGCCATAGCCGTTGGCCAGCACCGTACTGGCGCGCATGCCCTCGGGCGACAGATCGATGCGGTAGGGGTCGTAACGAAAGCCGTCGCGCACGGCAAGCGTGAGCGCCACGGCGCGTTCGCGCTCATCGGCGCCCAGCGCGTGCTCTCGCGTGAAAGCCTGCACGGCGGGGTGGTCGGCGTCGATGGCGGGCGTGGCGGCCAGGTGCGCGGGGGTGGGGGCGTTGCTCATTGGGGCATCTTATTGATATTTTCAAAAATCACGACAGCGCGGGCCATCAGAAAAACCCCCTCACA
>JAUNUR010000064.1 GCA_030538085.1 Pseudomonadota bacterium | reverse complement strand
CTATGTTTACCCTAGCCGCAGCCCCGCTGTCACCCCACTGAAATAAAATCACCCGCTTCCCGGCGCCCGCGTGGCGCCGGTGCTGTTTTCAGGGAGCGCTTTGCCCATGTCCATGCTTTCGTTGATGGGCGCGCTGGAAATCGGTCTCATCTTCGCGCTGGTGGCGCTGGGGGTGTGGATCTCGTTCCGCGTGCTCGACTTTCCCGACCTCACGGCCGATGGCAGCTTTCCGCTGGGCGGTGCGGTGGCGGCCGTGCTCATCGTGGCGGGCTGGAACCCATGGCTGGCCTGCGTCGTCGCGGCGCTGGCTGGCGCGGCGGCGGGGCTGGTCACCGGCTGGCTGAACGTGCGGCTGAACATCCTGCAGCTGCTGGCCTCGATCCTGACCATGATCGCGCTGTACTCGATCAACCTGCGCATCATGGGCGCGCCCAACGTGCCGCTGCTGGGCGAGCCGACGGTGTTCGCCGCCTTCGTGGGCGAGGACAACGCCTACTGGGTGCAGCCGCTGGTGCTGGCCGTGATCGTGCTGGCCGTCAAGCTGGCGCTGGACTGGTTCTTCGCCTCGCAGACCGGGCTGGCGCTGCGCGCCACCGGCGCCAACCCGCGCATGGCGCGCGCGCAGGGCATCCCGACCGGGCGGCTCACGATGGGCGGCATGGCGCTGTCGAACGCGCTGATCGCGCTGGGCGGCGCGCTGTATGTGCAGACGCAGGGCGGCTCCGACATCTCGATGGGCCTGGGCACCATCGTCATCGGGCTGGCGGCGGTCATCATCGGCGAGACGCTGATGCCCAGCCGCGCGCTGTTCGTCATCACGCTGGCCACGGTGATGGGCGCGGTGCTGTACCGCCTGTTCATCGCGCTGGCGCTGCAGGCCGACTTCATCGGCCTGCAGGCGCAGGATTTGAACCTGATCACCGCCGTGCTGGTGGGCGTGGCGCTGGTGCTGCCTATGCTCAAGGCCAAGTTCCGCCGCAAGCCGGCGGCCACGGGAGCACGGCCATGATGGAACTGCGCGGTCTGCACAAGACCTTCAACCCCGGCACGCCGATCGAGAACCCGGCGCTGCGCGGCGTCAGCCTGAACATCGCGGCGGGCGAGTTCGTCACCGTCATCGGCAGCAACGGCTCGGGCAAGTCGACCACGCTCAACGCCATCAGCGGTGATTTGATGGTGGACGACGGCCAGATCGTCATCGACGGCCGCGACGTCACGCGGCTGAACGCCTGGCAGCGCGCCGGCCTGGTGGCGCGGGTGTTTCAGGATCCGATGGCCGGCACCTGCGAGGCGCTCAGCATCGAGGAGAACCTGGCCCTGGCCTGGCAGCGCGGCCAGCGCCGCGGCTTTGGCCGCGCCGTGCGCTCGGAGCTGCGCACGCTGTTCCGCGAGCGGCTGGCGCACCTCAACCTGGGGCTGGAAAACCGCCTGGGCGACCGCATGGGCCTGCTCTCGGGCGGGCAGCGCCAGGCCGTCAGCCTGCTGATGGCGGCGTTGCGCCCTTCGCGCATGCTGCTGCTGGACGAGCACACCGCTGCGCTCGACCCCAAGACGGCGGCCTTCGTGCTGAAGCTGACCGACCAGATCGTGACGGAGGGCCAGCTGACCACGCTGATGGTGACGCACTCGATGCGGCAGGCGCTGGACCACGGGACGCGCACCGTGATGCTGCACCAGGGGCAGGTGGTGCTCGACGTATCGGGCGACGAACGCGCCCGCATGGACGTGCCCGACCTGCTGGCGATGTTCGAGCGCACGCGCGGCGAGAAGGTGAGCGACGACGCGTTGCTGTTGGGGTGATCGTCGGATACTCCTTGAATAGGTAATCTGCAGCGCTTATTGATTGGGCGCTGGAGCCTCATACTCCCCTATAAATAAAAACCCTGCGCACGAGCGCATGCTTTGCCTGCCTGCCCTTGTGGGAGCGGGCTTGCCCGCGATCAGCGTGTCCGTCCTCGCGAGGCGCCCATCGCGGGCAAGCCCGCTCCCACAAGGTTTTGAACCGCTGAGTGGTCAGGTGCTGGATCGGCGCCTGCACATGCGCGTTGGCTTTCAAAATGACCAATGACTTCGCTGCGCCTCAATGACAAATGGCGCATTCGTCATTTGTCATGCGGCGCTAGCCGCGGTCATTTGTCATCGTTCCGAACGCCAAGCCGCATCAATCCAGCCCGCGCACCAGTGCCATCGCCTCGTCCACGCGCTCCACGGCGTGAATCGTCAGCCCCTCAAACGCCTTGTCCGCCTTCTTCGGCGCGTTGGCCTTGGGTACCACGGCCACGCTGAAGCCCAGCTTGGCGGCCTCCTTCAACCGCTCCTGCCCGCGCGGCGCCGGGCGCACCTCGCCGGCCAGGCCCACTTCGCCGAAGGCGATGAAGCCCTTGGGCAACGCTTTGCCGCGCAGCGACGACGTGATGGCCAGCATCACCGCCAGGTCGGCCGCCGGCTCGCTGATGCGCACGCCGCCCACGGCGTTGACGAACACGTCCTGATCGCCCGTGGCCACGCCCGCGTGCTGGTGCAGCACCGCCAGCAGCATGGCGAGGCGGTCGCGCTCCAGCCCCACCGACAGGCGCCGCGGGCTCACGCCTCCCGAGTCGACCAGCGCCTGAATCTCCACCAGCATTGGCCGCGTGCCCTCCAGCGTGACCAGCACGCAACTGCCCGGCACCGGCTGCGCGTGCTGGCTCAAAAAGATCGCGCTCGGGTTGCTCACGCCCTTCAGCCCGCGCTCGGTCATGGCGAACACGCCGATCTCGTTGACGGCGCCGAAGCGGTTCTTGATGGCGCGGATCAGGCGGAAGCTGCTGTGCGTGTCGCCCTCGAAGTACAGCACCGTGTCCACCATATGCTCCAGCACGCGCGGGCCGGCGAGTTGACCGTCCTTGGTCACGTGGCCCACCAGCACGATGGCGCAGCCGCTCGACTTGGCCCAGCGCGTGAGGTGCGCCGCGCACTCGCGCACCTGCGCCACGCTGCCGGGCGCGCTGGTGAGCTGGTCGCTGTAGACAGTCTGGATCGAGTCGATCACCGCCACCGCCGGCTGCTGCGCGGCCAGCGTGGCGATGATTTTTTCGAGCTGAATCTCGGCCAGCACGCTGACCTGCGAGCCGGTGATGCCCAGCCGCCGCGCGCGCAGCGCCACCTGTGCGCCGCTTTCCTCGCCCGTCACGTAGAGCGCTGGCAAGCCGCTGCGCTGCAAGGCATCCACCGCCTGCAGCAGCAGGGTGGATTTGCCGATGCCCGGATCGCCGCCGATCAGCACCACGCCGCCTTCGACGATGCCGCCGCCCAGCACGCGGTCCAGCTCGCCCTGGCCGGTGGGCGTGCGCGCCACGTCCACCGCCTCGATGGCCGCCAGCGGGCGCACCTCGCTCGACGGCGCCAGCGCCGCGAAGGTCGCGCCCATGCGGTTCTTGCCGCTGGCGGCGGGCGTCTCGGCCACGCTTTCCACCAGCGTGTTCCAGGCGCCACAGCCGGGGCATTTGCCCAGCCAGCGCGGGCTGGTGGCGCCGCAGTCGTTGCAGGTGTAGATGCTCTTGTCCTTGGCCATGCGGGCATGGTAGCCGTGCCGTGCCCACGTGCAGGTCATGCGGGCAAATACCGATCCGCTGGCGCACCCGTCACACCTAAGATCGCATTTGCGAACGGTCGTTTCTTTTTTGATCCGTTCGTTTCCAAGTGGCGCGCACTGCCACTCGCTTCAATCTTTCGAGGGGACATATCCATCATGAAAACAAAACTGCGCCTGACGGCGCTTGCCTTGGGTGCCGGCGCTTTGCTGGCCGCGTGCGGCGGTAGCAGCAACAGTGGCGATACCAAGGTCACCGCGGCGCGGGTGTATGCGATGGGCGACAGCCTGGTCGACAGTGGTTCTTTCGGTTTCAAGTTCACCACGCAAGCGTCAGACGCGGCCGGCAAGCCGATTCCCACCGGTGCCGGCTCCACTCCGCTGTGGGTCGACTACGTGGCCGCCAACGCCACCCACAACGCGCAGCCACAGCTATGTGCCGCGGCCAGCATCGGCGCGGCGGGCGCGGCCACGGCCAACGCCGGTTGCACCAACTTCGCCGTCGGTGGCGCGCTGGTCGGCCCCGCGGGGGGCGCCACGTCGGTTATCCAGCAGATGCAGAACGCTGCCCAGGCAGTGGCCGCGCAGGGCGGCTACCAGCCGAACGACCTGGTGCTGGTGGCTGGTGGCACCAATGACATCGTGCATCTGTTGATGGGCCTGAGCAAGGTCAGCGACGCCAGTGCGCCGGTGGAGCCGCAACTGGGCGCCATCTTGACCGCGACCGATCTGGACGGCGCACGCAATGCCGCCGTGGCCGTGGCTGGCGGCTTGCTGGCTTCCGCGGCGGCCACCGACGAGCTGGTTCCCTATATCGACAGCGTGCTGGGCGAGGGTGCTTCCAAGGCTGGGCTGCCGGCCATTGATCGGGATGCGATCACCCGCGACCTCACGGCCATCATCCAGGCCACCGACCTGCCCACGATGCAGGGCCTGACGCGGACATTCGCCGCCGGCCTGAGCCCCACGCTCAAGCAGACGCAAGCCGCGCTGCCGCAGCTGGCGGCCAAGTTCAGCCAGCAACTGGCGGCTCAACTGGCCAACGGCGTGAAGACGCAGCTGGTGGAGCACGGAGCCCAGCGAGTGGCCGTGCTGAACCTGCCCGCCGTGATGAGCACCCCGCGCCTGAAGGCGCTGCTGGCCACCCAGAACGCCACCCAGGCCGCGCAGACCACGCAGGTGTTGACGGCAGTGCTGACGGCGTTCAACGAATCACTGCGTCAATCGTTGGCGGCGATTCCGCAGGCGCTGCACATCGACTTCTATTCCGAATTCGAAAAGCAGATCGCCGATCCGCAGAGCTTTGGCCTGAGCAACGTCACCACGCCGGTGTGCCCCATCGTGAACAACGCCGACGGCAGCGAGAACTACGCGGCCACGTTCGGCGGCTGCACGCTCGCGGCCGCCGCCAAGGCGCACGGCCTGACCGAGGCCAAGCTGCGCAACACCTTCTATCCGGCCAACAGCTACGACCCGGCCGGTGCCTACTACACCTTCGCCAACGACTCCTACCCGACGGCGGTGGCCCATCAGCGCCTTGGCCAGCTGGCCGCGCGCGAACTGGCCAAGCGCGGCTGGCTGTGAGCCCCCGCGCACGCATCCGCAAAGTCAACGCACACAGGACGAACGACATGAAAAAACACATGATCCCGCTGGCCGCCATGGCTGGCCTGCTGCTCGCCGCGCCCGCGCTGTGGGCACAACCGGCCGGCAGCCTGCTGCTGCGCGCCGGCGTCATCAGCATTCAGCCCGACGTTGAAAGCGGCAACCTGTCGGCGCCCAACTTCGGGCCCGCCGAAGGCACGAAGATCGGCATTCGCGGCAAGACGCAGATCGGCGGCGGCGTCACCTACATGCTGACCGACCACCTGGCGGTGGACATGCCGCTGGCGATGCCGTTCACGCACACCATCGTCGGTGCCGGCGCCATCGAAGGCGTGGGCCCCATCGGCACCGTCAAGTCGCTGCCGGCCACCACGACGCTGCAATACCGCTTCAACGAGCCGCAGTCGGCGTTCCGCCCCTACGTGGGCGCGGGGCTGAGCTATGCGTACTTTTTCAAGCAGCGCATGAACGGCACCTTCAACGCCCTCACGGGTGGTACGCCCGGCGAAGCCACCACCTCCAAAACCAAGAGCAAGCTGGCCCCCGTGCTGCAAGTGGGCGCGGTCTATGCCTTCAACGAGCGCTGGTTCATCGACGGCTCGGTCACCAAGGCCTGGCTGAAGACGTCCAGCAGCCAGTCGAGCGGCCAGACCATCAGCTACCGGGTCGATCCCTGGGTGTTCCAGCTCGGCGTGGGCTATCGGTTCTGAGCGCGCGCCTGGGCTGACCCCGCCGCGAGCACCGCGGCGGGTTGAACAGCCTCTCAGGGCTGAAATCGGGGCGCCACCGGGCCGGTGGGCGCCCCGGTTACCATGCGCGGCCTAGCTTCCCCTCATTTTTCTTCAAAGGACAGCCGCCATGTCCAGCATGACCGCCCCCGTTTCCGGCCAGCCGCCGGTGTCCAAGAACCGCCTGCTCGTCACCTCGGGCCTGGGCTGGATGTTCGACGCCATGGACGTCGGCCTGCTGTCCTTCATCCTCGCCGCGCTCAAGCTCGACTGGGGCCTGTCAGCCGGGCAGATGGGCTGGCTGGGCGCCATCAACTCCATCGGCATGGCCGTGGGCGCGGTGATGTTCGGCATGATGGCCGACCGCATTGGCCGCAAGCACGTGTTCGTCATCACACTGCTGTTGTTCGCCATCGCCAGCGGGCTGTCGGCCTTCGCCACCACGCTGACGGTGCTGTTCGTGCTGCGCTTCTTCATCGGCATGGGGCTGGGCGGCGAACTGCCAGTGGCCAGCACCTACGTGTCGGAGCGCGTGCCCGCCCACGAGCGCGGCCGCATCGTGGTGCTGCTGGAGAGCTTCTGGGCGCTGGGCTGGATTCTGGCGGCGCTGATCGCCTACTTCATCATGCCGCTGTTCGACAAGGACATGGGCTGGCGCGTGGCGCTGATCCTGGGCGCGCTGCCCGCTTTCTACGCGCTGTACCTGCGCCGCAAGCTGCCCGACGACAAACCCACCGCGCCGCCCTCGGCCGGCCTGCCATGGACCAAGCGCCTGGCGCGCCTGTGGTCGGAGCCGCACGCGCGCAACACGCTGATGCTGTGGATCCTGTGGTTCACCGTGGTGTTCTCGTACTACGGCATGTTCCTGTGGCTGCCCAGCGTGATGATCGGCAAGGGCTTCGCCCTGATCAAGAGCTTTGAATACGTGCTGCTGATGACGCTGGCGCAACTGCCCGGCTACTTCACCGCTGCCTGGCTGATCGAGCGCATGGGCCGCAAGTTCGTGCTGGTGGTGTACCTGCTGGGCACGGCGGCCAGCGCCTGGGCCTTCGGCAATGCCGAGACGCAGGGCGCGCTGCTGCTGTTCGGCGCGCTGCTGTCGTTCTTCAATCTGGGCGCCTGGGGCGCGCTGTATGCGTATTCGCCCGAAAACTACCCGGCCCCCATCCGCGCCAGCGGCGTGGGCGCGGCGGCGGGCGTGGGGCGCGTGGGCGGCATCCTGGGCCCGTTGGCGATCCCGTTCCTGGGTGCGCAGGGCTGGAGCACCGGCGCCATCTTCGCGCTGTTCGCCGTCACCATTGCCATCGGCGCGGCGGCGGTGGCGCTGCTGGGGCGCGAGACCAAAAACGATCATTTGGCGACGGCCTGAGAGGCTGTCCTCAAACTCCTCGCGCCGCGCTTGTCCCCGGTCTCGGGCGCCCTGCGGCGTTGCATTCCTTGCCAATAGCACAAGCCTGCAAGGACGAGCAACGCGGCATGGCACGCCCAGCGCGGTGCGATCGGGTGCATCCAACTGCCGTTTCTAGGTTGAAAAAGCGGTTTACTTATGGTTGGTTGGCGCTTTGATGTTGATGGTTTTCTGTTTCATCGACACGTCATGCATCCATGTCGATGCCATCGACACGAGGTCATAATGTGTCGATAAATCATAAATTTATCGACATGATTTTTGATCCGCACCGGGCTTACAACGAATTGCCGCCGCTGCCCCCGGCAGCCGACATCGAATCGCGGCCGCTGCTCAAGGCCTGCATCGAGGCCCGGGCCGCGTTGGCCGAACTCAAAAGCGTTGGTGCGCTGATCCCCAACCAGGCCGTGCTGATCAACACCATCCCGCTGCTGGAAGCCCAGGCCAGCAACGAGATCGAGAACATCGTCACCACGACCGATGCGCTGTTTCGCTACGCACAGCTTGAAGGCGAGGCCGGTGATCCGGCCACCAAGGAGGCGCTGCGCTATCGGGGCGCCTTGCATCGCGGGTTTCAGGAACTGCGCCAGCGCCCGCTGTCCACCAATCTGGCGGTGCAAATCTGCTCGCACATCAAGGGCGTGGACATGCAGGTGCGGCGCGTCTCGGGCACGGCCCTGCGCAATAGCGTGACCGGCGATGTGATCTATACCCCGCCCGAAGGCGAGGCGCTGTTGCGCGAGAAGCTCGCCAACTGGGAGCAGTTCATCCACGCCCGCACCGACATCGACCCGCTGATCCGCATGGCCGTGGCGCATTACCAGTTCGAGGCCATTCATCCCTTCACCGACGGCAACGGCCGCACCGGGCGCATCCTCAACCTGCTGATGCTGGTCGAGCACGGCTTGCTGGATTTGCCCGTGCTCTACCTGTCGCGCTACATCCTGCGCGAGAAAGCCGCCTACTACCAGGGCCTGGGCGCCGTGACTACCCACGGCGCCTGGCAGGATTGGGTGGCGTTCATGCTGGCCGCCGTGACCGACACCGCCACCTGGACCACGCACAAGATTCGCGCCATCCGAGAGCTGCACCAGCACGCCGTGGCCTTCGTGCGCCATCACGCGCCCCGGATCTACAGCCACGAACTCGTGGACCTGCTGTTCGTGCAGCCCTATTGCCGCATTCAGAACCTGGTCGAATCCGGCATCGCCAAGCGGCAGACGGCATCGGTCTATCTGAAGCAGTTGGCAGAGCTGGGCATGTTGCGCGAGGTCAGGGTTGGCCGCGAAAAGCTGTTCGTCCATCCACGCTTCGTGCACCTGCTCACCAGCGAGCAGCATGCTGTCTCGCCTTATGACGGCAGTGCTTGATGAATTTCGCTCAGGGCTTGTGCGGCGCGAACCCCGCAGCCAACGCCCGCGTGATCTCCGCCGCCGGCGCGCTCTTGCACCCGCTGGCGTTCTGCCCGCTCCACAGTGGCGTGAAGTCGGTGCTGCCCACCTTTTCGGCCGCCGCGCGCAGCGGGCCGATGGCGTGGGTGGCCAGCGGAAAGGCCGGTGTCACGGCTCCCAGCCCGGTGCTGAAATGCTCGGCCCCGCCACCACCCAGCTCGCGCATCAGGCGGTTGACGATGCCGCGCGCCGGCCGGCCGGTGAACAGGTTGGTCAGCGCCGTGTGGCGTGCCGCTTCGCCTTGCAGCGCGGCGCGGTGCAGCGGACTGGTGAGTGCCTCGTCGCTGCACAGGTAGGCCGTGCCCACCTGCACACCCGCCGCGCCCAGCGCCATGGCGGCGCGCACGCCCGCTGCATCGGCAATGCCGCCAGCGGCGATCACCGGTACGCGCAACGCCTGCACCAGTTGCGGCAGCAGGGCGATGGTGCCCATCTGCTCACTGATATCCATGCTGAGGAAGTTTCCGCGGTGCCCGCCAGCCTCCAGCCCCTGCGCGATCACGGCATCGGCGCCGTGCTCCTGAAGCCATAGTGCCTCGTGCACGGTGGTGGCTGAAGACATCACGAATGTGCCCCAGCTCTTGACGCGCGCCAGCAGCTCAGGCGCGGGCAGGCCGAAGTGAAAGCTCACCACGGCGGGTTTGAACTCGGCCAGCAGATCGGCCGCCTCGGCGTCGAACGGTCGTCGCCCCGGCCCGCTCGGGATCGCCGCCATGTCCAGCCCGAACTCGTCGTAATAGGGCTTCAGGGCCGCGCGCCAGGCCGCGTCGCGTGCCGCATCGGGCTCGGGTGGCTGGTGGCAGAAGAAGTTGACGTTGTATGGCCGCCCGCTGGCGCGCAGCTTCTGCAGTTCGGCGCGCAGCGCATCGGGCGCCAGCATGGCGCAGGGCAGCGAGCCCAGCCCGCCCGCCGCGCCCACGGCCAGTGCCATGGCGCTGCCCTGCGCGCCCGCCATGGGCGCCTGAATGAGCGGCAGCGTGGTGCCGATGCGTGTGGTCAGCGGGTTCATGGTGGTGATTCTGGCAGGCGCGCGTGCACAATGCGCGCACCGCGAGACAGCAAAGGCACGCCCATGCAGACACCCGTCAATACCTTCAAGCAGGCACTTGCCCGGGGTGACACCCAGATTGGCCTGTGGGCGGCGCTGGCCGATGCCTACAGCACCGAGCTGATCGCCGGCGCCGGCTACGACTGGCTGCTGCTGGACGGCGAGCACGCGCCGAACGATCTGCGCTGCATCCTGGCCCAGTTGCAGGCCGTCGCCAGCGCGCAGCAGGCATTTGGCGATGCGCGCTCGCACCCCGTGGTGCGCGTGCCGCTGGGCACGGCGGGGGCGGGCACGGCCATCATCAAGCAGGTGCTGGATCTGGGCGCGCAGACGATTTTGGTGCCCATGGTCGACACGCCCGAGCAGGCCGCGCAGGTGGTGGCCGCCACGCGCTACGCGCCCGCCGGCGTGCGCGGCATGGGCAGCGCGCTGGCGCGGGCATCGCGCTGGCAGGCGCATCCGCGTTACGTGCACGAGGCCGATGCGCAGGTGTGCGTGCTGGTGCAGGCCGAAACGGTGACGGCGATGCGGCACCTGGACGCCATCGCCGCCACGCCGGGCGTGGACGGGGTGTTCATCGGCCCCGCCGATTTGAGCGCCAGCATGGGCCACCCCGGCAACGCGGCGCATGCCGACGTGCAGGCGGTCATCGAAGACGGCATAACCCGCATCCTCAGGGCTGGCAAGGCGCCGGGCATTCTGGCCACCACCGAGCCGCAGGCACGCAAGTGGTTGGCGGCGGGTGCGCGTTTCGTCGCCGTGGGGGCCGACACCATGCTGCTGGACAGTGCCGCGCGGCAATTGCTGAGCGTGTTCAAGGGCACGGCACCAGCGGGGCCGCCGGGGTATTGAAATAACAAATGGCTTCGTCCTGTTTCAATGGCAAGGAGGCGACTTATCATTTTTCATGCCGTGACAGCCGCAGTCGTTTTTCATTATTTTCACTATTGAGAGTTTCGTGATTCAGGACAAGCCTATGTCATGCCTTCACCTCATCCCGTCATTGCGGCGAAGGCCGCCAGCCACGCGGTGTCCGCGGTCAACGCCGTGTCAAGGTGACGCCCCATGGATTGCGGCCTTCGCCGCAATGACGAGGGAATGCAAGGGGTTTTCTGATGGCCCGTGCTGTCGTGGTTTTTGAAAATATCAATAATTTTCGAAATCTGATTTTTAAGGATTTAATGTAAAGATAATTATGTTGTAACCGTTTTTTCCGTCGAGCTCATAAGTGATTTCCAGTTTGACAGCTCGAGTGCCACCACCAATCGGAGCTGTTACCAAGCCGTCTTTAACGTGAAGTGCGTCGCCTAAACCAACAACATCATATTTTGTATTTGGATGTCTGGTGACATCATTCGCAACGCCGTTTGAGTCGATTGTTTCGACACGTAATTGCAAGCTGCTACCTCTTTTTAGATGAACGGCACTGCTTCTGACTGCTTCTAGCGGAGTTTTCCCATTGAGGCCCTTGAGGTCAAGATCTCGCATTCCAGTAATTTGTCCGGTTGGGGAGCTAATGCGTAGTTCAATGTTGTTCTGCGTGTTTGATGATAAAGATGGCTGAGCGCCGATTTGTATTGTATTTAATAAAACAAACAGTGATATGAGTAATTTGATCATGTGTGTTCTTAAGTTGATCCGCCTGCATTAAGGCATTTTTCACGAATTTTTTCTCTCTCGTAGTCAACAATGCCGCCAGCAATAAGTGATGAGATGGCGTTGTTGGCGTAACTTACACAGGTTTTGATGATTCGGCCTACTGCATCCCAATCTTCTTGCGAGCCGCAACCATTTTTTCCAGCGATTCTGATAGATCTCTATTGATATGGTAATCGGTCATGTTACGTTCGCATCGCTTGCCGTTTATATGATTATTTATTCGAGGTTGGCATTTTGCCCTTACGCGATCCACGGTTGAACACGTGGCACCCATGACATCTTCCACGCGCGCCCTCGGCACCGCCGCCTTCGCCACGCTGCTGCTCATCGCCCTGATGATGGGCGCCAACCACGTGGCGGCGCGCATGGCGTTCAACCACGGGGTGGACGTGCCCACGGCCGTTGCCTTTCGCAGCGGGGTCACGGCGGTGGTGGTGGGCGTGCCGCTGCTGGCCCAGCGCGTGCCGCTGGCGCTGAGCGCGCGGCAGCGCAAGGCCTTGCCCGTCATTGGCGGGCTGATCGCCATCCAGAGCCTGTGCCTGTACTCCGCCGTGGCGCGCCTGCCGGTGGCGCTGGCGCTGCTGGTGTTCAACAGCTTTCCGCTGATGACGGCGCTGTGGGCGCGCCTGCTGTACCGCCACCGGCCCGAACGCGCGCTGCTCGTCGCCATGCCGGTGATCCTGCTCGGGCTGGTGCTGGCGCTGGATGTGCTGGGCGCCGCATCCGGCCTGGGCGCTGCGGGGCAGTGGCGCCAGATTGGCGCTGGGGTGGCCTATGCGCTGGCGGCGTCGGCCACTTTCGGCCTGGCGCTGGTGCTGACGCAGCACGAGGCGGGCGGGCTGGATGGCCGCCTGCGCACCTTCGCCACCATGGCCATCGTTGGTCTGCTGGCCGGCGCCGCCGTGGTCTGGCGCGGTGGCCCCGCGCTGCCCACGGCGGCAGCGGGCTGGTGGGGGCTGGTGCTGCTCACGCTGCTGTACGGCACGGGCATCACCATCTTGTTCACCGTGCTGCCGCGCCTGGGCGTGGTCGGTAACTCGGCGGTGATGAACGTGGAGCCCGTGTTCGCGCTGGTGCTGGCGTGGCTGATTCTTGGGCAGGCCATCGCGCCGGTGCAGGTGGTGGGGGCGTTGATCGTCGTGTCTGCCGTCATTTGGCTGGGAATGCGCAAGCGCTGAATCGCGGCCAAGGCCGCTCCCACAGTTAAGGGGTGCCTGCGAAGACTTTGTGGGAGCGGGCTTGCCCGCGATGGATTTCGGTTTGGCGTTTGCGAACGCTGCCCACCCCGCTACCATCTGCACACTGCCTTCAAGACACCCGTCATGACCGACCCCACCTCCACCCCTTCTGACGACACCCGCAGCGACGAACTAGACGACGTCACCAACGCCACGCTCGACACGCTGGAAGACGTGCTCGACGCCGTGCGCGAGCGCTATCCCGACACCACGCCGCAGTGGGAATTTTGCGAGGGCGTGCTGACCGCGTTGCTGTGCACGCGCCGCGCCATCGGCGCGAGCGAATGGCTGCCGCTGATCTTCGGCCGCGACGGCGCCGACGTGTTCGCCAGCCCGGCCGAGCGCACGCAGTTCACCATGGGCTGGATGGCGCGCGAAGCGCAGCTGCGCGCCGCGCTGAACGCCGAGGTCGATTCGCTGGACGACGAGCGCGCCCTCAGCCCCGCCGTGATGGACTGGCGCGGCCTGCTGGCCTGCCTGCCCGAGGCTGACCGCGCCGAGGTCACGCAGGGCCAGAACGGCCCGCCGCCCGCGCTGGCGCAGGTGTGGGCGGTCGGTTTTCTGGCGGCGGTGGACCACTGGGCCGACGACTGGGCGCCACCGCGCGACGATGAAATCGCCGGGATGCTGCAGGACGCGCTGGCCTGCATCGAGGAACTGGCCGAAGACGACACCGGCCAGCCCGTGATGAACCTCCACGACGAGAGCGGCCCGCCCAGCGTCAGCCAGGCGCGCTTCGACGCCCTTGGCGAGGCGCTGTGGGCGGTGTACGACCTGCACGATATCGCCCGCTCGCTCGGCCCGCGCATCGCGCCGGCGCAGAGCAGCAAGGTGGGGCGCAACGATGCGTGTCCATGTGGGAGTGGGAAGAAGTACAAGAAGTGTTGTGGGGGGTGAGGCTCTTCGAATAGATTCCGTCGGCCACGAGTCGATTCAGCTAGGCACAAAGGTATGTCGCAGCGCAACTTTCTTTTGAACTCGACCATGCTGTCGAGCGATCACACCGCGTTAGCGGATGCCGTTGGCCGGGGAGAGGCAACGGTCGTGGAAGTTGCTGAGGCCAATTACATCGTTCCATTACCGTGGTTCGCTTGCTTTCGACAATCCGATCTTCACAGCTCGTAGGGCGGAACCGCGTAGCGATTCCGCCGCATGGGGTGACCGATGGCACCGTAAAACGTCGGAATCGCTGCGCGGTTCCGACCTACTTGCCTTTGCAGCCCACCAGGCAATAGTCTGAATTTGCTTCGATGTGGATAGCGGCCCCTGGTACGTTGATGCCGACACGAGCTTGATTTGATCTTCAACTTCGTCTGGCTCGCCTTCTTCCTCAGCGCCAATCTGCTGGGGCTGAAGGCTGATGCAGGAGTTGCAGTCGCTCAACCACGACCGCCCGACACCGCCACCAACGCGCAGATCATGTTGCTGGTGCTGAACACGGCGGGGCTGACGCTGATCCCGACCTCGGTCATTGCCATCCGGCAGACGAAGGCGGTGATGCAGGGGTTGGTGGGTTTCAACGCGGCGACCATCTTTTTGCGCACGCTGGTTGCCACCGGCTGCGGGCAGCTATCGGCGCTGGCGTGCGCTTTTTTTCCTGGGCACGGCACCTGGGTCATGTAAGGGGACCTTCGAAATTTCTTGAAGGTTGAGAAATGCCTTTGGCGCTTACAAAACAAGCGCACGCAGCTCATGTATTGATACTGATGATCGGTGTGAAATGGCTATCGCCTGATTGGAGGCTTTACACAGTTTCGTGCGTGCCAAGAGATGACGAGTGACCTCGCTGCGCATCAACAACAAAGCCCCATTTGTCATGCCGGCGCCAGCCGGCGTCATTTGTCATTCGTCATTTGCTTGCTTGAGCGTCAGCGCCTGCTCATACAGCGCATTGCGCGGTGTACCGGTGATCTCGGCCGCCAGTCTGACGGCGCTCTTCACCGGCAACTCGGCCAGCAACAGGCGCAGCACGCGCTCGCCATCCTCCGCGTCAGCGCTGGGCTGCGCGGGATGCAGCACCAGCGCGAACTCGCCGCGCTGGCGCTGCGCGTCGGCGGCCAGCCAGGCCGGCAAATCGGCGCAAGGCAGGGTGGTGATCTGCTCGAACTGCTTGGTCAGCTCGCGGCCCACGGTGACGGGGCGCTGGCCCAGCGTGGCCAGCGCATTGGCCAGCGCGCCGATGCGGTGCGGCGCTTCCAGCAGCACCACGGCGCGCGGCTCGGCGGCCAGGGCTTGCACGGCGGCGGCGCGCTCGCCGCTCTTGGCGGGCGGAAAGCCTGCAAAGACAAAGCCACCGTCGCCCGCCAGTCCGGCGGCGCTGATGGCCGTGGTGACGCTGCTGGCGCCCGGCAGCGGCACCACGCGTAAGCCGGCCCTGGCGCAGGCCGCCACGAGCCGCGCGCCAGGGTCGCTGACGGCGGGCGTGCCGGCATCGCTGACGTAGGCAATACGCTCGCCGGCTTGCAGCCGCGCGATCACGCCCCGCGCGGCCTCGGCCTCGTTGTGCTCGTGCAGGGCGATCAGCGGTTGGCCGTCGATGCCATAGGCGCGCAGCAGTTGCTGGGTGTGGCGCGTGTCCTCGCAGGCGATGGCGTCGGCTAACGCCAGCACGTGCAGCGCGCGCAGCGTGATGTCGGCCAGGTTGCCGATGGGCGTGGCGGCCACATACAGCGCGCCCGCCGGATAATGCTGCGACCCCGCGGCCTGCGCGGCGGCGGCCAGCGCGCCGCCGAACGAGGGTTTGCCGATGGGGGCTGCAATGGACATGGAGGTTGCTTCGCCTGAGTGAGCAGCACCGACGATGGCACTGTGGAGTTTCAATCGCGCCGCCCCGGGCAGTCCCCGGTCGCGCGGCAACGCGGCCGAGGACGCGGCGCTGGCGCACCTGCTGCGCGCGGGGCTGACGCTGGTCGAGCGCAATTATCGAACGCCCGGCCGTGGCGGCGGCGAGATCGACCTGGTGATGCGCGAGCGCGGCGGCACCCTGGTGTTCGTGGAAGTGCGCGCACGCGGTGACGCCACGCACGGCGGCGCGGCGGCCAGCGTGAGCGCCCTCAAACAGCGCCGCGTGGTGCTGGCCGCGCGTCACTACCTGCTGCGCCACCGGACACCGCCGCCGTGCCGCTTCGACGTGGTGGCCATCGAGGGCGGCTGCATCGACTGGCTCAAGGGCGCTTTCGACGCTGGGTAAGCTCATCAGCGCAGGCGCAAGCACCCTATTGAGATTTTCAAGAATCACGACAGCGCGGGTCATCAGAAAAATCCCCTCACATTCCCTCGTCATTGCGGCGAAGGCCGCAATCCACGCGGTGTCCGCGAGTCAACACCGTGTCAAGGTGACGCCCCATGGATTGCGGCCTCCGCCGCAATGACGGGATGAGGTAGCGGCATGAATGACATAGGCTTGTCCTGAATCACGAAACTCTCTCAAGAAAACGTTTTGTAAGTCATTGATTTTCTTCAGGTACACCGGCCCTGCTGACGGGGTTGGGTTGCTCAATAGGAAGGCCGCGAAGCAGGCCACCCGGGAGCGCCGTCGCCGGATCTGCGCCGGCGACTGGCCTTGTCCCTCTCCGGGAGAAGGCGCCGAAGGCGCCACGGGGGGAACTTATCCGCTCCTAAATTTGCATCGGACGCCACCGCAGGCGTTATGATCGCCGCCGATGCTTGCGCAACGGATTCAACAGCATTTCATTGACAGCGCCGACCTGAAGTACCAGTGGGCGCAGTCGCTGGCACGCCCCATCGAGGAAGCCGCCCAGGCGCTGCTGGCCTGTGTCACCGGCGGAGGCAAGGTGCTGGTATGCGGCAATGGCGCCTCGGGCGCGCTGGCGCAGTACGTGGCGGCGCTGCTGATAGGCAACCTGGAGCGCCAGCGCCCCGAGCTGCCCGCGCTGGCGCTGGGCACCGACGCCGCCACGCTGACGGCGGTGGCGCGCCGGGGCGAATACGCCGACGCCTTCGCGGCCCAGGTGCGGGCGCTGGGCAGCGCGGGCGACGTGCTGCTGGTGCTCACCTCCAACGGCAATGCCGTGAACCTGGTGCGCGCCGCGCAGGCCGCGCACGAGCGCGAGATGAGCGTGATTGCCCTCACTGGCCGCGGCGGGGGCGAACTGGGGCACATGCTGAGCGAAACCGACGTACACGTCTGCGTGCCGCACGAGCGCGTGCCACGCATTCACGAGGCCCATCAGTTGGTGCTGCACTGCCTGTGCGACGGGCTTGATCTGCAACTGCTGGGCGATGAGGAGAGTTCTGAATGACAGGTCTGACATCCCGGATCAGCGGCGCGCTGGCCTTGGTGGCCCTGGCCGGGGCGCTGGCCGGCTGCGTGCCGGCGGCGCTGGTGGGTGGCGCCGTGGGTGCCGGCGCGCTGCTGATGACGGCCGACCGCCGCAGCGGCGAGACGCAGCATGCCGACCGCAACATCGAGACCGAGGCGCGCGAGCGCGTGACCAGCGCCTTGCCCGGACGCGGCCACGTGACGGTGACCAGCTATTACCGCAAGACCTTGATCACCGGCGAGGTGCCCAACGAGCAGGATCGCCAGCAGGTGCACGCCATCGTCGCGGCCCTGCCGGGGGTGCAAGGGGTGATCAACGAGCTGGCCGTGATGCCCGAGTCGGGCGCGGCCAGCCGCTCCAACGACGCCTTCATCAGCAGCAAGGTGCGCGCGCGCCTGCTCAACCAGAACGGGGTGCCATCGGGCAGCATCAAGGTGCTGACCGAGCGCGGCACCACCTACCTGATGGGCCGCCTGACCACGATGGAGGCCAACCTGGCGACCGAGGTGGCGCGCCAGACCGATGGCGTGCAGCGCGTGGTGCGCATCATCGACATCATGGTTGATCCCGAGCAGGCGGGTGGCACGTCCGCCAGCCCGGCGCCGGCGCCCACGGCCGGCACCGCCGTGCAAATCACCAGCGGTGGCGAGGCGGCCGCGGCTCCGGGCGTTGAGACCCACCCCGTGACGCAACCGGTCATCGTCAACACGCCACCGCCCGTGCAGGTGCAGACGCTGCCGCCGATGAAATGAGTTTTCCTTGACGCCGTTTTGCTTCAACGTCCCGCCAAATGGCTAGCGCCTGATTTCAACCTATCGAGAGTTTCGTAATTCAGGACAGCCTATGTCATGCCTTCACCTCACCCCGTCATTGCGGCGAAGGCCGCAATCCACACGGTGTCCGTGGGTCAACACCGTGTCAAGGTGAGGCTCCATGGATTGCGGCCTTCGCCGCAATGACGAGGGGATGTGAAGGGGGTTTTCTGATGGCCCGCGTTGTCGTGATTTTTGAAAGTATCAAGAGGTTCAAGGCCGTTCACCTCAGCCGTCACCACATCGCCCACCACAGCCGCAGCCGCATGCCGATCTCGCTGGTGTAGCCCACGCTGGTGGCGCGTATGCGTCCATCACCGCCGATAACCACGAACGCCGGCACGGCACGGAAGCCGTAGCGCGCGGCCAGCGTGCCGTCGGGGTCGATCACGGTGGCCCAGGACAGTGATCGCCGCGCCAGCACCCGCCGCACCGCCGCCACGTCGCCCGACTGCATGGCCACCGTCAGCACCGGCCAGTCGCGCGATACGCGGCTCACGCTGTGCTCCTCCACCTTGCAGATGGGACACCACTCGGCCCAGAAGTGCAGCGCCACCGGCCGGCCGGGGTGCGCGGCGCGCCACTGCGCCAGCGACAGCACCGCGCCATCCCGCGCGCTCACGGCCAGCGCGCTGAACTCCGGCGCCGGGCCGCTGGGCACGTGGCGGGTCTGCCACAAGTGGGTGGTCAGAAACACCGCCAGCACCATGCCCAGCGTGCCCAGACGCGCGCGCCAAAGGCTGCGGTCCCCGCGCACGCGGCGCATCAATTTACCCGGCCACGAAGTCATTGAAAGCGCTTCCAGAAGGCATACTGACCGGACTTTAGTTCACCCGCCGGAGGAGGCCGTCAGCATGAGCACACCCACCACCAAATACCTGTTGCAGGAAAGCCAGATGCCCAGGCACTGGTACAACATCCAGGCCGATCTGCCGCAACCCGCGCCACCCGTGCTGCACCCAGGCACCTTGCAGCCCGTTGGCCCGGATGATCTGGCGCCGCTGTTCCCGATGTCGATCATCCAGCAAGAGGTCACGACGGAGCGCGAGGTGGAAATCCCCGAGCCCGTGCGCGAAGTGTTCCGCCTGTGGCGCCCGGCACCGCTGTTTCGCGCCCACCGGCTGGAGAAAATCCTGGGCACTCCGGCCAAGATCTTCTACAAGTACGAAGGCGTCAGCCCCGCTGGCAGCCACAAGCCCAACTCGGCCATCCCGCAGGCGTTCTTCAACGCGCAGGCGGGCGTCAAGCGCCTGACCACCGAAACCGGCGCTGGCCAGTGGGGCAGCTCGCTCGCCATGGCGGGGCAGTTGTTCGGGCTGGACGTGACCGTCTACCAGGTGCGCATCAGCTACGACCAGAAACCCTACCGCCGCGCGCTGATGGAAACCTACGGCGCGCGCTGCATCGCATCGCCATCGAACGAAACCGAATACGGCCGCCGCGTGCTGGCCGAAACCCCCGACCACCCCGGCAGCCTGGGCATCGCCATCAGCGAGGCGGTAGAAATCGCCGTCCAGCGCGACGACACCAAATACGCCCTGGGCAGCGTGCTCAACCACGTGCTGCTGCACCAGACCATCATCGGCCTGGAAGCCATGGAGCAAATGCAGATGGCCGACGCCTGGCCCGACGTCATCGTCGGCTGCACCGGCGGCGGCAGCAACTTCGCCGGCATTGCCTTCCCCTTCATCGGCCACGGCCTGCGCGGCGGCGCCAGGCCCCGCATCGTGGCCGTCGAGCCGGCCGCCTGCCCCAGCCTCACGCGCGGCAAATACGCCTACGACTTCGGCGACACCGCGCACCTGACCCCGCTGACCAAGATGCACACCCTGGGCAGCACCTTCACCCCGCCCGGCTTTCACGCGGGCGGCCTGCGCTACCACGGCATGGCGCCGCTGGTCAGCCACGTCAAGGAACTGGGCCTGCTGGAAGCCGTGGCCTACACCCAGAACCAGTGTTTCGAAGCCGGCGTCACCTTTGCCCGTGCCGAGGGCATCGTGCCCGCGCCCGAGGCCAACCATGCCGTGAAAGGCGCCATCGAGGAAGCGCTGCGCTGCAAACGCGAGGGCAAGGCCGAAACCATCCTGTTCAACCTGAGCGGCCACGGCCATTTCGACATGGGCAGCTACCAGAAATACTTCGCGGGCGAGCTGACCGACCAGAGCTACGACGAAAAGGAACTGGCCCAGGCGCTGTCGGGGTTGCCGGCGGTGGCGGGGTGAGGGTGGTTAATCTGGGTTTTTAATCAGTATCCATGAAAAATGGATTGCTCCACAGGGACTTATGGCGATGTGACGCACCGCAGGTTCCTGATGGGATATCCGTCAACTTATGGATATGATGGATAAATCACGTATAGGACTCACTATGAAGATACGTTATGCCGTCGGATTAGTTGCTCTGCTCGTGTCGAGCAGCACGCTATCTCAATCATTCTCAGTGACTGAGTTACCGAAAGCTCACTGCGATTCCGAAGACTGGAATCACCAAATTCTGAGAGCCGGCGGTAAAGCCTCTGATCCAAAGTGCGCTCTAATGTTCCTACCCGAGGAACCGCCGTCCGGCCGCGAGCACGAGGCAGAGGCCATAATCTCTTTGAATGGAAAGATCACCAAGGTTTGGCGCTCCTACCACCGGGTTACACCACGCTCCAACAAAGAGATTCCTACTCTAGGCCAGCAGCACAGTTACCTATTCGTTTCGCGCGACAAGACCCTGAAAGTCACCATAAACTCACGCGTAGTTGACTCGTCTTGCCATGTCGATACTGAGAGCTGTTGCGGTGATAACTACAAAGGCGACATGGCAATCGAGCAGAACGGACAACGTGTCGTCTTCCCCATTGAGTATTATCGCGGTGGGTGACAGCGGGGTTCATCGGGTGAGCCCTAACAATTCGTTCAAGCCGAAAATGCTTCGTGGCGGCGACTTTTGTGGTAGCGTGTACCACAACTCGCCGCCACTGCGCATTTCGGCTTAACTCAGGCGTTAGGCATTCAAGGAGAAAACAGTGCGCATAGGTTGGGTATCTTGGTCTCTTGAACAAAGCGAAGAGTGGCACCTTTCCGATGATGAAGAGTGCCCTTCTTTAACGCTGTCTGATGAAGGTGGGCTTTCCAACTCAGCTCAGCTCGCAAAGAATCTGGCGTTGCTACACCGGCCGATCTCAATTGGTGTGTCGAACAACTAGAAGGTCATTGGTCAAAGCCGCAGCCGGTTCAATGCGGTGAATTTTCTGGTGTGTCTGTTTTTTCAACGCCTGATAATTCATATTTTCAATGGTGGTTTCTGGCTGGTGGGCCGGTTCTTCTGCGTGTTACTTATATTGCCCCGCCACAGTTCAAAGCTTTCGAACTTCCCCAGGTTGAAAAAATGCTCCAAACATTACGCTTGGAGAACGTCAATGCCTAACCCCTCGTTAGGCTTCAGGAGGTAATACGTGGCAAAGATTGAGAAGTTCTTCGCTCGCTACGAAGAAGGTGCAAACACCTTCGATCCTGATCTTATGGCCTCGCTATACACTGCGGAGTTCATGGCCGGCGATCCCAATGGCGTATCGTGTGGCCGCAATGATCAGGCGCTTTGCGATGCCTTCGTCAAGCGCAAAGAATTTTTTCAACAAATTGGCTTCAAGCGCGCAAAGATTCTGCACATTGAGGCAACGCCGCTTGACGACAGGTACACAATGGCCAAGATTCATTGGCACATGACATTCGAGAAACAAATCGGCCATCCACTCGACTTCAAGTTCTTCATCACCTATTTCCTCTATGACTCGGGTACCGGGCCAAAAGTTACATTCTGGATTTCACATGACGACGAGCAGAAAGTCATGCAGCAAGCCGGGATTATCCCGAGTGAGGCCTAACCATCAAGAAATATCGGTGACTTTCACGGAGATGGCGGAAAGCCATGGTTTTTCGGAAATTCGGCGGCAACCCAGAAGATCGGGTCTATTCACGTTTTCATGGTGTGAGCATTTTCCCGTTCAGCAGCCATCGGGCCATTATGTGGCGCTAGCCAGTTTCGGGTGGCGCATACAGACCGCGCATGATGGCTTGCGGACTTCGGATTACCCACAGTTTCCATATGGGGGCGGCGCTGGTGCTATCTTTGCTTGCCGGTTCCCGCCGGAGAAGCATGTCACGCTTGCCCCGGCTTCGCCTTGAAGGGCCGAGCGGCACAACCCCCCACACACCAGGAGATTCATCATGACCGACGTCTGGCTTCAGTCCCTCATCACCGCCACGCCGCAGGAAGGCTTTGAACTGGCGATCACGCTGAGCCGGCGCGGGGTGAAATACACCCAGCCGGATACCGAGGTGCTGAAAAAGCTGCGGCCCGAGTACGCCAACTCGGCTGGCGAACTGACGGCCGCATCGCACGTGATCGCGGTCAATTTCCAGACCGTGGCGGTGGCCAATAACTATTGGCGAAAGTCGTAGCTACCAGCCACCCGCTGACGCCGCCGCCGCGCCGCGTGGCGTTCTATTGATATTTTCAACAATCACGACAGCGCGGGCCATCAGAAAACCCCCCCTCACATTCCCTCGTCATTGCGGCGAAGGCCGCAATCCATGGAGCGTCACCTTGACGCGGTGTTGACCCGCGGACACCGCGTGGATTGCGGCCTTCGCCGCAATGACGGGAT
>JAUNUR010000063.1 GCA_030538085.1 Pseudomonadota bacterium | reverse complement strand
GTCCGTTGGCCAACGCCGTGTCAAGGTGACGCCCCATGGATTGCGGCCTTCGCCGCAATGACGAGGGGATGTGAGGGGGGTTTTCTGATGGCCCGCGCTGTCGTGTTTTTTGGAAATCTCAATAGATTCAACGCCACCCCTGGAACAGAATCGCCACGTTGACGGCAAAACCCAGCGCCCATGCCGCGCTGCGCAGCCCTGGCAGGCCGCCGACATACGTGATGATGTAGCCCAGCCGCATCACGATGTAGAGCATGGCCAGCAGATCAACGCGCGCCTGCAAGGCGCCCAGTTGCTGCGCGGCCAACACCGCGCCGATGAAGAAAGGCAGCCCCTCAAAGCTGTTGGCCTGCGCCGCGTTGGCCCGGGCGCGCCAGTCGCCCTGCCGCGCCAGCCAGCCACGCGGGTCGGCGTTGTCGTAGCCACCCTGATCGGCGGGCTTGCCCATTTGGCCCGATTTGGCGATGTAGGCACACAACAGTGGCAGCACGGCGGCCACCAGAATGCACCAATGGGCGATGCTGAAATGAGATGCGGTCATGGATGAATCCCAGATGAAAAAAAACCTTCGGCCCCTGCCTGTTGAGGCGCTCAAAAAAACACGGTGGATGCCTCACCGTCTGTCCACCAGCGCGTGAGCGATGGTGCCCAGGTCGACATACTCCAGCTCGCTGCCCGCCGGCACGCCGCGCGCCAGGCGCGTCACCGTGAGGCCGCGGCTTTTCAGCGCCTGCCCGATCACGTGCGCCGTCGCTTCGCCTTCGGCGGTGAAGTTGGTGGCCAGAATCACCTCCTGCACCACGCCATCGCTGGCGCGCTCGATCAGCTTGTGCGCCCCGATATCGCGCGGGCCGATGCCGTCCAGCGGGCTCAAGCGGCCCATCAGCACGAAGTAGCGGCCCTTGAAGGCCGCCGTGCGCTCCAGCGCCGCCTGGTCGGCGGGCGTCTCGACCACGCACAGCTTGGTGGCGTCGCGCCGCTCGTCCAGGCAGGTGTCGCACACCTCGCCCTCGGTGAAGGTGTGGCAAAGCTGGCAATGCCGCACCTGCGCCACCGCGTCCTGCAATGAGCGCGCCAGCAACTGCGCGCCCTCGCGGTCGTGCTGCAGCAAATGAAACGCCATGCGCTGAGCCGAACGCACACCCACCCCCGGCAGGCGCCGCAGCGACTGGATCAGGGTGTCGAGGCTGTGGGTGTCACTCATCTTCAGGTTGGGCGTTCGGCGTTGAGCGTTCAGCGTGCCACCGGCGGAGGCCACACGCTCAACGCCGAACGCTCAACGCTGAACCTGTGCGTCAAAACGGGAACTTCATCCCCGGCGGCATGCCGGGCATGCCAGCGGGCATCAGCTTGCCCATCTTCTCGGCCGACAACTCCTCGGCCTTGCGCACGGCGGCGTTGAAGGCGGCGGCCACCAGGTCTTCCAGCATGTCCTTGTCGTCCTCCAGCAGGCTGGGGTCGATGGTGACACGCTTGACGTCGTGCTTGGCGGTCATCAGCACTTTCACCAGGCCGGCGCCGGATTCACCCTCGACCTCCATCAGCGCGAGTTCGTCCTGCGCTTTTTTCAGGTTGTCCTGCATGGCCTGGGCCTGCTTCATCAGGCCGGCGAGTTGTCCTTTGTTGAACATCGGTTCTCTTCCTTCGGGTTCAGATTCTTGGCATCAAAGTGGCTTGATGCTTCCGGGGACGATTTTCGCCCCAAATTCGCGGATCATCTCCTGCACGAACGGGTCGGCCAGCAGCAGCGATTCGGCGGCCTTCAGGCGCTGGTCGGCGGCGATGCGGTTGCGGCGTGCCGGGCTGTCGCTGACGGCGCCGATCTCGACCTGCAAGCGCACGGCGTGCCCGGCCTCGGCCAGCGCGGCCTGCAAGCGCTCGCGCGCGGCGGACTGGCCGAGCGATTCGCTTTCGATGCGCAGCGTCCACTGCTCATGGGTGCGCGCCACCAGTTGCGATTGCAGCGCCAGTTCACGCACCAGCGCCGTGATGGCCTCGCGCGCCACCAGCTCCTGCACCACGGCGTGCCAGAAGTCGCCCTCGGCCCCCGGCACCATGGCGGGCGGCTCAGGCAGCACCGGTCGCGGCTGGGGCTGCTGCGAATCGCTGCCTTCGCGCACCTTGACCACCACGATTTCAGAAGCCGCCAGCACTGGGTGGATGACCGGCGCCACCTCACCGTTCTGACCATTCCGACTGACCGCTTGTGGCGCCTGCTGGCGCACGGGCAAGGGCTGCAACGGCGGGTGCGCGGGCAAGGGCGGAGGCGGCGGCAATTCATCGCTCGCGCCCTCAAACAGCGGCTCATCGGCGGGCAGGGCATCGGGTGGCGCGAAGCCATCATCGTCGCCCCAGTCATCGGCGGGAGGCTCGCCGGGGTCGGCGACAGCGGGCTTGGCTGCCGATGCCGACACCGGCACAACCGCCGGCGCATCGGCACGCGCCACTGGCGGCGCATCGGCCGCCTCGGCGGAACGCGGCGCGACCAGCTCAGCCGGTTTCAGAGTTTTTTTTTCAGCCGTGGCGCTGGCCTGCGGCGCGGCGCCAGCCTTGAACGGCAGCAGCCGCAGCAGCACCATGGTCAGGCCCGTGTAGTCGTCCGGCGCCAAGCCCAGCTCGGCCCGGCCGTGAATGCACAGGCTGTAGAGCAACTGCGTTTCGTCGGCCGGCAACAGCGCCGCCAGGCGCGCGGTTTCCTGCGCGTCGGGATCGGTCTCGTCCACGGCCATGTCAGGCACGGCCTGCTGCACGGCCATGCGCTGCAGCACGCTGGCCATGTCTTCCAGCGTGGTGGCGGCCGATTGGCCCGCCGCGCGCAGTTGATCAACCAGCTCGATCACCGCCTTGCCATCGCCCGCGGCCAGCGCGCCGATCAGGCTGAACACCACGCTGCGGTCCACGCTGCCCAGCATCTGGCGCACCGTGGCCTCTTCCAGGCTGCCGGAACCGAAGGCGATGGCCTGGTCGGTCAGGCTGAGCGCGTCGCGCATCGAGCCGCGCGCGCCGCGCGCCAGCAGGCGCAGCGCGCCGGCGTCGACCTGCACGTTCTCAGACGCCAGCACGCGCGCGAGGTGTTCCAGCACCGTTTCGGGCGCCATGGGCCGCAGGTTGAACTGCAGGCAGCGCGACAGCACCGTGACCGGCACTTTCTGCGGGTCGGTGGTGGCGAGCACGAACTTGAGGTATTCCGGCGGCTCTTCCAGCGTCTTCAACATGGCGTTGAAGGCGGTGTTGGTGAGCATGTGCACTTCGTCGATCATGAAGACCTTGAAGCGCCCCTGCACGGGCTTGTAGACGGCCTGCTCCAGCAGGCTTTGCACCTCGTCCACGCCGCGGTTGCTGGCGGCGTCCAGCTCGGTGTAGTCGACGAAACGGCCAGCGTCGATGTCGGTGCAGGCCGGGCACGTGCCGCAGGGCTCGGCGGTGATGCCGCCCTGCCCGTCGGCGCCGGTGCAGTTGAGCGACTTGGCCAGAATGCGCGACACCGTGGTCTTGCCCACGCCGCGCGTACCGGTGAACAGGTAGGCGTGGTGCAGCCGCTGCTGCGTCAGCGCGTTGGTCAGCGCTTGCACGACGTGCTCCTGACCCACCATTTCGGAAAAATTCCGCGGACGATATTTGCGGGCCAGAACCAAGTACGACATGGGCTGGATTCTACGGGGCGAAAACGCGGCGGCGCGGATGAGAGTCCGCCTGCGAATTCATCGCGCCGGGTTCACGGCCTTGCTGTGCCCCGCACCCCATGCCATTCATCACGGCATAGATAGGGGGGACTTTCCATATTTTTTCAATGATGAAACATGGCTTTCCCGCTTTGAATACAAGGGCACGCAGCTCTTTTTTTTAAATCCATGAATGGCTTCAAAGGGCTATCGCTTGTTGAAGAGCCTGGTATGAATCCGGGCCTTTGCCGGATGACGGCTATTGATGTTTGGAAGTTGAAACCTAGAAACGGCAGTTGACCGCTCGCCATCCTTGGGCAACCGGCATGAGCACTGACTTTCACAGCTTCGATCACGTTCACCTGTTGGGTGAGCGCGCTATGCACCCGATCGCACCGCGCTGGGCGCATCCAACTACCGCTTCTAGGTGAAATGAAATCGTGGCACCAAACCGGGTATGCTGCACCGCAGCAAAACAACGGCACCGGTCTGTCGTCCCAAAACCGCTGCCACTTGCCATGTTGTACCGCCCCAAAAAACCGGATCCGGTCCTGGTCGATATTGACACCCACCCGCAGGCCGCCGCGCTGATCGACACGCTGGCCGATTGCCGGCACCCGCGTGCTGGCCGGTTGACGGCACGGCTGGCCGAAAGCCACGATGCCGATGAGTTGGCAATGCTGCGCGGCGAGGTGCTGAACCTGCTGGCTCTCAGCTTCGGCCCCGCCGAAGCGCAACGTCGCCTGCAAGCCGTACAATAGGCCGCGACGGGCCTTCCCGCATGGTGAAGGAGCCAACCGGGTCAGGTGGGGAACCAAGCAGCCCTAACTTTGGAGTCAGTGCCGGGGTCAAGGCTCGTCACCTTTTGCTCATCGCCATGCGCCGATAAGCAAGCCATCCGGCGCACCGCCATGCACAAGGCTGGCGCCGGCCCCGGCGCCACCAAGCTTCCCCTTGAAATCATGTCCCGCGCCCCACCAGGGCAGGCGGTCAGCGCTGCGAGGTCGGCGCCGCCGACTCCAGCCGGCGCCGGTTGACCTCGAACGGCGACATGGCCAGCAAGGTGGTCAGCGCGCTGGACACCATCATCATGAACCAGAAGATGAAGAAGGTGACGGTGTAGACCGCATAGCGCGACCACCCCGCCCGCTCGCCGAACAGCATCAGCGTCTCGGGGTCAAGCACCGCGAACACCATCATCTCCAGCGCGGCGGCCACCAGAAAAGCAGGCCAGGCGATCCACATGAGTCGTTCGCGCAGCATGGAGCTTCCTTTGTCGATGCGATCTCTGAATGTCAACGCGCGTCGGGAGCCGGCTCCGGCTCCTCGGCCGGCTTGGCCAGCCCGCCCGTGGCGACGTGGTTACGCGCTTGCATGGCGGGCGCCAGCTCGGCCTTGCCCACTTCATTGGCGGGTTGCTGAATGGCGGTGTAGGGATCCTGCTTCTTGGAATACACCGGATCGGGGCGGCTGATGGCCAGATACAGCGTGATGAAAGACGCCACCACCACCACCAGCGGGCCACCGACCACCAGCCACATGTAGCCGTGTTTCCAC
Organism: Pseudomonadota bacterium; assembly: GCA_030538085.1. GTDB lineage: Bacteria > Pseudomonadota > Gammaproteobacteria > Burkholderiales > Burkholderiaceae_C > Ottowia. The sequence goes on along the minus strand of JAUNUR010000063.1, from coordinate 17,940 downwards.
CAAGGGCCGGAATGCGGAAGCGGGGTGTTGGATTGGGTTGTACTGCTCATCAATGATTACCTCGGCACGATGAAAACGGATTTTTCCTTGACCGCGCCAATGCCCTCGGACTGCACACCGAAATGTATTTTGTGCGATCCGGGTGGTGCGGCGTCGTAAGGCAGTTGCAGGCGCACGGGAACCCACAGCGACTGTGCGCCATCAATGGTCACGCGCTTGTCGGTCACCAACTCCAGCCCCGGTAGCCCTTCGACCGACAGCTCGTAAGTCTGCGGTTTTTCCGTGGCGTTCATGATCTGGATACGGTAGACGTTCTCAAGCTTGCCTCCGGCCACGATGCGCGCCAGCGTGGCCCGGTCACGCACGATGTCCACCTTGAACGGCGTGCGCAGGAACAGGCTGGCAATGAGCGCGAAGGTGACCGCGGCCAGGATGGCGCTGTAGATCAGCACGCGCGGGCGCAGCACGTGGCGCAGGATCTGCTTGCCGCTCCAGCCTTCTTCCATCGCATGCTCGGTGGAGTAGCGGATCAGCCCGCGTGGATAACCCACCTTGTCCATCACCTCGTCGCATATGTCGATGCAGGCGGCGCAGCTGATGCACTCGTATTGCAGACCTTCCCGGATGTCGATGCCCGTGGGGCAAACCTGCACGCACAAGGTGCAATTGACGCAGTCGCCCAGGCCCAGCGCCTTGGGATCGGCCTTCTTGGAGCGCGCACCGCGCGGCTCGCCACGCCTGGTGTCGTAGGTGACGATGAGCGTGTCCTTGTCGAACATGGCGCTTTGGAAGCGCGCGTAAGGGCACATGTACTTGCACACCTGCTCGCGCATGTAGCCGGCGTTGCCGTAGGTGGCGAAACCGTAGAAGAAGATCCAGAAGGTTTCCCACGGCCCCAGCGACCAGCTCATCACGTGGCTGGCCAGCTCGCGGATGGGAGTGAAGTAGCCGACGAAGGTGAAACCCGTCCACAGGCCCACCGCGATCCAGACGATTTGCTTGAGCGTCTTGCGCGAGAACTTGGTCGCCGACATGGGCGCGGCATCCAGGCGCATGCGGGCCGAACGGTCGCCCTCGATCTTGCGTTCAATCCACAGATAGATCTCGGTGTACACCGTCTGCGGGCAGGCATAGCCGCACCACTGGCGCCCGGCCACCGCCGTGAACAGAAACAGCAGCAACGCCGAGATGATGAGGATGCCCGACAGGTAGATGACGTCCTGCGGATACAGCACCAGCCCGAAAATGTAGAAGCGACGCGACTCCAGGTCGAACAGCATGGCCTGGCGACCATTCCACATCAGCCACGGCATGCCGTAGAAAAACAGTTGCGTGGCCCAGACGAAGAACCAGCGCCACTTGGTGAACAGGCCGGTCACGCTGCGGGGATAGATTTTCTTTTGTGCCTGAAACAGCGACACCATCTCCCCGTCTTGAACGGCAGCGGCTGGTTTTTCGTTTGGTGACGGATTGCTCACAACGACCTACTCTATCAAGAATGATCAATGCTGGAAGTTTAGTGCGCGGGCACGGCGCTCAGCGGCCAACTCCACAGTTCTTGCCTCATGTCAAAAAAGAAGGAGCGCCATGCGCCCCTTCATGCGGATTGTGATGGTGAAAACACGGCTTCAAGCGAAAGAGGCGTGTACCACACCACCCCTTCCGTTCAGACCAGGCTGACCTCCACCCGGCGTGCGCCAGCGTCCATGCCAGCGTCGATGTTTTCGGGCTTCTTCAACTCGATCAGGTCTTCGGCAACGCCCAGCGCCTTCAGCTGGTCACGCACGGCGAAAGCACGCTGCTTGGCCAGTTCTTCGTTCTGGGCGGCATCGCCGGTGCTGTCGACAAAGCCGCTCACCACCACTTTCTTGCCTGCCTGCACGCCCGCCAGCACTTCGGCCAGCGCTTGGTCGGCGCCCGTGGCGATGTCGGCCTTGCCCGTGGCGAAGTAGAACTTGACCACACCGTTGTCCACCACCACCGATGCGGCATCTTCGGCAGCGGGAGCAGCCGGCGCCGCTACCGCTGCTGGCGCGGCAGCGGCCACGCCGCCACCCAGGCCCCACACGTAGGCCGTCAACACCTTCAGCTGCTCGGGCGTGAACTTGGCTTCCCACGCTGGCATGACACCCGTCTTGCCGTTGTTGATCATGGCCACGACATGGGATTCCACGCCTGGCCCATGGGTGAACACGCCAGCCGTCAGGTCAGGAGAGCCCAATGCCTTGTTACCCTTTCCATCGGCGCCATGGCAAGCCGCGCAGACGGCGAACTTTTCCTTGCCGAGGCTTGCGCGCGTCGGGTCATGTGGCGAATTCGACAGACTCAGAGCGTAATTCGCCACGTTGCGCACGTCATCCGCGGAACCCAGAGAAGCTGCCATGGGGGTCATGATGCCGGTCCGGCCCTTGGCAACGGTTTCGTGAATCTGGTCCGGCGTGCCGCCCCAGTTCCACACGCCATCGGTCAGGTTCGGAAAGCCCTTGCTGCCGCGGGCGTCCGAGCCATGGCACTGCGCGCAGTTGTTCATGAACAACCGGTCACCAATGGCCATGGCGTTTTGGTCCTTGGCCAGTTCCTCGGTGCTCATGCCCGCGAAAGCAGCATAGATCGGCGCCGACCGCAGATTGCCCTTGGCGACCTCCTTCTCGAACTGATCGGCCTGCGACCACTTCCAGGCGCCCTGGTAGCTGCCAAGACCCGGATACAGATACAGGTAGACCACCGAGAACACGATGGTGAGCAGGAACAGGCCCACCCACCAACGCGGCAGCGGGTTGTTCATCTCGCGCAGGTCACCGTCCCAGACGTGGCCCGTGGTGTTGTCCGCGGCGGTCATCGCTTTCGCCGTGCCGCTGATCCACAGCAACAACAAACACGCGATGATGCCGCCGATAGTGATCACGGCCACGTACGTGGACCAGAAGCTACTTGTGAAATCGCTCATTTTTTCCTCCTAGAGCCCACTCTGAGACATCAATCCTGCTCGAACGGCAGATGCGCCGCCTCGTCGAACTGCTCCTGGTTGCGTCTGGACCAAGCCCAGATCACGATACCGATGAACACGATGAGCGACACGACGGTCACCACGCTGCGAATGAGATTGATGTCCATGATTGGGCTGCCTTGGCTTTATTTGCGGTGGATCCCCAGCACCTGGAGGTACGCGATCAAGGCGTCCAGCTCGGTCTTGCCCTGAAGCTCCTCCGGCGCCTTGGCGATTTCCTCGTCGGTATAAGGCAGGCCGACAACGCGCAGCGCGCGCATGCTGGCCTGGATGGTGGCGGCATTGGCCGGTGTCTTCTCCAGCCAGGGGTAAGCCGGCATGTTGGACTCGGGCACCACCGCGCGCGGATCGTTCATGTGGGTCCGGTGCCAGTCGTCGCTGTAACGGCCACCCACGCGCGCCAGATCGGGACCCGTGCGCTTGCTGCCCCACTGGTGCGGGTGGTCATAGACGAACTCGCCCGCCACTGAATAGGGGCCATAGCGCAAGGCCTCGGCCCGGAAGGGGCGAATCATCTGCGAGTGGCAGAGATAGCAACCCTCGCGGCGATACACGTCGCGACCCACGACCTGCAGGGCCGTGTAAGGCTTGAGACCCTCAATGGGCTGCGTGGTGGACTTCTGGAAGTACAGCGGAACGATCTCGACCAGACCGCCGAACGAAACCACCAACAGGATCAGCACGATCAGCAGGAAGTTGCTGGTTTCAACCCGCTCGTGACCACTAACTTTTTGTTGAGCCATGATGCTTAACTCCTTGTTGGCCTCAGGCGTGCGCCGCGACGGCGGGAATCTGCACCGGCGTCACACGACCGGCGGCGATTGTCTTGAAGACGTTCCACATCATGACCAGCATGCCGAACAGGTAGATCACGCCGCCCAGCAGGCGCAGCACGTAGAACGGGAAGGTGGCCTTGACCGACTCGACGAAGGTGTAGGTCAGCGTGCCATCGGCGTTGACGGCGCGCCACATCAGGCCCTGCATGACGCCGGCGATCCACATGGAAGCGATGTAGATCACGATGCCGATCGTGGCCGTCCAGAAGTGCAGCTCGATGGCCTTGATGCTGTACATCTTCTTCTGGCCGAACAGGCGCGGAATCAGGTAGTACATGGAACCCATGGTGATCAGGCCCACCCAGCCCAGAGCGCCGGAGTGCACGTGGCCCACCGTCCAGTCGGTGTAGTGGCTCAGCGCGTTCACCGTCTTGATCGACATCATCGGGCCCTCGAACGTGGACATGCCGTAGAACGACAGCGACACGATCAGGAAGCGCAGGATGGGGTCGTCACGCAGTTTGTGCCATGCGCCCGACAGCGTCATGATGCCGTTGATCATGCCGCCCCAGCTGGGTGCCAGCAGGATCAGCGAGAACAGCATGCCCACCGATTGCGCCCAGTCAGGCAGCGCGGTGTAGTGCAGGTGGTGGGGGCCGGCCCACATGTACGTGAAGATCAGCGCCCAGAAGTGAACGATCGACAGGCGATACGAGTAGATCGGACGCTCGGCCTGCTTGGGGATGAAGTAATACATCATGCCCAGGAAGCCCGCCGTCAGGAAGAAGCCCACGGCGTTGTGCCCGTACCACCACTGCACCATGGCGTCCTGAACACCCGCGTAGGCGGAGTAGGACTTGGTCAGGGTGGCCGGAACCTCGGCGCTGTTGACGATGTGCAGCAGGGCAATCGTCAAGATGAAGGCGCCGTAGAACCAGTTGGCCACGTAGATGTGCCTGACCCTGCGCGTGCCAAGGGTGCCGAAGAACACCACGGCGAAGGCCACCCACACCAGCGCGATCATGATGTCGATGGGCCACTCCAGCTCGGCATATTCCTTGCCGGTGGTGAAGCCCAGCGGCAGGGAGATGGCCGCGCACAGGATGATGAGCTGCCACCCCCAGAAGGTGAACGAGGCCAGCGCATCGGAGAACAGGCGTACCTGGCAGGTGCGCTGCACCACGTAGTAGGCGGTGGCGAACAGCGCGGAGCCACCGAACGCGAAGATGATCGCGTTGGTATGCAGCGGCCTCAAGCGGCCGTAGCTGAGCCACGGTATCCCGAAGTTGAGCTGCGGCCAGGTCAACTGCGCGGCGATGATGACGCCGACGAGTAGACCCACCACGCCCCAGATCACCGTCATGACGGCGAATTGTCTGACCACCTTGTCGTTGTAGACCGTGGCTTGCGTATTGGCGAATGTCATTTCCACCTCTTCCTGATAAGACCGTTTGAAGTATCCCGATTCGTATTATGGGCTTGATTGACATGCGTCAATCGTGGTCAAGAATTCGCTCACCCTCGCGTTCCACATCGTCGAACTGACCACGGTAGATGGCCCACCACAGCGCGCCGAGAATGAAAAACACCAGCACCACCGACAGCGGGATGAGCAGATAAAGAATGTCCATCAATGCACCTCGTCGGGCTGCTGGACGTCGGATGACAGCCGCCACGCGTTGACCACCACCAGCAGGGAACTGGCGGCCATGCCCAGGCCAGCGAGCCAGGCTGACACCCAGCCCATCATCGCCAGCGGCACTCCGATGGCGTTGTAGGCCGCAGCCCAGCCAAGATTTTGCCTGACGATGCGCATGGTGCGGCGTGCCTTAGCGTGGCACTCGGGAATCAGTGACAGGCGATCGGCCAGCACCACGAAATCAGCCCGGGCGCGCGCCAGGGGAACCGAGCGGCCGAAGGCAAACGACACATTCGCTCCCGCCAGCACCGGGCCGTCGTTCAAGCCGTCGCCCACCATCGCCACGGTGGCGCCCTCGGCCTGCGCCTGCCGCATCAAGGCCAGCTTGTCGTCGGGCAGGCAGCCGCCGCGCGAATCGTCGATGCCCACCAGCGCCCCCAGCCGGGCGGCGGCCTCGGGGCGATCACCCGACAGCAGGCGCACCTTCATGCCTTCGGCATGCAGCTGATCCACCGACGCCCGAGCGTCGGCACGCAAGTCTTCGCGGAAATGAAAGCTCGCCAGCCAGCCCTGCTCGTCACTCAGGTGACTGCTCGGCCCCCCCCCTGCCGGACCTGCCCGCACGCCACAGAATGCGGCGGAGCCCAGGCGCACCTCGCCGCCACTCGCCAGCCGCGCCTTCACGCCCTGCCCGGCCACCTCTTCCGGCACCGTCAACGCAGGCGCTTCCATGCCAGAGTCCACACTTTCGGCAGCCGCCGCCAGGGCCAGCGCGCGCGACACCGGATGCAGGCTGCCCTGCGCCAGCGCCGCCGCCAGGGCCAGCGCCCGCGCCCGGCTCACGCCGTCGCGCAGGTGCAACTCTTCCAGCACGAAGGCATCGCGCGTGAGCGTGCCGGTCTTGTCGAACACCACCATGTCGACCTGCGCAAGCGCCTCCAGCGCCTGCAGCCGCCGCACCAGCACGCCTTTCTTGGCCAGTGCACCGGCGCTGGCCAGCATGGCCGCCGGGGTGGCCAGCGACAGCGCACAGGGGCAAGTGACGACCAGAATGGCCACGGCGATCATCAATGCGCGTCCTGGATCGGTGGGCCACCACCAGACGCAGGCCGACCCCGCCGCCAGCAGCACGAAAATAAGGAATGGCTTGGCCAGCCGATCAGCCAGCAAGGCGATCTGCGGCTTGCTGGTGGAGGCCTGCTCCATCAGTGCCACGATCTGCGCATAGCGCGTATCGGCACCGACCTGCTCCACCCGCATGTCCACCGGCGCCGTCAGGTTGTGACTGCCGGCGATCACCCGCTGGCCCTGCCCGCGCGCCAGCGGTGTCGATTCGCCGGTCAGCAGCGATTCATCGGCCGAGGTCTCGCCGCGCAGCACCAGTCCGTCCGCCGGAAACACCTCGCCCGGCAGCACCCGCAGCACGTCGTCCACGCGCACGCGGCGTACCGACACGCGCTCCCACTCACCAGCGGCGTTTTGCCGCTGCACGCTGTCGGGCAAGCGGTGCATCAACGCCTCCAGCGCGCCAGCCGTGCGGTCGCGCAGACGCAACTCCAGCCACCGCCCGGTGAGCAGGAAGAACACGAACATGGTGAGCGAGTCGAAATACACCTGGTGCCCGAACAGGCCGCCCGGCTCGAAGGTGCCCAAGGTGCTGACCACGAAGGTGATCAGCATGCCCAGCGCCACCGGCAGATCCATGCTGACGCGGCGCAGCTTCAGATCGAGCCATGCGTTGCGAAAAAACGGCTGGCACGAAAACAGCACCACCGGAATCGACAGCACCCATTGCGCCCAACGCAGCAGGCGCAGGGTATCCCACTCCATCTCGCCCGGGCCGGTGAAGTACTCGGGCGTGGCGTACATCATCACCTGCATCATGCACAGGCCCGCCACGCCCAGGCGCCACATCATCTTGCGCGTTTCGGCCTGGCGGCGCGCGGCGGCGAACGCATCGCTGGCCGGCAGTGGGCGATAACCCGTGCGCAACACGGCCTGCATCCAGTCGGACGGCTTGGTGGCGGCCTCGTCCCACACCACGCGCCCGCGATGGGCGGCCGCGCTGACATCGGCCTCGCGCACGCCCGGCGTGGCGCGCAGGGCCTGCTCGATGGTCACCGCGCAGGCCGCGCAATGCATGCCCTCGAAGACCACGTTGGACTCCCAGACGCCCGCGCCGCTGGCGCCCTCGTCACCCACCGGTCGGCTGAACTCAAGCCACTCGTCGCGCTCGTCCAGCAGCTTCCATGAGAGATCGCCGCTGCCCGGCTCGGCGCGCTCGGAAGAACTCGCCTGGCCTGCCGCGGTGGCCGAATTGATCACGCCCGCACCTTGCATCACGCCGGGAAATGTACGCGCTTTGGCTGGCATGGTCTTGACGTCCGTCAATAGCCATCGAGCACCTCCCGGATAAGGTATCTTTCGCTCTTTGGATGGAAAGTGCCCTCCGGCGCGCCAGCCATGCCGCAACCTTCCTCAACAGGAGAACGAACATGTACGACCGCATCCTCGTCGCCACCGACGGCTCGAAACTTTCCAAGAAGGCCGTTGACAGCGCCATCAGCCTGGCCGCCCTGTGCGGGGCCGAGTTGATTGCCCTGAAGGTCGTGCCGCGCTATCCGCAGAGCTACTTTGAAGGCTCGATCCCGCTGTCCAGCGAGGATGTGGCCCGGGTCGAGCAGCAGTGGGCGGCGGACGGCCAGGAAATCGTGGACGCGGTCAAGAAAGCCGGCGAAGCCAAGGGCGTGAAGGTCAAGCCCGTGCTGGCGAAGTCCGACGTGGTGTCCGACGCGCTGATCGCCGCCGCCAAGAAGCACAAGGCGGACGTCATCGTCATGGCCTCTCATGGACGCAAGGGTGTCAAGCGCCTGCTGCTGGGTAGCGAAACGCAGCAAGTGCTGACGCACTCCGAAATCCCGGTGCTGGTGTTGCGCTAAGAGGCTGTCCTCAAATTCATCGGGGTAAGCGATTGCCCCGGATCGGGTGTGCTGCAAGGCGCATTTCGCAGCCAATAGCTTGTGCTATTGGCAAGGGATGCAACGCCGCAGGGCGCCAGAGACCGGGGACAAGCGCGGCGCGAGGAGTTTGGGGACAGCCTCTAAGGCACCGCGCTGCCGCCTCAGCCCGGTAGCGCCCCGCGATAAAACAAGGGCCTCGGGTCAATTCAACCCGAGGCCCTTGTTGTTGCGGGCGTGTCGCGGCCGCTCAGCGTGGCACGGCGCTACCAACCGGGTCTTCACCCTCGTTCTCGACGGGTTGCGCGGGAGTGGCCGTAATGGCTGGGCGCACGCTCGGCGGTGCGGGCACGTAACCGGCCAGACCCTCGCGCAGGCCCATCTCCAGCCGGTCGACACGCGAATGCAGATCGCGGTTGTGAGTTTCCACGGCCTGCACCAAGCGGCCAATCTCCAGATCCACCGGGCGATCACGCAAGCCCATCTCGGCCCGGTCCACGCGCGACAGGGTTTCGCGCGTGTGGTTCTCGATCACCTCCGCCAGCCGCGCCACTTCCTTGTCCAGGTGCGCGCGCAGATCGGTGAAACGCGAGGCCTCGGCCTTGTCGGCCAGTTCGCGCTGCGCCGAAAGCTCCTTGGCATGGCGACGGGTTTCCATCAGCACCGTGCCCTGCGTGTAGGCGATCAGGCCGACGAACACCGTCGACAGCAGGGCCATCAGGCCCAGCAGTACCAAACCAAGCGGCGCACGAATGTCGGTGAAGATCAGATTCAGATCGGTGGGCGTCGTCATCGCCGTCCAGTTGACGCCGATGAACGCCACGATGGCGGCGCCGATGATCAGCAAAAGCAGTGCTCGCAGCGACATGCGGTTTTCCTTCTCGTTGGTGTGCAACTCTTGGCCCGTCCGCGGACAGGCTGATGGAGCAAGAGTTTACCCGCGCGTTCCGCCAGCGCCCTGTCAGTCAAGGCCGTCAATCACGGCGCATCGAACAAGCCCTTGTATTGCTCGCGCAGCAGGTTCTTCTGCACCTTGCCCATGGTGTTGCGCGGCAGCTCGGGCGTAATGAAGCAGCGCTTGGGTATCTTGAAGTTGGCCAACCGCGCTTTCAACGCCGACAGCAGGCCATCGGCATCCAGCCTGGCACCCGGCTTGGCGATGACCACGGCCACGCCCACTTCGCCAAAATCGGGATGCGGCACGCCAACGATGGCGCTCTCGGCCACGCCGGGCATGTCGTTCAGCACGCTCTCGATCTCGGCCGGGTACACGTTGTAGCCGCCGCTGATGATCAAGTCCTTGCTGCGGCCCACGATGGTGACGTAGCCCTGCGCGTCCTGCCGGCCCACGTCGCCGGTCTTGAACCAGCCATCGGCGGTGAACTCCTCGGCGGTCTTCTCGGGCATCCGCCAGTAACCCGAGAACACGTTTTCGCCCCTGACCTGGATGTTGCCGATATCACCCGCCGGCACCGGCAGGCCGCCGTCATCGCGCACCCGCACGCCCACGCCCGGCAGCGGAAACCCCACCGTGCCGCCACGACGCTCGCTCTGATTCCGATAGCGGTCATCGGCGCGATACGGGTTGCTGGTGAGCATGATGGTCTCGCTCATGCCATAGCGCTCCAGGATGGTGTGGCCGGTGCGCGCCCGCCACTCGCTGAACGTCTCGATCAGCAGTGGCGCCGAGCCGCTAATGAACAAACGCATGTGCGCCGCCTGCGCCTTGTTCAGCCTGGCTTCGGCCAGCATGCGCACGTACAGCGTCGGCACGCCCATGAACACGGTGGCCCGCGGCAGATCGGCGATGACCTTCTTCGGATCGAACTTGCCATGCCACAGCATCTTGCTGCCGTTCAGCAGCGCGCCATGAATGGCCACGAACAGACCGTGCACGTGGAAGATGGGCAGCGCGTGGATCAGCACGTCGCCACGGCCTTCCGGCCCTCCGGTGGCTGTCCACCCCCAATAGTCCTTCAACATCACCGCGTTGGACAGCAGGTTGCCATGCGACAGCATCGCCCCTTTGCTGCGGCCAGTGGTGCCGCTGGTGTAGACGATGGCCGCCAGGTCGTCGGCACGCCTGGTCACCGGCTGCTGCACATCGCCATGATGCGCGGCGCGTTCCAGCAGGCTGCCGGTGCGGTCATCGTTCAGCGTGAAGACGTGGCGCGTACCGGCCTTGAAGGCAATCTGGCTCACCCAGCCGAAATTCTTGCCCGTGCACACCACCACGGCTGGCTGTGCGTTGCCGATGAAATATTCGATCTCGGCACTTTGGTAAGCGGTGTTGAGCGGCAGAAACGCGAAGCCCGCGCGCAGCGCCGCCAGATAGAGAACCATCGCCTCGACCGACTTCTCGACCTGCACCGCCACGCGCGGCGGCGCGCCCGTGGCGTCTTTCGGCACGTCCAGTGACTGCAGCAGATTGGCCACCATGGCGCTGGCGCGGTCGAGGTCGCGCCAGGAATAGACCAGACCGTGATCGGTCTCGATGGCGATGCTGTCCAGGTCGGCGGGAAAGGCGGCGCGCAGGGCCACGAAAAGATTGTGATTGGGCATGGAAATCCTGCGAATCAGGGATTGATCAGAATGATTTTGGCACAACAAAACTTGATCACATCAAGTCATAGCCCTCTAGTCACATACACAGCACGCTATTTATTTTGAAGCACCAAAGATCGACTTCCGATACCCAAAAAAATTGAATCAGCGCATCGCCTTGCACCCAAAGTGGGCTTTCTCAGAGCCTGCTCAATGTCTCGGCGTGAGGTGCATGGGGGATGCGTGCGTGAATGCGAGGCGTCGTGCGCAGCCAATAGCTTGGGCTATTGGCAAGCGCGACAACGAAGCAGCGCGCCGCGCACGCGTCTCAGGCGCCCGCGAGGGGGCTTTGAACAGGCTCTAACGCGTCAGCCAGGGGCAAACAACCCCCCGCTGGCCGGCGATGGCGCCACGCCGAGGTGTCGATACGCCGCCAGCGTGGCCACGCGCCCGCGCGGCGTGCGCTGCAGGTAGCCCTGCTGGATCAGATAGGGCTCGATCACGTCCTCGATGGTGCCGGCCTCCTCGCCAATGCTGGCGGCGATGTTGTCCAGCCCCACCGGGCCGCCGTCGAAGCGGTGGATCACCGCTTCCAGCAGCTTGCGGTCCATCACGTCGAAGCCTTCCGGGTCTACGTCCAGCATGGCCAGCGCGTCGTGCGCTATCTTTTTAGAGATTCGGCCATCGCCCTTGACGTCGGCATAGTCGCGCACGCGGCGCAGCAGGCGGTTGGCGATGCGCGGCGTGCCACGGCTGCGGCGGGCGATCTCGAAGGCCCCCTCGGCATCGGCCGCCACCTGGAGCAGCCCGGCGCTGCGCGTGACGATGCGCGCCAGCTCCTCCGGCGTGTAGAACTCCAGCCGCGCGACGATACCGAAGCGGTCGCGCAGCGGGTTGGTCAGCATGCCCGCGCGCGTGGTGGCGCCCACCAAAGTGAAGGGCTGCAAATCGAGCTTGATCGAGCGCGCCGCCGGCCCCTCGCCGATCATGATGTCGATCTGGTAGTCCTCCAGCGCCGGGTAGAGGATTTCCTCGACCACCGGCGACAGGCGGTGAATCTCGTCGATGAACAGCACATCGTTCTTTTCGAGATTGGTCAACAGCGCGGCCAGGTCCTTGGGCTTTTCCAGCACGGGGCCGCTGGTCTGCCGCAGGTTCACGCCCAGCTCGTGCGCGATGATGTGGCTCAGCGTGGTCTTGCCCAGCCCCGGCGGGCCGAACAGCAGCACGTGGTCCAGCGCCTCGCCACGCTTGCGCGCCGCGCCGATGAAGATCTCCAACTGCTCGCGCGCCTTGGCCTGCCCAACGTATTCCTCAAGCTCTTTGGGCCGCAGCGCGCGCTCCAGTGCCTCCTCGCGCGGCGACGCCGCGGCCGACGACACCACGCGCGGCGCGGCGCCGTCGGGCGGCAGGGAAAAGTCGTCGGTGTGGATGGTCATGCGCGCGAATTATCGGCCGCGCGAACGCGCAGCTACTTCGCCAGCGCCTTCAGCGCCAGCTTGATGCCCTCGCTCACGCCCACGTCGGCGGGCAGCGCCTTCCGCGCCGCGGTGGCTTCCCTGTCGTTGTAGCCCAGCGCCAGCAGCGCCTGGTGGATGTCGGCCTGCGTGTCGTTGGCCGGCGCCTGCGCGGGGCCGAGGTCGGCGCCCAGCTTGCCTTTCAACTCCAGCAGCAAGCGCTCGGCTGTCTTCTTGCCGATGCCGGGCACCTTGGTCAAGCGCGCGCCGTCCTGGGCGCTGACGGCCTGCGCGAGATCGGACACGCTCATGCCCGAGAGCACCGCCAGCGCCATGCGCGGGCCAATGCCGCTGATCTTGATCAGCTCGCGGAAGGCCGCGCGCTCCGTTTCGCTGCCAAAGCCGTACAGCAGTTGCGCGTCCTCGCGCACGACGAAGTGGGTCAGCAAGGTGATGCGCTCGCCCAGTGCCGGCAGGTTGTAGAAGGTGCTCATGGGCACCCACACCTCATAGCCGACGCCCTGGCAGTCGATCAGGATTTGCAGCGGGTTCTTTTCGGCCAGCAGGCCAGCAAGGCGTCCGATCAAGGCGAACTTTCGGTCAATGGGCAACATGGCCGGGTCCTGTGGCCCGACCGGAGCGTTCAATGATAAGTCAGCCCGCAGCGCTCATGCACAAAGCGCGGGCAGCTACATTTATGAAAGCAACCTGGCCGGCGCGCGAGTGATCCGGAACGGCGAAGCGGTTTGTTGGGGTTCGCTTCGCTCACCGCCAACCTACGTTGGCCTGTTGTTTCGGCCCGGCAAGGCGCGCTTTTGCGTTTCGAAATCTCCGTGCCGGCGTGCTAAGGCCGTACCAGCCCGCGCCGCGCCGCCTCCAGCGCGGCCTCGGCGCGCGAGGAAACATTGAGCTTGCGGTAGATCTGCTTGACGTAATCCGCCACGGTGTGGCGCGACAGCCCGAGTTGCTTGGCGATCTCGGGCAACGTGTAACCCTTGGCCACGCGCTGCAGAATCTCGGTTTCGCGCGCGTTCAGCGCCACTTCGTTGGGGTCGAAGCGCGTGACGTCGATACCCCACGGCCCCCCGTTGCTGAAATAGCTGAGTATCCGGCGCGCGATCGCGGGGGACAGCGGCGGTTCGCCCTGCGCAATGCGGCGCAACTGGGCGACCAGCACGTCACGCGGTTCGTCTTTCAGCAAATAGCCGAAAGCACCGGCCTGCAGCGCGGGAAACAGGTGTTCGTCATCGTCGTGAATGGTGACCACCACCGACACGGCGGTAGGGTGGTGGTTGCGCAGCGCCTGGATGACCTGCACGCCACTGCCGTCGGGCAATTCCAGGTCAATCAGCGCGACATCGAAGGCCCGCGCCATCACCTGCTCAATGCCGTCGCTGCAGCGCGACACGGCCACCACCTCGGCCCCCGGAAAAGCCGCGCGCGCGGTATCGGCCAGCCAGTGCTGGATATCAGGCAAATCCTCAACGACGAGCAGTGCGGTCATAAGAGGGCAGATGGTAAGCACGTTGACCCGCCTCGGACTAACCTCAAGCAATCGACAAATCGCCAAATTAAGCAATATGACCGCAAAATACCTTGTTTTAAGGACTTTTAGGCCTCATTCAGGGGGTAGAGGCCATCTTCAAATTCGTCGCGCCAAGTTCACAGCCCTGCCTGACACGCCAGCCCGCGCCGTTGATTGCAGCGTGCACAAGAGGGGAGGGGGAGAATCACCATTTTTTCAATGATGGAATAAGGTGTTTGCGCTGTAGACACATGCGCAAGCAGCTATCTTTTCAAGACCATCAAACGGCTTCAAATGACTATCGCTTGTTTTGGAGCCTGCCCTCATAGAGGCTGCCCTCAAATTCATCGCGGTAAGCGGTTGCTCCGGATCGGGTGTCCTGCAAGGCTGCCGTTCCGCGTTCAAGACAATGATCAATGACCGCGGCTGGCGCCGCATGACAAATGACGAATGCGCCCTTTGTCATTGAAGCGCAGCGAAGTCATTTGTCATTCGTCATTCTTTACCGATGCACATCAAACACCCGGCAGCTCCAGTGGCACGTGCACCGTTAGCAAGGTGCCACCCCGCGCTCCGCTGGTGAAGCGATGCGTGCCGCCAAGGCGGCGCACGCGGCGCTCGATGTTGGGCAGGCCATGCCCCACCGCCACGGCAACGGCCACCGGATCAAGCCCGTGGCCGTTGTCCTCGACCTCCAGCCGCAAGTCCGTGGCCGTCACATGCACCCGCACGTGACAGCAGGCGCTTTCAGCGTGGCGAATGACGTTGGATACCGCCTCGCGCAACACGCGCGTCATTTGGGCACACGTGCGCATGGGCATCAGCAGCGCATCGGACGACGCGTGAGCATCCCAGTCGGCCTCGATCCCCGCGTTCGTCAGGCGCGACACGGTTTCGGCGCGCCAGTCGGCCAGCACGTGCACGGTGTGCAAGGGCTGTGCCTTCAGGTTGCGCACCGACAGCCGCATCTCCTCCAGGGCCTCGCGCGCCAGCAAGGTGGTTTGCTGGCCAGAATGTCCGCTGGCATGCACCAGCGACAGCAGCTTGGCCCCCAGATCGTCGTGCAGATCATCGGCAATGCGCTCGCGCTCATCACTGGCGCCACGCACGTAGGCGTTGCGTGTCTCGACGGTCAGCGCCGCCAGCTCGGACAGGCGCTGGGCCAGACGCCGGTCGCCACGCGAGAAGCGGCGCAGCAAGCCATCGCGCGACCACAGCGTCACGCCGGGCAGTCCGGCCACCGACGGCACCCACAGCGCACGGCCACCGGCAAACACCGC
Organism: Pseudomonadota bacterium; assembly: GCA_030538085.1. Lineage (GTDB taxonomy): Bacteria > Pseudomonadota > Gammaproteobacteria > Burkholderiales > Burkholderiaceae_C > Ottowia. The sequence goes on along the minus strand of JAUNUR010000063.1, from coordinate 2,755 downwards.
CGGCTGGCGCACGTCCTTGACTTCGGCGGGCGCCACGGTGATCTCCAGCCGCCGCGCCCGCAGCGTCTGCTGCAGCAAGGTGCTCCAATGCCGCATGCGCTCGCCCGGCGGCGCCAGGCCCAGCGCGAGAATGCCGCCCGTCAGCTCGCGCGGCGTCGGCCCATGCCGCAAAACGCTGCGCGCCCACACGCTGCTGGACAAGGGCACATAGGTCACTCCAAACACCAGCACCGCCACCAGCATCGCCAGATCGGCGCTGAGCCATTGCGATGCCACGATCAGACGATAGAACGCCAGCGTGCCCAGCCCCGCCCCCCAGCTGAGCAGCGCCTGGATGCCCCAGTCGTCGATATCGAAGACACGGTTGTGCCGCAATGCCAGCGCCACGCCCGCCGTGGTCGCCAGCGACGCCGCGTACAGCCAGGCTTGCGCGATCGGCGGCGTGCCACCCAGCAGCAGCACACCCTCTTGCAGGCCAATCACGCCGCAGACCGCCAACACCCAGGGCACGCCCGTGGCGGCCACGGCGGCACGCAATTGCGGCTGCCCCCGGGCGGCGTGCCACTGACGGCCCGTTTGAATGATCACCAGCGCCGCGGCGGCCACCAACATGGCGTGACAAGCCCATGCGGGCGACGGCATCCACCACATCGCATTGGCAAGCGCCCACGCCAGGAAAACCCCGAACAGCCCCGCCATCGGCCACGCACTGGCGCCACGCAGACGCTGTGGGAAACAGCCCAGCACCCCCGCCAGCCCCAGCATCGACAGCATCGCCGCGGTGTGGTGCGCCACCGACAGCGCGTGAAACAGTGAGCGCGGCAAGGCCAGCTCGCGGCCGCTGAACCCCGCCGCGCAAAGCATGCTGATGCTGATGACCACGCCCGCCAGCGCGACAAAGCCCGTGGCCGCCTGAGCCGGGTACACCACCACCGCCCAGCCAACGGCCAGCAGGCTGAGCGTTGCCACCGTCAACTGAAACCAGAACGCCAGCGGCAGCGTGCCGATGGGGCGCTCGCGCTCGGGCACCACGTGCAGCACCCGTGGCACGATCTCGCGGCCATCCCGCACGTGCAAACGCGGCCGCGGTGCCGCCAGCAGATCACTCAGACGCTGCTGACGCGCGTAAAAACGCTCCCAGGCCACGTAATCCGGCAACAGCTCCGGGTCCTCGACCAAGTCGCCAGGCTCCAACGCCACGCCTTGCGGATCATCGGGAGAGCTCAGCGCCACCAGCACCATGCCAACGCGCAGGCCCGCCGCCTCGGCCGGGCTGCCATGGTGCACCCGCTCCACCACCACGTTGGCGTCATGCACCGCCAGCCCCGCTCCCAGCCAGGGCTGCAGCGTCAGCAAGGAGGTGGCCCACACGCACAACCAGGCCGCCAGCAGGGCCGTCAGCAACATGGCATAGCGCTGCCACCAGTTGGCCGTGCGCGGCAAGCTGTCCAGCGGCAGCAAACCGCTTTCGGGTGGCTGCGGCCCGGCCCCGGGCGGCTTCGGCGTCATGTCAGGCGGCAAATCAACGGGATTCACGGTGCGTTGGGCGACAATGCACCGGTGATTCTGCGCCATACCTTCACCCCCCTCAACAACACGCGGCTGGCCCACCTGTGCGGCCCCATGGACGAGCACCTGCGCACCATCGAGGCCGGGCTGCAGGTGTCCATCGCGCACCGGCACGAGCAGTTCAAGGTGGATGGCCCCAAGAAGCAGGCCGAGCGCGCGCTCACCGTGCTGCAGGCGCTGTACGAGCTGGCCGACCGCCCGATCAAGCCCGACACCGTGCAGCTGATGCTGGCCGGCGATGGCGAGCCGCCGCTAGAAAGCGCCGATGGCCGCATGGTGCTGGCCACGCGCCGCAGCGACCTGAAGGCGCGCACGCCCAACCAGAGCGTGTACCTGGACAACATCGCCCACCACGACATCACCTTCGGCATCGGCCCCGCCGGCACCGGCAAGACCTATCTGGCCGTGGCCTGCGCCGTCGACGCGCTGGAGCGCCAGAACGTGCAGCGCATCGTGCTCACGCGCCCGGCGGTGGAGGCCGGTGAGCGCCTGGGCTTTCTGCCCGGCGACCTGACGCAGAAGGTGGATCCTTACCTGCGCCCGCTGTATGACGCGCTGTACGAGCTGATGGGGTTCGACCGCGTGCAGAAGGCCTTCGAGCGCAACCAGCTGGAAATCGCGCCGCTGGCCTTCATGCGCGGACGCACGCTGAACCACGCCTTCGTCATCCTGGACGAGGCGCAGAACACCACGCCCGAGCAGATGAAGATGTTCCTCACCCGCATCGGCTTCGGCAGCCGCTGCGTGGTAACGGGCGACGTGAGCCAGATCGACCTGCCCAAGGGCGCCACCAGCGGCCTGGTGGATGCCGAGCGCGTGCTGGGGCGCGTCAAGGGCCTGGCCTTCACGCGCTTCACATCAGCCGACGTGGTGCGCCACCCGCTGGTGGCGCGCATCGTGGACGCCTACGACGCGCAGGGCAAAAGCCGCGCCACGGCGCGGAACGCATAAGCGCCCCTTTCAACCCTATTGAGCAACCCAACCCCGCCAGCAGGGCCGGTGCACCTGAAGAAAACCAATGACTTGCAAAACGTTTTCTTGAGAGAGTTTCGTCATTCAGGACAAGCCCATGTCATGCCTTCACCTCATCCCGTCATTGCGGCGAAGGCCGCAATCCACACGGTCTCCGCAGGTCAACACCGTGTGAAGGTGGCGCCCCATGGATTGCGGCCTTCGCCGCAATGAC
>JAUNUR010000062.1 GCA_030538085.1 Pseudomonadota bacterium | reverse complement strand
CCCCTCACATCCCCTCGTCATTTCGGCGAAGGCCGCAATCCATGGGGCGTCACCTTGACACGGCGTTGGCCAACGGACACCGTGTGGATTGCGGCTTTCGCCGCAATGACGGGATGAAGTGAAGGCATTACATAGGCTTGTCCTGAATTACGAAACTCCCAATAGGGATAAGCCTGAGCCTGCCGCGCCCGACACGGCAGCCGCACGCCATAGGAACTAACCCCATGCGGGCTCGCCCCGATGTGCGGCCCGGCACCGTGGACTACCGTCGGCTGGTTTGTCGCCGTCATGTCCGCGCCCCGTGTCTTGTCTTTCATCCCCGCCTGATCCGCTTCGTCGCTATTGGCTTCGGGGCGCGGCGGCGACGGCCTTGGCGGCGGCGGGCATCGCGCGTGGGCAGGATCGGCCTGAAAAACCCCGCCTGACCATCGCCGTGGGCGGCAGAACGGCGCTGCCCTATCTGCCGCTGACGATTGCCGAGCAGCTCAAGTTCTATGCCGCCGAAGGGCTGCACGTGGAGTTGCAAGACCATGCGGGTGGCGCCCTGGCCGAGCAGGCCGTGCTGCAAGGCCAGGCCGATGTGGCGGCCGGCGGTTTCGAGCACACCATCTTTCTGCGTCAGCGCGGCATCAACTGCCGCGCTTTCGCCATGCTGGGGCGCGCGCCGCAACTGGTGTTCGGCGTCAGCGCGCGCGCGCTGCCCGACTACCGGCACCTCAGGCAGCTCAAGGGCCGGCGCATCGGCGTATCGGCGCTGGAGTCCGACACGCACTGGTTTGCCCGGCTGCTGCTGACCCGGGCAGGGCTGGCGCCGGCCGACGTGAGCTTTGTCGGTGTCGGCACGTCCACGGCGGTGGTCGGTGCCCTGCGCGAGGGGCGCATCGACGCCGTGGTCAATATCGACCCCGTCATCAGCCAGCTGGAGTCTCGTGGCGACATCCACGTGGTGGCCGACACGCGCTCGCTGCGCGGCACGCAGGAGCTGTATGGCGGCCCCATGCCTGGAGTCTGTCTGTACGCGCCGCAAGCTTTCGTGGTGCGTTCGCCGCAGACCGCGCAGGCGCTCACCAATGCCGTGGTGCGCGCGCTCAAGTGGTTGCAGACGGCTGGCCCCAGCGACATCGTGCGCGCCGTGCCCGAAAGCTCCATGCACGGTGATCGCGCCATTTACCTGGCCGCGCTGGCAAAGGCGCGCGAGGCGCTGTCGCCCGACGGCATCGCGGCGGAGGAAAGCGTGGCCACTGCGCACCGGGTGGTGGCGCAGTACCCGGCGGGTCATGCCGCGGTGCGCTCGCAGGCGCCCAACGCGGTCTACACCAATGATTTCGCGCGGCGCGCCAAGGCGAAATTTCAGGTGTCCGGCATCACGCGCGACGCGACCGGAGGTTGATGCCATTTCCGGCGTTCAAAAACAATGACAAATGACCGCGGCTGGCGCTGCATGACAAATGACAAATGACGAACGGCTTCTTTGTCATTTTTGAAAGCGAAGGCGCTTGACGCCCGCAGCAAGCAGGGGTCAGCGTTTGCTGGCTTTGGCCTTGGTTCTGCCGGCTGCCTTGGGCGCCGCCTTGCCGCTGGTTCTGGCGGTGCTCTTCTTGCTGGCCGCTGGCTGGGCGCGGCGGCTTGTCGTGGCGCGGGTGGTTTTGGCTTGGCTGGTGCGGTTGGCGCGCGCGCCGCGCGCTGGTGCAGCCCGGTCGCGCGCCGCCGCGGCGCTGGCGCGCACCGGCAGGTACAGCACCACGGCCTGGCCGCGCTTGAGGCCGGCACGGGCACCGCGCTTGTTCCAGCCGGCCACGGTGGCGGCGGGCAGGTCATAGCGCGCGGCGATGCTGGCGATGGAGTCGCCGCCGCGCGCGCGCACCGTGGTGCGGCGCAGCACCACTTCGGGCGTGTAGGCCAGGTGCGCGTTGTTCACCACGTGCTCGGCCACGGCGCCCGTGCCCTGGCCGTTGCGGCGCACCAGCACGGTGGAGCCGCTCTTGATCAGCATGCCGCGCGGAATGTTGTTCATCTCGCGGAAGTCGCCCTCGTCCATGTCGAAGCGGCTGGCCACTTCGCGCGAGGGCAGGTTGGACGGCGCCACCCAGGCCGTCCACGACGCCAGCGAACCCGGCGCGGCGCTGGCCAGGTTCTTCTTGAAGATGTCGGCGTTGTTCCAGGGCAGCAGGATCTGCGGCGTGCCGGCGGCGAAGATCACCGGCTTGCGCTGCGACGGGTTGAGCGCGCGAAAGTCCTCCAGCCGCACTTCGGCCAGGCGCGCGGCCACTTCCACGTCCATGTCGTGCGTGATGTCCACGGTGTCGAAGAAAGGGTGGTTCTCGATCAGCGGCAGCACGTTGCCGAACTGCTGCGGGTTGGCGATGATGTTTTTCACCGCCTGCAGCTTGGGCACGTAGTTGCGCGTTTCGGCGGGCATGCTCAGGTCGTTGTACGTGGTGCCCAGGCCGGCGGCCTGATTGCGCTCGATGGCGCGGCGCACGTTGCCCTGGCCCCAGTTGTAGGCCGCCAGCGCCAGGTGCCAGTCGCCGAACATGTCGTGCAGCTTCTGCAGGTAGTCCAGCGCGGCGCGCGTGGAGCCCAGCACGTTGCGCCGGTCGTCGCGGAAGATGGTCTGCCGCAGTTGGAAGTCGCGCCCCGTGGCGGGCATGAACTGCCACATGCCCGCCGCCTTGGCGCTGCTGACGGCCTGCGGGTTGAATGCCGATTCGATGTAGGGCAGCAGCGCCAGCTCGGTCGGCATGCCGCGCAGTTCCAGTTCTTCGACGATGTGGAAGATGTACAGGCGCGAGCGGTCCACCATGCGCTCGATATAGTCGGGCCGCGTGGCGTACCACTGCTCATGGCGCTGCACCAGCTCGTCCTCCAGGTTGGGCATGGCGAAGCCGCGGCGCACGCGGTCCCACAAATCCGCCGGCGCTTCCAGGGAGGCCACCTTGCCGCCGCGCAACTCCGACACCGCCACGTCGGGCATTTCGCCATGGCGCGCGACGCCCGAGGGGGCCGGGGCATGCTCTTGCTGGGTGGCGCAGCCCGCCAGCACCACGCTGGTGGCCAGCGCCAGGGTTTGAAACCACTTCATCTGAATTCGTTCTTCCATTCGCGAAGCGCGGCGAACACCGCCACTTCACCAGTTGCTGAAGGCGCATGCGCGCGCACCGCCTGGGTGACGGCGGGTTCGCGGCTGCGCAGGAATGGGTTGATCGCGCGCTCGGTGCCGATGCTGGAGGGCAGGGTCGGCATGCCGTTGGCGCGCAAGGCCTCGCAGTGGCGCAGGTAGTCGGCCAGCGCGGCGTTGCCGGGCTCCACCGCGCGGGCGAAGCGCAGGTTACCGAGCGTGTACTCGTGCGCGCAGCACACCCGCGTGTCGGGCGGCAGCGCGGCCAGCGCGTCGAGCGAGGCCAGCATTTGCGCTGGCGTGCCCTCGAAGATGCGGCCACAGCCGCCGGAGAACAGCGTGTCGCCGCAAAACAGCAGCGGCGCGCCATTCACGGCATCGGCGAAGTAGGCGATGTGCCCAGCCGTGTGGCCCGGCACGTCGATCACGCGAAAGCGCACGCCCAGTGCCAGCGCCTCATCACCGCCAGTCAGCGGCGTGAAGGGCTGGGGGATGCGTTCGCGCGCCGGGCCGAACACCCGCGCGCCGGTGGCGGTGCGCAATTCGGCCACGCCGCCGGTGTGATCTCCGTGATGGTGCGTGACTAGAATGCTGGCGAGTTGCAGACCCAGCCGGTCGAGTGCCGCGCGCACCGGCGCGGCATCGCCAGGGTCCACCACCAGCGCTTGCTGGCCGTCGTGCAACAACCAGAAGTAGTTGTCGTCGAAGGCGGGCAGTGCGATCAGATCCATGAAGGGCAAATTATAAAAACCAATGCAGCCGCCACGCCCCGTGCAACCCATCTTTACATCGTTGTCGTCCCAGGCGTCGCGCCGGCAACGGCAGGGCTGCGCAGCAAGCCACGTCCGATGGCCGCGGAGCAGGCCATGCCGGAACGCCGTGGCCGGGGTTCCCCCGGCCGCCAGCGTTGTCCCCCTTTGGGGGAAGCCGCGTGAGCGGCACAGGGGGGAGCATGCCCCTTCATGACTGGCTCCAGACGCCGCCCGGCCAGTACCTGCTGGACTGGGAGCGCGCGCAGTTCGACGCCGCGCTGGCCGACGTATTCGGCTACCACGCGCTGCAGATCGGCCTGCCCGGCATCGACGCGCTGGCCGCCAACCGCATGCCGCACCGCTGGCTGGCGGTGACCGAGCCGCCGCCGGAAGGCGCCGATGCCCGCCGCGTGGCCCTGGTCACCGACGGCGCGGTGCTGCCCTTTGCCGAGGCCAGCCTTGACCTGGTGGTGCTGCCCCACACGCTGGAGCTGAGCCCCGACCCGCACGCCACGCTGCGCGAGGTGCAGCGCGTGCTGGTGCACGAGGGCAAGGTGGCCATCGCCGGCTTCAACCCCGCCAGCCTGTGGGGCCTGCGCCAGTACCGCGCGCACCTGTACCGCAGCATGGGCGGTGGCCGGCTGTACCTGCCCGAAGCGGGCGAATTCATCGGCCACTGGCGTTTGCGCGACTGGCTGCGGCTGCTGGATTTCGAGCTGGAAGGCGTCAGCTTTGGTTGCTGGCGGCCAGCGGTGCGTGGCGCGGGCAACCTGGCCCGCTTTGGCTGGATGGATCGCCTGGGCGAGCGCTGGTGGCCCATCTTCGGCGCCGCGTACTTCATGCTGGCCGTCAAGCGCAGCCATGGCCCCAAGTTGGTGGGCGCGCACTGGAAGGCCGCGCCGGTGCCGGCGGGGGCTCCTGTATCCATAGCTAACCGCGCCCGCCGTGCGGCCACGAACCCGGAAAAAGACCTTGAATCGCATTGAAATGTTCACCGACGGCGCCTGCAAGGGCAACCCCGGCCCCGGCGGCTGGGGCGTGCTGCTGCGCGCGCCTGGACACGAGAAAGAGCTGTTCGGCGGCGAACCGCTGACCACCAACAACCGCATGGAGCTGACCGCCGTCATCGAAGGCCTGCGGGCGCTCAAGCGCCCGTGCGAGGTCGACCTGTACCTGGACAGCCAGTACGTCCGCCAGGGCATCACGGAGTGGATCAGCGGCTGGAAAGCCAGGGGCTGGCGCACAGCCGCCAAACAGCCGGTGAAGAACGTCGATCTGTGGCAGAAGCTGGACGCGCTGGTGAGTGACGGCCCACACCGCATCCACTGGCACTGGGTCAAGGGCCACGCGGGGCACGAGGGCAACGAGCGGGCCGACGCGCTGGCCAATCGGGGCGTGCCGGAGACGCGGTAATTCCGGGACGGCGCTCAGCCTGCTCCGTATCAGGTTGGGGACGCAGCCGGGTGCGGGCTACGGGTTTCGGCACCTGTTGAGCAACTTCTCTGGTTTGTCTCTCGCCTCCAACAAAGACGTCCGCACGTTCGTGATTTTTTTCACGACACGATTGTTTTTTTAGTTCCTTCTCTTTATTCTGGCGCCGATTGTGGAGTCGCTGTGGAGATGGCCCGGTTTTCAGGGTTCTGGCCTGCGATTTCCGTGCTGTAGCTTCCTTGCCCTTGTCGCCAGTGACTGCCCCTGTCTCTCCTCAGACCTTTCGTTCCGAAGCACTGGCCTCGTCAGCATCATCCGGCACTTCGGAGGCCACCGATACCGGCCTGCTGAGCCTTCTGATGATGGCTCAATTTCATGGCTTGGTGGCCGATGTCGCCAAGCTGCGGCACGAATACGGAGGTCGTCCGTTCGACACCACGACGCTGCTGCACGCGGCCAAGGGCCTGGGCTTCACGGCCAAGCTCGTGCGCCAGCCGCCTGAACGCTTGCACAAAGCGCCTCTGCCCTGCATCGCCCTCGACACCGAAGGGCGATTTTTCATTCTGGCCAAGATCGACAGCGGCCGGCCGGAGCAGGATGGCGATGCGGCCAGGCCCTCGCGCCCCGCCGAACAGTTGCCGCCAGACACCGCCCGCCTGCTCATCCAGCGCCCTGGCGAGCCACCACAGGTGCTGGGCCACGCCGCCTTCATGGCCCTGTGGAGCGGCGAGTTGATCTTCATGACCAGCAAGGCCAGCTTTGCCGGCGAAGTGGCGCGCTTCGACTTCACCTGGTTCATCCCGGCCGTCGTCAAGTACCGCAAGCTGCTGGGCGAGGTGCTGCTGGTCTCCTTCGTGCTGCAACTCATCGGCCTTATCACGCCGCTGTTCTTCCAGGTCGTGATGGACAAGGTGCTGGTCAACCACGCCATGCAGACCCTGCACGTCATCGCCATCGGCCTGCTGGTCGCCACCGTGTTCGAGGCCCTGCTCACCGGCATCCGCACCTACGTCTTCGCCCACACCAGCAGCAAGATCGACGTGGAACTGGGCGCGCGCCTGTTCCGCCACCTGCTGGCCCTGCCCATGGGCTACTTCCAGGCCCGCCGCGTGGGCGACTCGGTGGCGCGCATCCGCGAGCTGGAGAACATCCGCAGCTTTCTCACCGGCAACGCCATGACGCTGCTGCTGGATTTGATGTTCTCGGTCGTCTTCATCGCCGTCATGCTGTGGTACAGCCGCACGCTGACGTTTCTGGTGCTCGCCTCCATTCCCGTCTACGTCATCCTGTCGCTGTTCTTCACACCCTTGCTGCGTGCGCGGCTCAACGAGAAATTCAACCGGGGCGCCGAGAACCAGGCCTTCCTGGTCGAAACCCTCAGCGGCATCGACACCGTCAAGGCCATGGCGGTGGAGCCGCGCTGGCAGCAGAAATGGGACAAGCAACTGGCCGGCTACGTGGCCGCGGGCCTGTCCACCACCAACATCGCCACCGTGGCCAGCAACTCGGTCATGCTGGTCAGCAAGCTGGTCACGCTGGGCATCATGTGGCTGGGCGCCACGCTGGTCATCGACGGCCAGCTCACCGTGGGCGAGCTGATCGCCTTCAACATGCTGGCCGGTCAGGTCTCCAGCCCCATCCTGCGCATGGCGCAACTGTGGAGCGACTTCCAGCAGGTCGGCGTCTCCATGAGCCGGCTGGGCGACATCCTCAACACCCGCACCGAGGTCGCGGGCAACAAGACCCGCATCCCCAAACTGGCCGGCGCCATCGAATTCGACCAGGTGTCGTTCCGCTACCGCCCCGACGCGCCCGACGTCATCCGCGCGCTGCAATTGCAGATTCGCCCCGGCGAAGTGATCGGCGTCGTCGGCCGCTCCGGCTCGGGCAAAAGCACGCTGGCCAAGCTGGTGCAGCGCCTGTACGTCCCTGACCGGGGCCGGGTGCTGATCGACGGGCAGGACATCGCCATCGTCGACACCGCCAGCCTGCGCCACCAGATCGGCGTGGTGTTGCAGGAGAACGTGCTCTTCAACCGCTCGGTGCGCGACAACATCGCCCTGTCCAACCCCACCCTGTCCATCGAGGCCATCATCCAGGCCGCCAGGCTGGCCGGCGCGCACGACTTCATCGCCGAACTGCCCGAGGGCTACGACACCCTGGTGGGCGAACACGGCACGGGCCTGTCGGGCGGGCAGCGCCAGCGCATCGCCATCGCGCGGGCGCTCATCAGCAACCCCCGCATCCTGATCTTCGACGAAGCCACCAGCGCGCTCGACTACGAGTCCGAAAAAATCATCCAGGACAACATGCGCCTGATCTGCCAGGGCCGCACCGTCATCATCATTGCCCACCGCCTGTCGGCCGTGCGCGATGCCCACCGCATCGTGGTGCTGGAGCGCGGGCAGATCGCCGAAATCGGCCCCCACGCCGAACTGCTGCGCAACCCCCAGGGCATCTACAGCCACCTGTACCGCCTGCAACAAGGGGGCACGGCATGAGCCTGCGCCACCGCCTGCAAGCCCATGGCGAGCTGTGGGGCCGCTATGGCCGCACCTTCGCCCACTTCTGGCGCCATCGGGATCAATTGCGCAGCCACCTGCTGCGCGAAGACGAGGCGCAGTTCTTGCCGGCGGCGCTGGCCGTGCAGGAAACGCCACCTTCCAGAACCGCCCGCTGGATCGCCTGGCTGCTGATGCTGCTGGTGCTCCTGGCCTTCGCCTGGGCCCTGATCGGCCGCATGGACATCGTCGTCAACGCGCAGGGCAAGGTCATCCCCAGCTCGCGCATCAAGACCATCGCCAGCGTCGATACCGGCGCCATCGTCGCCCTCAACGTGCAGGACGGCCAGCAGGTCAAGGCCGGCGACGTGCTGCTGCAACTCGACACCCGCGCCATCGACGCCGAGCACCACAAGGCCCTGGGCGACAAGAGCGAGGCGGTGCTCAGCGGCGCGCGCAACCAGGCGTTGCTCGACGCGCTGGCCCAAGGCCGCCCACCGCGCATGCCCAGCGTGCAGCAGCTCAACGCCCGGCACCAGATCGACATCGACCCCGCCAAATGGGCCGCCGCCCAGCAGCACGTGCAAGGCCAATACCTGGACTACGGCAGCAAGCACAAGAAGCTGGCCGACGACATCCGCCACTACAGCCAAGCGCTGCCGCTGGCCACCAGCCAGGCCGAAAGCTACAGGGCGCTGGCCGCCACCCAGGACGTCTCGCGCGACGCCTGGCAAGACAAGGAACAAGCCCGGCTGCAACTGCAAGCGCGCCTGCAGGAAGCGCGCAACAGCCAAGCCGCCCTGCTGGCCGAAACGCGCAAGACCGCCCTGGACCAGATCGCCGAGGCACGCCGCGTGGCCGCCGCCTCGGGCCAGGATGCGGTGCGCGCCGCCTCCACCAGCGGCCTGCTCACCCTCAAGGCGCCGGTCGACGGCACGGTGCAACAACTGGCCGTGCACACCCTCGGCGGCGTGGCGCAGGCCGCCCAGCCGCTGATGCAGATCGTGCCCGTCGGCGGGCCGCTGGAGATCGAAGCCTTCATGGAGAACAAGGACAAGGGCTTCGTGCACCCCGGCCAGAAAGCGGCGGTGAAGGTTGATACCTTCGAATACACCAAGTACGGCACCTTGCCCGGCCAGGTCACCCACGTCTCGCAAGACGCCATCCCCGACGAAAAGCGCGGCCTGCTGTACGGCGTGAAGGTGCTGCTCGACAAGACTACGCTGAACGTGGACGGCAAGGACACCCCCATCACCCCCGGCATGGCTGTCAACGTCGAAATCAAGACCGGCGACCGCCGCATCATCGAATACGTGCTCAGCCCGCTGCTGCGGCACACGCATGAGGCGCTCAATGAACGCTAAGTGCCTCTCTATCGCCAATGCTTCCCGTGTCGTGGCGAGGCCGGCCATCGCAAGAAAACTCCCTCTCCCTCTGGGAGAGGGTAGGGGTGAGGGCCACCGGCTCATCGTGCCGTTCGGCGCTTCCACCCGGCCCGCCCACACAGCTTTGGCGCTCGCCATCGCCTTGATGCTTCTACCCACATGGGCCATGGGGCAGGAGGCCCTTGGGCCGCAAGGCGACAGCGCTTCGCCCTACGTTCGCAACTGGCGCGACCGCTTCACACCGTTTCAGGACCCCATGGGCACCAAGCCGGCGCGGCTGGATAGACCGCTCTCGGTACCCCTGCCGCCCGACTTGCTGCGCGCCGATGCTCCTGCCCAAGACGAATGGGCCTGCGCCACCCGCCAGCAGGCCGCCGGCCCAGGCAGCGCGCCATGGGCATTGCAAACCTTGCAAGCCGATCAAACCGGCCACAACGCTCAGCCGTTGGTGCTGCGCCTGCCCATCGCCATCCGCCTGGCCCTGTGCCACAACCCGCAGGTGCGTGCCAGTTGGAGCGCCATCGCCCAGCAGGCCGCGCAAGTGGGCCAGGCACAAAGCGCCTACTGGCCGCAACTCAATGCCGGCATTGGCCGCCAGCGCAGCCGCCTTGGCTATGCGGGCAGCGAGGCGCCAGCCAGTACCACCAGCGCCACCACCCAGAACCTGGTGCTGAGCTGGCGGCTGTGGGACTTTGGCGCCAGAAGCGCACGCACGTCTTCCGCGCAGGCGCACTTGCTCGCCTCCCTGCACACGCAGGACGCCACGGTGCTCAAGGTCTTGAGCGACGTGCTGCACACCTACGGCGAAGCCCAGGCCGCCCAGGCAAGGCTGCACACCCAGCGCACCCTGCTGCCTTTGGCCGAGCGCAGCGTGCAGGCCGCCCAGCGCCGCCAACAAGGCGGCGCCGGCAGCGGCAACGACACCTTGCAGGCCGCGGCGGCCCAGGCGCGCATCCAGCTTGAGCTGAGCCGCAGCGAAGGCGAGGTGGACAAAACCACGTCGCAACTGGCTTACCTGCTGGGCCTGCCGCCCGGCACGGCGTTCGGGCTGGACGCCATCGCGCCGGAACCCGTGCAGCGGCAGCAGCCAGGCAGTGCGGCGGACGACGTACTCGCCCGCTCGCTGGACCAGTGGCTGGAGCAGGCCCGCCAAGGCCACCCCGCCATCCAGGCCGCCAAGGCCCAGTGGGAAGCAGCGCAAGCCAGCCTGAAGGCCGCGCAATCCGAAGGCCTGCCCACACTCGACTTCACGCTGGCGCATTACCGCAATGGGCGACCCAACATGGCTGTTACCGGCAGCCAGTCACGCGAAAACGTGGTCGGCATCCATTTGAATATCCCCTTGTTCGATGGCTTCAACACCACCTACAAGGTGCGCGCCGCACAAGCGCTGGTGGAACAAAAGGCGATTGAATATCAAACCACTGAGCAGCAAATCGGTCAAGAGCTGGTGCAGTTGCATGCCGAGGCGAAAGCCAGTCTTAAAAACCTGCAATCTGCTCAAGGCCTGTATGCCATCGCTGGCGAGGCGGCTGCTTCCATGCAGCGGCAATATGAAAAAGGTGCGGCCGATATTGTGCAACTCAACCAGAACTTGATGAATATGCAGCAAGCGCAAATGGAGTTGTCGCGTAGCCAAGCCGAATGGAATCGGTCGCGGTTGAAACTGATTTTGATGCAAACCACCCACCGAGAAAGCCAGATAAATGATGAGATCGACTGATCAGGTGGCTGAAATCGAGTGCGGCCCACCAACGTGGTGGATCGCATCCCCCAAGCAACGTAAGCACGACTCCTTCAATCACCACAAGCGGTTTTGCCAACGGCCCAATGAATACCAAAGCACAAACATCATCGGGCGGCCACAAGCAGAACCTCAAGCCTGACATGCCTGACGACAACATCCCGCTGGGAGCGAACTGTGACCTGATCGAAGACGGCGATGGGCAAGGTCAAATCATGCTGTCAGGCGCCCAGATGGGCAGTGCCAGCTATGACGAAGCAGCAGGCGCGTGGGTCAGCGCCAGCGGACACCGGATTCAGAAGTATGAAATGGGCGGCTGCACGCTGCTGGCCATATCTGCACCGGGGGATGCGCAAAGCACCATTTACGTGCGCAACTGGAGCGATGGGCAGCTGGACATCAGCCTGAATGACCAGCCGCAGGAGCCCACGGCGCCGACCGCGCAACCCAGTCGGGTGACGAGCCGGGCGGACAACTCTGGTCGATACAAATGGCGCAAAACGCTCGTAAGCGCTACATATTCAAGAGCTGCTAGCGCTTGCCAGACAAGCGCTAGAGGTCAAAAACACCATCAATGTTTGAGGACTATCAATGCTTGAACTCGGCATAGGCGCCGAACTGGTACGCGGCGCAGGATGGGTTATACGCCTGTTGTTTTTGGCAGCCTTGGGCTATGCGCTGTGGCGCGGCAAGAATTGGAAGCAACGGATGGCGTATGCGTTGCTGGTGATTGGCGTGTTTCTTGGGCCATTGCTGCCAAGTGCCTATCAGGCATGGCAATACAAACAGCGGTATGCAAAAGCCAAGGCCATATTTGATGAACGGTGCAAAAATGCAGGGGAGATCATCTACAGGACTGTGGATGATGTAGAAGGAGTATTGTTGATTAATCCGCCACCGATGCCGCGCGTCTTACAGTGGGGCGATCCTAATTGGCCTGATGCAGGATTGCCCCGGCAAAACGGAGGCAACGATCTTATTGTGAATTTGCTCGAATATTTCAAGCGTGACGACCATGGCTATAGTTTCAGCGATGAATTCAAGCCCGATCATAATCCTGGCTATCGATTCATAGATGCAATGGATCAAAATGGTAAAACTTGGCGTTACAGCTTGGGAAAGGTCGGCAATCGAGAGACAAGTGTGCCAGTGTCCGACAGGATGAAAAAAACAGATCATATAGACAAGCCGGCACTTTATGCAGTGACCTACAAGAATCTCATCAATCCCGCGGATAGAGAACTTTGGGTGGCAGGAACCACTCTTATTGTAACGGAAATACAGTCCGGTGAAATTCTTGCGCAAAGCACTTGGTATTCAATGGAGCCGGGCTTGGGAAGTCGGTCGGGCCATAGGACGCCGTGGCTTTTCGCAGTTAGTTGCCCGGAATTGGTGAGCTTGAATGCAGCAATGCCAACCCGTTTCTTTATCGAAAAAGTTTTAAGACCACAAAAAGGGGAATTTAAATGACGAATGAGATTTCAAACTATCTCAAATATGCGCATTTGCAAATTGCGGCGGAAGCGTTTTATGGTCTTAAAATGCGTCCTGCCGGCACCAATTTAAACCGTCAGATTGAAACCCGAGATTTGATCAAAGGCAACGACCGCACCAGCAAATTCACCACCACCGATGCCGAATGGTTCGTCCAGACGTGGAAGGTAGAAGAGCACATCAGCAACACCCAAACAGGCTTTTCGGGCACGCTGTTCCGGGCGTTAAAGGATGACCCAGAACGCGGCATTGTGGCTGGCGAGCTGGTCTTGAGTTTCCGAAGCACCGAGTTCGCCGATGACGCTGCACGAGACAACCAAGCCACCAACAAGATGGAGATCAGCGAGAAAGGCTGGGCGTTTGGGCAGATCGCCGATATGGAAAAGTGGTACGCCAGCTTGAAAGCCAGCGGCAAAATTGGTGTTTCAGAGCCAATTGCCGTCACTGGCTACAGCTTGGGCGGCCATCTGGCGACAGCATTTAATCTACTGCATAAAGACGACCTGACGGCTATGGGGGCGCCAGTTATATCTGCAACCTACACCTTCAATGGCGCTGGAGTGGGCAAGATCAAACAAGGCTCTCTTGCGGAGGTGATGCAGGTCTTCAGCGATGTGCGCGCCAATGGCGCGAGCAGTCGGATGCTCTCGGCGCATGGACAAAGCACCTACGCTGCTTTGCGCGCTCAGTTCTCAAGCTTCTCCGATGCGGACACTGCCAAAACGTCGATGAACGCCGCCATCAGAGTATGCAGCAGGCGCAAATGGAACTGGACAAAAGTCAAGTCGAATGGAGTCGAGCAAAGATTAAGCTGACTGTTTACAGGGGTATGGATCGCAAATAAATCGTATGCCCAAAATATTGCTCACTGTTCTATGTGATGCACTCAAATTCATATGAAATCGAAATTCAATCAACAAAATACCGAAATTGAAGGATTTGCATTGATGCGCGTAATTGCTGGTACCGTGGTATTGGTGACGGCAGTGATTTCTGGCTGCGATGGACGGCGATTGATATCCGATCAGGAGATGATTGATCATTTTAATACGCACAAACCGGAGTTCAATGCACTGGTGCAAACATTCCTGCATTACTTAACTGATCCCATGGCATGGTCTCAACAACCCGACGTGGTCGAATTGAAATCTTGCGCTTGTCAGTCAGGCGCGACAACGCGATTTTATCGATAAGCGGAGCAATTCTATGTTTGGACTGGTTGGATTGATATGGCTGGCTGCCAGCGGCGGCTTGGCCTATGGCTTTGCCAAGATGTTTACCTATTACCACAAAGAGATGCTTGTTCGCCTGCTGCTTGTGGTGATTTTTTGGCCAGTGATTTTTTTGATGCCGCTGGCCGATGAAATTATAGGTAAGCGCCAGTTTGACAAATTGTGCGAAGAAGCGAATGAAGTGAAGATTTACGGCACGATTCCGGTCGGTGAGGAGCTTTACACGCCGGATGGAAAGTGGCGGCTTGATCTTCCAAACCCTGATTTGGAATTGAAATCAATAGCCGACTCATATATAACAGTAGAATATGGCAAGCTTCGGCGGGTTGGTTCTGTGATTTTTTCCATATACGAACGAAATGTGAAGATAACCGAAAAAAATAATGAACGTTTGTTGGCTGAGTGGCGGACATATCAAACCCAAGGCGGCTGGCTGAGCAGTCAGCTTGAGAGTCCGTTCATTGTGCAAAGTGAGTGCAAGCCAAACCTTATTAAGCGCTGGGGGATTTCAAAGGCTTTATTAAAATTTCAACCCGAAAGGAATAAATTTTGAGCAATTCAATTAAACCTTCATTCATCGACGCAGTTTTGGCGGATGCCTGTTATGTTCATGGGCTCACGCCTGATATGAAGGGGGATTATTTGGCGGACGCTTTAAGCAAACGTTTAACCCTATCCCTCGCCAAATACGTCGGCGACAACTTCACCGTTGTTTCCCAATACACCGATCATGGCAGCTCTGGTTTTTCAGTAACCGTTTTCAAAGACAACGCTGGACAAACCTATGTTTCCATGCGGGGTACCGAGCCGGCGGATTGGTCGCGTGACTTTCCACCGGATATCAATGCCTATCTGGGCTCCGGCCTGGCTGAGTCACAAATCGTGGAAATGGTCAATTGGTACATGCGTGCCAAAACGGCAGCGAATCAACCTTGTGATCAGTATCAATATACGATTGTTGATCATCTTCCAAATGGCGATCCGGTTTATGGCTACAAGGTGACCAGTGTTACGGTTGCTGAAAACGGTGCCCTGGTGGGTGCGGGCCCACTGCTGGTGAATGGTCACAGCCTTGGGGGTCATCTGGCCACGATCTTCACGCGCTTGTTCAATAGTGCGGTTTCGCACAGCAGTACCTTCAATGGTCTGGGCGTGGGCCGGATTTTTCCGGAGAGCTTGCTTTCGGACATTCAAAACAAGCTGGACCTGGGTGTGACGACATGGGAAAGCGTCGATGGCAAACAGTCGAACTACTTCGCGCAGCATGGCATCAACGTGGCCACCAATGATTGGTGGCTGAGCCAGCGTGGACAGCGGATCGGTCTCTTCAACGAAGAGCAGACTGGTATTTCAAACCACGGCATGTACAAGCTGACCGACTTGCTAGCTTTGGGGCATGTGCTGGGCACGCTTGATTCGTCATTCACGCTGCAAACACTCAATGCCATGGTGTCGGCTGGCAGCAATCGAATGGTGGACAGTTACGAATCGGTTGTGGATGCACTCACACGAGTCCTGTTGGACATCCAGGCACCTCGACTGCCTGCTGGCGACGCCGAGGGCAGCCCGCCAACACGAGAGGCATACCACGCCAAATTAGCCGAGCTCTTGAATCCCGCAACTCCGCTTGGCACGATCTTTCAAAGTTTGGCCGGCAAAGTAACACTAACTCCCGTCGACACCAATCTGGCCACCCAAGGTAAAGCGAGGGTGGACTTCCAGACCTTCGTGGCGCTGGAAACGCTTTCGCCATTTGTCATCAACCCGGCCGGTGCCGAAGGGCGGTCGGCGCTGGAAGCGCTGTGGGTTTCCGCAGCCTGGCAAGAGCGCTACCAAAAGTGGCTGGCCGACAAAAACAGCCTTAACGCAGGCTTGACCGATCTCAACTACAGCAACCAATGGTACGAAGACCGTTCGGCGCTGCTGCACGCCGTCAATCTGCGCAACCAGCAGAACCAGGATACCGTGGTGGCCGATGCGCTGGCGCCCGCCGACCGCATGCAAACCTTCCAATGGCTGGGCGGCGAGCCGCTGCCCGGACAAACCCAGCCCAGCATGGCAAAGCTGACCTATCGCAACACCAAATCTGAAAGCTCCGTTCCCGTTCAAAAAATCATTTTCGGCACGGACGGCAACAACAAGCTGGAAGGCAACGATGTCGAGAAAACTGGCGACCATCTCTACGGCAACGCTGGCGATGATGAACTGTTTGGGTACAAAGGCGACGACTACCTGGAAGGTGGCATTGGCAACGACACGCTGGACGGCGGCGATGGTGCCGACCAGCTCGTT
Organism: Pseudomonadota bacterium; assembly: GCA_030538085.1. Taxonomy (GTDB): domain Bacteria; phylum Pseudomonadota; class Gammaproteobacteria; order Burkholderiales; family Burkholderiaceae_C; genus Ottowia. The sequence continues at coordinate 7,214 of JAUNUR010000062.1, read as the reverse complement.
GGAGGTGCTGGCAACGACAGCCTGAGTGGCGGCGCTGGCCTGGACCTGCTGGTGGGCGGAAGCGGCAATGACACTCTGGAAGGCGGCAGCGAAGCCGACCTGCTCTATGGCGGTGCAGATAACGACAGCCTGGACGGTGGAGAGGGGCACGACTACCTGAATGGTGGTTCAGGCGCAGATACGCTGGAAGGCGGCGGCGGCAACGACTACCTGTTTGACCAGGGAGGGCGCGACACCAACACCCTGCGAGGTGATGACGGCAATGACATTCTGGAAGTGAAAGAAGGCCAGGATGGGCAAGGCGTGGCCGTTCTTGGCGGGGGCGCGGGCAGTGACATTCTCATAGGCGCGAATGGCAACAACAGCCTCAACGGAGATGAAGGCAATGATGTCATCCGTGGAGGCAGTGCCATGGACATCATTCAGGGCGGTGACGGGGCTGACTTCATTGATGCTGCGGGCGGCAATGACCGCATTAGCGGCGGCCCTGGATCGGACTATCTGAAAGGCGGTGCCGGCAACGATACCTATGTGTACGACAGCGCCGACTTCGGCATTGACCTGATCGAAGACAGCCAGGGCAACAACCAACTGGAGCTTGTGGCGGCGAGCATCGGCACGGCCACATGGGACGATGCCAGAGGGGTGTGGATCAGTGGCGGCCATGAACTGCGCAAGTACTCCACGGACGATGGCGGCAGCTTGCTGGCCATCAGCGGAGTGGGAGACGGCAAGAACGTCATATACATCAAGGACTGGCAGGAAGGGCAGTTCGGTATCCGGCTCAGCGGACAGGCGCAGGCACCGCAAAAGCCGCAAGTCACGCTGACCACGTTCAACAGCCTGAGCATCAACAAATATGTGGACGTTCTGCGCAGCGATGCAGCCGATGGCGGACAGGGCAATGACATTTTGATCGGGAGCGGGGCAAACAGCGTGCTCAGCGGCGGGGTTGGCAATGACATGATCAACAGCGGAGCCGGAGATGACTGGCTGGAAGGCGGCATTGGCAATGACGTGATATTGACCGGCAGTGGAAAAGACGTGGCCCATGGTGGGGAAGGAAATGATTATATACGCGCAGGTGTCAGTCTCAGCACCTGTACCGCGTCATGGCACCCGGATTACATGCTGTATGGCATTTTTGGTCCTTATGGTAACTGGGGTGAGCGCGGTGTTAAATTCAGAACCGATGACAATACGCAAGAGGCATTTTATTACTACGTGAATGGACTCAAGGTGGAGATTGCCCACCCTGAACTGTCGATGTTTGACTTGGAAATCGAAAATACCGTGGCGCCAGCCTGGGCAGGCAGCAAAATGGCATGGCAAGGGCTTGGAACAAGTCATTTGGATTTGGCGCCTTCCATCGAGGTAGTCTGGGTGACGGGAGATACTCAGGGGGGCAAGAAGCGTGGTCATGAATTTACCGCAGCGCCCAAGGACTTCGGTGCGGTTGTCAGAACTGGCGTATCAAGGGATGACGGCAGCGCTTCGCTGGCGCCGTCTTCGGGGCAGCGTGGCGTGCGTTTGCACGGAGGTGCTGGCAACGATGTGGTGATCGGTGCGAATGACCATGACGTATTGCATGGGGATGAGGATGATGACCAGCTGGCGGGTTTTGGTGGCGATGATGAGCTTTATGGTGGTGTCGGTGATGATCATCTCAGTGGCGGCGGCGGCCGTGATTTCCTGGATGGTGGGCATGGGCGTGACATCATGTTTGGAGGCTATGAATCGGACGTGCTCTACGGCGGCCAGGGTAACGACGATCTGATAGGTGATTTTCCACTGCTGCCGCAAGCTGGATCGAATGTGATTGATGAAACCCGCGAGGGCGATGACATTTTGTTCGGTGGTGCGGGAGACGACAAGCTGCTGGGCGGTGGGGGCAGTGACCGGCTGTTCGGCGAAGCGGATATGGACACCCTGATGGGCGGGTTTGGTGATGATTATCTGGATGGTGGTGCTGGCAATGACTCACTGAATGGCAATGAGGGGAATGATTTGCTTTTTGGTGGTGCTCATAATGATGTGCTGGAAGGCGATGAGGATGATGACTATCTGGATGGGGGTGCCGATAACGATACGCTTGTGGGTGGCGATGGCAACGATATTCTGTTTGGTGGTGATGGTAAAGACACGCTGTATGGAGATCGAGGCAGCCGAAGTCCGGGCAGCACGCCAAATCCTGGCAAGGATATTTTGCGGGGAGGGAAGGGGCAAGATTTGTTGGATGGTGGTGACAAGGATGATATGTATATTTTCAGCCTTGGCGATGGTCAAGATACCATAGTGGATAGCGGGCAAAACGGGTCGCGTAATTCAATTGTTTTCCAGTTTTCTAAAGACAAGATCAGGAAGGTCGCCGCAGTCGGAATGAATCTGGTGATTGAATATGGTGTGGACGATGTCGTGACCGTGAAAAATTACTATGGCAATAAGGATTTTACTTGGGGCTACCAAGCTGATGCCGCTATTGCAACCGATGCGCCCACCATGTCGCCGCAACGGCCGATTGCTTCCGTACTATTTGATGATGGTGCACGCTGGGATACAGAGGATATTCTGGCGCTTGCTCCTGCGCCAGCGCCGCAGTTGATTTTGCCTGGAAATCCATTTCAACCAGCCAGCCAGTTGCCTTATTTTATTGAGTCGGTGATGTATCCTGGTTTTGATGGCTATCATCACAATGACAAGGTTAAAACTTACAAATTTGCCACGACTTTTACAAATGGCGAAGAGGGTACCTATCTTTTCACGGACGAGCAGAAAGCAGCCGTTCGATTGGCTCTTTCAAGGGTGAGTGAAGAAATTGATCTGGATTTTGTTGAATACAGTGATGCGTCTGTATATGCGCCAGACATCACCTTCTTTCTGGATGATTTGACCTCTGCCGGTATGCAGGGGTATGCTGGGTACGCTAATCAAGGTACCAGGGAAATACATATCAACAGTGATATTTACGCCAAGTTGCGTATGAATCAGGCTGGGAAGATGGTTGCCAGAGATTCATTGTCGGAAGGGTATGGAGGTTTTTCAACCATCATGCACGAGGTATGTCATATACTTGGGCTGAAGCATCCTTTTGAGGGAGAGGTTCGGCTGCCTTCCGTGGAGGACTCAAGTCATCAGACCATCATGTCTTATACCGAGGTTTTTGGTGCACTACCAGCCAAGCAACTGGCACCTTTCGACGTTCAGGCTTTACAGTACATGTATGGAGTAAGAAAAACGATCAGGACAGGTGATGATGTTTATACATTAAAGGATAGATATATTGCCGATAAAGCGGGGAGTGATGGTATTGATGCCTCGTTGGAAACGGAAAAGGTGTATGTCAACCTTAAGCCGGGTAGCTGGAATTACGTGGGTGAAAAATCTGAAAGTATACTGGCAGTAGGTCAATCATTCATTGGCTATGATACCATTATTGAAAATGCCATGGGCGGCGCTGGTGATGATACGTTGATTGGCAATGATGCCAATAACATTCTCACAGGCAACGGCGGCTCGGATGCATTGGCTGGTGGAAAAGGGCAGGACCTTCTTCTGGGGGGTGCCGGGCGAGATAAATATCTTTACTACCACGGAGATGGTCAAGATGTATTTCAAGATAACTGGGCGGAGGCGAATGTCTTGTTCTTGCCTGACTACGATGTTCAACAAGCCAGGGTGTTCAAGGATGGTAATGATGCCGTTCTGGTGTTCAATAGCTCGTCCGAAAACTCAATTCGGTTGATTGGATTCATGGATGGCAATGCGAGCTGTCTCTATGTGCAGTTCAAGGACAAGGAGATGGCACCCCTGACTCCGATGGATGTCCTGAATGGATTTTTTAGAAGTCAATCACTGGGCAGTGTGGTGCACGGAGCAGAATCGAACGACTTTTTGCAGGGGCACGGCGGCAACGATCATTTATATGGAGAAGGGGGCAACGACATCATTGAAGGAGGTGCGGGAGACGATTCGCTGAAAGGGGGCGCAGGCGATGATGTTCTCGATGGCGGACAAGGAAATGACACATTGGCCGGTGATGTTGGTAACAACACCTATCGTTTTGGAAAGGGCGATGGGCAAGATGTGGTGTTGTCATTCGTGGATACCACGGCAGGCAAGCTGAACACGCTGGCTTTCAAGGCCGGTGTCAACGCATCCGATGTCGTTCTGAAACAGACTGGCAACGGTGATTTGCAGGTGTTGCTGGTGGGTACCGCTGACGGCATCACGTTGCAAGGCTTCTTTGCCGGTGGCGATCTCACCAACGCGGGGAATCCGGTGCAGCAGTTCACCTTTGCTGACGGTGCTGTCTGGAGTCTTGAGGCCATCAGGACTCGGTTGTTTGCTGGCACGGCTGATGACGACGTGATTCGCGGTACCGTGCGGGATGACACCATTGGAGGTGGTGTCGGCAATGACAGCCTCTCGGGCGGCTTGGGCAACGACAGCCTGGAAGGTGGGGTGGGCCACGACCTGCTGGACGGAGGAGCGGGCGCGGACAGCTTGAGTGGCGGTGCTGGCGACGACAGCTATATTGTGGACAACGTGGCCGATCAAGTCGTCGAACTTGCCAACGAGGGCATCGACACCGTCCAAAGCAGTGTTAGCTACAGCCTCTCGGTCAACGTGGAAAACCTGACCCTGACCGGTTCGGACAACCTGAGTGCCACCGGTAACGAGCTCGACAACGTGCTGACGGGCAACAGTGGAAACAATGCCCTGAGCGCAGGTGCCGGCAACGATACCTTGATTGGCGGCACGGGTATCGACACCATGAGTGGCGGCATGGGCAACGACGTTTACCACTTGGACAGCATCCATGACGTGGTTGTCGAGAGTGCCAACGAGGGTCAGGATACCGTGTACTCCATGGTCAGCAACTACGTGCTTTCTGCCCATGTCGAGAATCTGGTGCTGGGAGAGTCCGATGAGCTCTGGAACAGCATCTATAAAGGCACCGGCAACGACTTGGACAACACCCTTACCGGAAACAAGGGGAACAACCGCCTGGATGGTGGCGGAGGCGCCGACACCATGATCGGTGGCTTGGGCGACGATACCTACGTGGTCGAGGATGCGGGTGACGTGATTGTCGAGAACGCGAACGAGGGCGTCGACACGGTGGAGGTTGGCTTTACCTACACCCTGGCCGACAAGCTTCATGTGGAGAACATCGTTCTTACGGGCGCGGCCAATGTCAATGCCACCGGTAATGCAGGTGACAACGATTTGTGGGGCAACAGCGGTGACAACGTGCTTGATGGCGCAGGCGGCAGCAACCGTCTGGCCGGCGGCGCTGGCAACGATACCTACTTTACCCATGCCGAGTTCGACTGGCAAAACAAAAGCGGTGACCGCATCATCGAACAGGCTGGCGAAGGCACGGACACCATCATCCGCAGCTACAGCACCTACCGCATCCTGGAAGACAACGTCGAGAACCTGACCCTGGTGGGCAATGCCAACTACGGCAATGGCAACGAGCTGGACAACGTCATCCGTGGCAGTGATTCGGGCAACACGCTGGCGGGTCTCGATGGCAACGACACCTTGATCGGGGGCAGTGGCAACGACGGGCTGCTGGGTGGCGCCGGTGGCGACTTGATGATCGGCGGCGCTGGCGACGACATCTATTACGTGGACGACGTGAACGATGTCATCGTGGAGAACGCAGGCGAAGGCGACGACATGGTGTGGAGCACCGTGGACATGGTGCTGGGCGCCAACCTGGAGCGTCTGGGCCTGCAAGGCAACGCCAACCTCAACGCCACGGGCAATGAGCTGGCCAATGGCTTGTGGGGCAATGCTGGTGACAACACACTCACGGGCGGCAAGGGCAACGACTACATCGAAGCGGGCGCCGGCAACGACACCATCGTCTTCAACAAGGGTGACGGCCAAGACACCATCAAGGTCACGGATGTCAAGACAGCGGTCGATACCCTGAGGCTGCAAGGCATTGACGCTGCCGAAGTGGGTGCTTCCAAATCCGGCAATCACCTGTTCCTGAGCGTCAGGGGAGGCACTGATCAGATCGCTATCCTGGATTACTACGCCGCCGACACCCAGATCAGCGGTGAGGCCGCTGACGGCAAGATCGACAAGATCGTGTTCGACAACGGCACGGTGTGGGATCAGGCGTATATCGACAGCCTGATCAACCGCGTCAACCATGCGCCGACCGTGAACAATTACTTGCCAGCGCTGAACGCGACGAGCGGCCAGGCATTCAGCTACACGGTGGCGGCCAACACGATCACTGATCCCGATCCCTGGGACAGCATCACGTACAAGGCCACCATGGCCGATGGCAGTGCCTTGCCAGCATGGCTCAATTTCGATCCGGCCACCCGCACCTTCAGCGGAACCCCGCAAAGCGGTAACGTGGGCAGCCTGCAGTTCATCCTGTGGGGCTATGACACGGGTGGCCAGGGCAAGGGCATGTACGTGAACATGACCATCGCGCAAGGTACTGGTTCGAATGATCCGGGTTCCGGCACCACCACGCCACCCGCGCTGAACATTACCTATCAGTACACACTGTCGGATGGTCAATACGGTGTCACGCTCAGCGGCAACGCGGCTTACAACATCAAAGGCAACGCGATTGGCAACAAGATCACTGGCAACGATGGTGCCAACGTGCTCAACGGCGCGGGCGGCAATGACACCCTGATTGGTGGCAAGGGCAACGACACCTACGTGATCGAGCGTGGCACCGGCAGCGACACCGTTCAGGAAAACGACGCGACGGCCGGTAACAAGGACGCCATTCAGTTCGGCAACGGCATCACCGCCGATCAGCTGTGGTTCCGCAAGGTCAACAACAACCTGGAGATCAGCATCATTGGTGGTGGCGATAAGGTGACCGTGCAGAACTGGTATCTGGGCAATCAATACCGCACGGAGTTGTTCAAGACGGCCGACGGCAAGACTTTGACGGATGCCAGCGTGAGCAATCTGGTCAACGCCATGGCTGCTTTCGCTCCGCCAGCAAGTGGGCAGGCGACGTTGCCGCAGGTCTATCAGGAGACGCTCAACCCTGTCATCGCGGCGAACTGGCGCTGATGAACTGGCCCGGCTTGGGGTATCCAAGCCGGGCCAGCATGGTCAAAGGGGTGCGGTGCTTCCAGCTTCCATTTCAGGTCAAAGCAGTGCTTATTGAGCAGCCCAACCCTGCCAACAGGGCCGGTGTACCCGAAGAAAATCAATGA
>JAUNUR010000003.1 GCA_030538085.1 Pseudomonadota bacterium | reverse complement strand
GGCAGCGAGCCAGCGCGGTGCGATCGGGTGCATAGCGCGCTCACCCAACAGGTGAACGTGATCGAAGCTGCGGAAGTCTGTGCTCATGCCAGTTGTCCAAGGATGGCGAGTGGTCAACTGCCGTTTCTAGGGTGACAGCACGACCACAACGCACCAGCTCGCCCCCGTGGCCGACGGCCGCCCCCCTGCGCGAGGGGGTGACCAGGAACAATTGCACGATTTACGCGGTGCGGGCCGTGCCGGTGTCGGCACGGTGGCGTGATCAGGCGCGGGTATGTCGCGGCAACTTGATCAAAACCCGGTAGGCTGCAAGGGATTCAAGCCCAAAATACGGGAACCCTTGTTTAGCCGCGCCCCGGCGCACGCAAACCCATGGATCTGCACTACCTCACCCCCTTGTTCGAGCCCAAGTCCATCGTCCTGTTCACCGGCCCGCAGGATGAGCCCGAGCAGCAGACGCCGCAGGCGCGCGCGCTGCTGGCACACATGGCGACGCAGCCCTTCAAGGGGCTGCTCACGCCGCTGGACATCCACACCACCGGCACGCTGGCCGATCTGGCGCAGGCGCGCGCCGATCTGGCCATCATCGCCCTGCCCGATAACGAAATCATGCCCGCGCTGGAGCTGGCCGGGCGCATCAAGGTGAAGGCGGCGCTGGTGCTGGCCAGCGGCATCGACCAGGCCAAGGCCCACGAGATGCACCGCGTGGCCAAACAGCACGGCGTGTGGCTGCTGGGGCCCAACAGCCAGGGTTTCCAGCGCCCGATGCTGCAACTCAACGCCAGTTCGGCGGGCGCGCTGGCGACCCAGGGGCAATTGGCGCTGGTGTCGCAATCGGGCGCGCTGACGGCATCCATCCTCGACTGGGCGCGGCAGAACCGCGTGGGCTTTTCCAGCGTCATCGCGCTGGGCGCGCACACGCAGGTGGGGCTGGCCGGCGTGCTGGACTACCTGGCCAACGACCGCCACACGCAGGGCATCGTGGTCTACATGGAAGGCATCGCCAACGCGCGGCGCTTCACCAGCGCGCTGCGCGCGGCGGCGCACGCCAAGCCGGTGGTGGTGCTCAAGGCGGGGCGCAAGCAGGATGGCAACACGGCGGCGCAAACTCATTCGGGCGCCATCGTCGGCAGCGACGAGGTGTTCGATACCGTGCTGCGCCGCGCCGGCGCGGTGCGGGTGCGCTCCTTCGTCGAGCTGTTCTCGGCCGCCAAGTGCCTGGCATCGCGCTACCGGCCGGTGGGCAAGCGGCTGGGCATCATCACCAACGGTGGTGGCCCCGGCGTGCTGGCGGCCGACTACGTGAACGAGCTGGGCCTGCAACTGGGCGCGCTGTCCGAAGAGTCGCAGCGCGCGCTGGCCGAGCAGTTGCCCAAGGCGTCGTCGCTGGTTGATTTGATCGACCTGTCGGAAGACGCAACCGCCGAGCACTACAAGGCCGCGCTGGAAGTGGCCGCCAAGGACCGCGGCCTTGACGGCGTGCTGGTCATCTACTCGCCCAAATTCGGCGGCGACGCCGATGCCGTGGCGCACGAGCTGGTGCAGATCAAGCCCAAACTGGCCAAGCCGCTGGTGGCCTGCTGGATGGGTGATTCGTCCGTGGTGCCCGCGCGCCATGCGCTGGCCGACGCGCTGATCCCCAGCTTCCGCACGCCCGAGGCGGCGGTGGGCGCCTTCGGCAACATCGCCAGCTTCTACCAGAACCAGCAGCTGCTGCAGCAGACGCCGCCGCCGCTGTCGCACCTGGCGACGCCCGACGTGGAAGGCGCGCGCCTGCTGATCGAAAGCGTGCTGACCGAGCGCCGCAAGATCCTGACCGAGATGGAGTCGAAGGCGCTGCTGTCGGCCTTCCACATTCCGGTGACGCAGACGCTGCTGGCGCGCAACGCCAACGAGGCCATGATGATCGCCACGCAGATCGGTTTTCCGGTGGCGCTGAAGATCGACTCGCCCGACATCCCGCACAAGAGCGACGTTGGCGGCGTGGCGCTGAACGTGATGAACGCCACCGCCGTGCGCGACATCTGGCAGAGCATGATGGAGGCCGTGCGCGAGAAAAAGCCCGAGGCGCGCATCAACGGCGTTACCGTGCAGGCCATGGCGCGCAAGAAACGCGGGCGCGAGCTGTATATCGGCGTGGTCACGGACGATCCGTTCGGCCCGGTCATCACCTTTGGCGCCGGCGGCACCATGATCGAGCTGATGAATGACCATGCCATGGAGCTGCCGCCGCTCAACCAGTTCCTGGCGCGGCGGCTCATCGAGCGCTCGCGCGTGCACGAAACCCTGGGCGAATGGCGCGGCGCGTCCGCCGTCGACATGGCGGTGCTGGAGCAGGCGCTGCTGCGCGTGTCAGAGATGGTGTGCGAGCTGCCCCAGCTGCGCGAGATGGACATCAACCCCATCATCGTGGACGAGCACGGCGCCATCGCGGTCGATGCGCGCATCGTCATCGGCCCGGCGGTGCAGACCTCGCCCGGCCGCGCCGGGCGCTACGGCCACCTGTCCATCCTGCCCTACCCGCAGCGCTACGAGCAGGTGTGGCCGCTGCGCGGCGGCGGCGAATACCGCATGCGCCCCATCCACCCGGACGACGCACAGATGCTGCAGGACATGACCAAGCGCCTGTCGCCGGAGTCGCGCTACTTCCGCTTCGTCTCCAACATGGTCGAGCTGCCGCCCAACATGCTGTCGCGCTTCACCCTGATCGACTACGACCGCGAGATGGCGCTGTGCGCCGCGGTGCAGGTCGAGGAGGAGGGCGAGGGGGGGCAGAAGATCGAGAAGGAGCGGATCATCGCCGTGTCGCGCTACATCACCAACCCGGACCAGAACAGTTGCGAGTTCTCGCTGGTGGTGGACGACGCCTACGCCGGCCAGGGCCTGGGCACGCGGATGATGCTGAGCATCATGGACGTGGCGCGCGACAAGGGCCTGCAGGAAATCATCGGCCTGGTGCTGACGCAGAACAACGGCATGCTCAAGCTGATGCGCAGCCTGGGCTTCGAGGTGAAGGCGTATCCGGAAGACCCGGATTTCAGGCTGGTGACGCATCCGCTGTGAAGTCGCCCCCCGCGAACGCGGCACCTAGAATCGTTGCCATGCAACCGTTGAATTTCGCGCTGACGCCATGAGCAGCCCTTCCACTTCCGCGCGCGCCAAGAAAGCGTCCACGGCGCCCCGGACCGGCGGGCCGCGCATGATCAAGAAGTACCCCAACCGGCGCCTGTACGACACCAGCAGCTCGGCCTACATCACGCTGGCGCAGGTGCGCGATCTGGTGATGGCGCATGAGCCGTTCGTGGTGTGCGACGCCAAGAACGGCGACGACCTGACGCGCAGCATCCTGCTGCAAATCATCCTGGAGCAGGAAGCCGGCGGCGCGCCGATGTTCAGCGAGGCGGTGCTGGCCAACATCATCCGTTTCTACGGTCATGCGCTGCAGGGTTTCATGGGCGCGTACCTGGAGAAGAACATCCAGGCCTTCATCGAGATGCAGGCCAAGCTGGCCGAGCAGTCCAAGGGCTTGTCGCCCGAGGGCTGGGCGCAGTTCATGAACATGCAGTCGCCCATGATGCAGGGCATGATGGGCAGCTACCTGGAGCAGTCGCAGGCGATGTTCGCGCAGATGCAGGAGCAGATGGCCCGGCAGACCGAGCAGATGCTGGGGGCGTTCGGCATCAAGCGATAGCCCGACCGGGCTGCGACAATCACGGCATGAGTGAAATGAACACGCCCGCGCCGCGCATCGGCTTCGTGTCGCTGGGTTGCCCGAAGGCGCTGACCGATTCGGAGCTGATCCTCACCCAGCTCTCGGCCGAGGGCTACACCACCAGCAAGACCTTCGAGGGCGCCGACCTCGTGATCGTCAACACCTGCGGCTTCATCGACGAGGCCGTCAAGGAAAGCCTGGACACCATTGGCGAGGCGCTGTCGGTCAACGGCAAGGTCATCGTCACCGGTTGTCTTGGTGCAAAAACGATAGCTTCCAGCGCAGGTGGGGCGGGCGCTGATGGCCGGAATGAATCGGAAAACCTGATCAAGCATCTGCATCCCTCGGTGCTGGCCGTCACCGGGCCGCACGCCACGCAGGAGGTGATGGATGCGGTGCATCAGCACCTGCCCAAGCCGCATGATCCGTTCCTCGACCTGGTGCCGGGTGCCTTCGGCGAGGCGGGGCTCAAGCTCACGCCGCGCCACTACGCCTACCTGAAGATCAGCGAAGGCTGCAACCACCGCTGCACCTTCTGCATCATCCCGTCGATGCGCGGCGACCTGGTCAGCCGCCCGATTGGCGACGTACTGAAGGAGGCGCGCGCACTGTTCGAGGGCGGGGTGAAAGAGCTGCTCGTCATCAGCCAGGACACCTCGGCCTACGGCGTCGATGTGAAGTACCGCACCGGCTTCTGGGATGGCCGCCCCGTCAAGACGCGCCTGCTGGAACTGGTGCAGGCGCTGGGCGATCTGGCCGCGCCGCACGGCGCCTGGGTGCGGCTGCACTACGTCTATCCGTACCCGCACGTGGACGACATCATTCCGCTGATGGCCGAAGGCAAGGTGCTGCCGTACCTGGATGTGCCATTCCAGCACAGCCACCCCGAGGTGCTGCGCCGCATGAAGCGCCCCGCCAGCGGCGAACGGAACCTGGAGCGCATCGCGCGCTGGCGCGAGATGTGCCCCGATTTGGTGATCCGCTCCACCTTCATCGCCGGTTTTCCGGGCGAGACGGAAGAAGAGTTCGAGCACCTGCTCGACTTCATGCGCGAGGCGCGCATCGACCGTGCGGGCTGCTTTGCTTATTCGCCCGTCGAAGGTGCCGCCGCCAACGACTTGCCCGGCATGCTGCCGCCCGAGTTGCGCGAGGAGCGCCGCGCGCGCTTCATGCAGGTGGCCGAGGAAGTCTCCACGGCCAAGCTGCGCGAGCGCATCGGCGCCACCATGCAGGTGCTGGTCGATTCGGCGCCCGCGCTGGGCCGACGGGGTGGTGTGGGCCGCAGCTACGCCGATGCCCCCGAGATCGACGGCCTGGTGCACCTGCTGCCGCCCACGCGGCCCAGCAAGCAACTGCGGGTGGGGCAGTTCACCCGTGCGCGCATCGTGGACGCGCAGGGGCACGACCTGGTGGCGCTGCCGATCTGATGCGCGCAGGCAACGCCAGCCGTGCCCGGCGCGGACAACAAAAAAGCCACCCGAAGGTGGCTTTTCAGTGCAACTCGTCTGCTATCGTCGACCGCGTTGCTTTTTTATGGCTTTTTTTATGATTGGTGCCCAGGAGAGGACTCGAACCTCCACGCCTCTCAGCGCTAGTACCTGAAACTAGTGCGTCTACCAATTCCGCCACCTGGGCATTTCAGGAAACAAGGGATTCTATATCAAAAATTCAGACTTTTCCAGCGGCCTGCTGGATGAAATTGAAGGCACGGTGCAAGGTCACCGCGACGGCCATGGTTTCGTGGTGCGCGACGACGGCGAACCGGACATTTATCTGCCCCCCAACGAGATGCGCGCGGTGCTGCACCGCGACCGTGTCAAGGTGCGCATCGTGCGGCAGGACCGGCGTGGCCGGCCCGAGGGGCGGGTGCTTGAAATCGTGGAGCGTCCGCCGCACCCGATCATCGGGCGGCTGCTCAACGAAGGCGGCATCTGGCTGGTGGCGCCCGAGGACCGGCGCTACGGCCAGGACGTACTGATCCCGAAGACGGCGATTGGCGCGGCCAAGCCGGGCCAGGTGGTGGTGGTCGAGCTGACCGAGCCGCCCGCGCTCTACGGTCAGCCCGTGGGCCGCGTGAAGGAGGTGCTGGGCGAGATCGACGACCCGGGCATGGAGATCGAGATCGCCGTGCGCAAGTACGGCGTGCCGCACGAGTTCTCCGACGCCGCCATTGGCGAGGCGCGCGCGCTGCCCGACACCGTGCAGCCCGCCGATCGCCAGGGCCGCATCGACCTGACCGACGTGCCGCTGTGCACCATCGACGGCGAGGACGCGCGCGACTTCGACGACGCCGTGTATTGCGAGCCGGCGGTGGTCAGCGGCCGTGGCAAGAAGCCCAATGGCTGGCGCCTGCTGGTGGCCATTGCCGATGTGAGCCACTACGTCAAGACGGGCAATCCCATCGACGTGGACGCCTACGATCGCGCCACCAGCGTGTACTTTCCGCGCCGCGTGATCCCCATGCTGCCCGAGAAGCTGAGCAACGGCCTGTGCTCGCTCAACCCCGATGTCGAACGCCTGTGCATGGTGTGCGACATGCTGGTCAACGCCAAGGGCGAGGTGGTGGCCTACCAGTTCTACCCGGCGGTGATGCTCAGCCACGCGCGCTTCACCTACACCGAGGTGGCGGCCATCCTGGCCAACACGCGCGGGCCCGAGGCGTCGCGCCGCAAAGAGCGCGTGCCCGATCTGCTGAACCTGCACGACGTGTTCAGCGCGCTGCTCAAAGGGCGGCAGGCGCGTGGCGCGGTGGACTTCGACACCGTCGAGACGCAGATCGTGTGCGACGACGCGGGCCGCATCGAGCGCATCGAGCCGCGCGTGCGCAACGACGCGCACCGCCTGATCGAAGAGTGCATGCTGGCCGCCAACGTGTGCAGCGCCGACTTCATCTTGCAGAGCAAGCAGCCCGGCCTGTACCGCGTGCACGAAGGCCCCACGCCCGAGAAGCAGGACACGCTGCGCGCCTACCTGAAGGCGCTGGGCCTGGGTCTGTCGATCAGCGAGACGCCGCACCCCAGCGAGTTCCAGCGCATCGCCGAGGCCACCAAGGACCGCCCCGACGCCGAGCAGATCCACATGATGCTGCTGCGCTCGATGAGCCAGGCGCTCTACACGCCCGTCAACAGCGGGCACTTCGGCCTGGCCTACGACGCCTACACGCACTTCACCAGCCCCATCCGGCGTTACCCCGACCTGCTGGTGCACCGCGTGATCAAGGCGATTCTGGCCGCGCGCAAGTACCAGCTGCCGACGCTGCCCACGCCCGGCGAGGCGCATGAAAAACTCAAGGCGCGCTTGCAAAAGAGCAGTGCCTCGCGCAGAACGGACGAAACGCCGCAGCTCAAGCGCCAGTCGCCCGAGATGCTGGCCTGGGAAGCCGCCGGCCTGCACTGCAGCGCCAACGAGCGCCGCGCCGACGAGGCCAGCCGCGACGTCGAGGCCTGGCTCAAGTGCAAGTACATGAAGGAGCACCTGGGCGAGGAGTTCAACGGCACCGTCAGCGCCGCCACCAGCTTTGGCCTGTTCGTCACGCTGAACGACATGTACGTCGAGGGCCTGGTGCACATCACCGAGCTGGGGGGCGAGTACTTCCGCTTCGACGAAATCCGCCAGGAGTTGCGCGGCGAACGCACCGGTATCCGCTATGCCATCGGCGCCAAGGTGCGCGTGCAGGTCAGCCGTGTCGACCTGGATGGCCGCAAGATCGACTTCCGCCTGGTGCGCGAGGGCGACGAGCTGACCGCGCGTGCCCTGCGCGACAAGGGCGTGAGCGCCAACGGCGAGCGCGGCACCCCGGCCAAGCAATCGGCCAAGCGCGCGGCGCGAAAGCAGCGCGATGCGGAGCGTGGCGCGTATGCGTCGCCCATTCAGGCGCTGAAATCGGCGGTCAAGAAAGCGGCGGCCAAGGGCGGCAAGAACGGCAAGCCGCGCAAGACCCGGCGCTGACCGGGGCCGCGGGCAAGCGCCGGATCAGCCCAGCCGGCGCGCCAGCAGGCCAGCGGTCAGCGTGCTTCCCGCCGGCCAGGCATTGGCCGCCGCGCCATGCCGGCATACCGCCGCGCAGGCCGCGCTGAATGGCGTCTGTCCTGCCGCCAGCAGCGCCCCGATGAGGCCCGCCAGCACGTCCCCCGTGCCGGGCGTGGCCAGCCGCGCATTGCCGGTGGGGTTGATGCGCGGCACCTCGCCCGCGGCGGCGATGATGCTGCCCGACCCTTTCAGCACCGCCACGCATTGAAAGCGCGTTGCCAGCGCGGTGGCCGCCGCCAGCCGGTCGGCCTGCACCTGGCGCGTGTCGGTGGACAGCAGGCGCGCGGCTTCCAGCGGGTGCGGCGTCAGCACCGTGACGTGCTGGCGCGTCGCGCGCTGGGTCAGCGCGGCTTGCAGAGCGGGGTCTTGCGCGATGGCGTTCAGTGCGTCGGCGTCCAGCACCAGGCGCGGCGCCTGGGCCAGCACGGCGGGCAGCGCGGCGCGCACCGCCTCGCCGCCGCCGCAGCCACAGACCACGGTCATGGTGTTCAGCGGCAGTGCATCGGCACGGCGGAACATCAGTTCGGGCTGGTAGACGTCGAGTGCTGGCGTGTCGTCGCCCAGCAGGCTGACGTACACGCGCCCAGCGCCGCCGTGCAGTGCCGCCGATGCGGCCAGCAGTGCGGCACCCGTCATGGCGCTGTGCCGCGTCGGATCGTGCTCGCCACCGATCACCACCACATCGCCATGGCTGCCCTTGTGACTGGCGTGCGGGCGTGGTGGGGCGGGTGGCGGCGCGTTCAGCCACGCGCTGGGTGGCTCGTTATCAGGCGTCACGCCCAGGTCGTCGAACCACAGCGTGCCGCAGGCATCGCGGCCTTGCGCGGTGAACAGGCCGGGCTTGAGCGTGAGCAGGCTGAGGGTGTGCCGGCGGGCGGCGCAGGGATGCAAGCCAAATTGGCCCTCGGCGCCCGTCCATTGAGCGCGGTCAGCTATTGAATAGGGAGCATCCGGCGCCTGCCAGACGCCGGTGTCGGCCTGCAGGCCGCTGGGCACGTCCACGGCCAGCAGCGTGGCCGGGCTGGCATGCAGATGCGCCAGCAACTCGGCCATGCTTCCTTCGGGCGGGCGCGTGGCGCCGATGCCGAGCAGGGCGTCGATGCCCAGATCCTGCGCGCCCAGCACGGGCAGCTGGTTGGTGAACGCGACCCGTGCCGCGTGGGCGCGCTGCAACGAGGCGCGGGCGTCAGCGGGCAGATGGTCTTCGTCGCCCAGCCAGGTCACCACCGGGTTCAGGCCCCATTGGCGCAGATGCATGGCGGCTTCCAACCCGTCGCCGCCGTTGTTGCCGGGGCCGCAGGCGATCCAGAAGGTGCGCGCATGCGGCGCCAGTGCCAGCGCCAGCCGGGCCGTCGCCAGCCCGGCGCGCCGCATCAGCGTGTGCGGGGACAGGGCGGCCTGGGCCGTGACTTCGATGCGGCGCGTGGCCGCCAGGTCGAACAGCGGGGCGGCTTTGGCGGGTATAAGGCGGCTGACCATGCGCACGATTGTGGCGTTTCGTGCGCGCGATTGCTGCGGCTACAGTTTCGCCATGCTGTTTGGAGATCGAGACACGTTCGCCATCGAGGCGATGGTGGAGCCGGACCTGAAGCCGCCATCGCCGGTCTGGGGCCGAATCCGTGTCTGGTGTGAGGGCCGCTGCATCGGTGATTACGACGAGCCGTATTGCGCGCTGTACGACAGTTATCGGGGGTTTCAGCGTCTTGAGCGCGAACTTTCGAGTTTGTGGCGACCAGAGTTTGAGGGCCTTGGAGACTTTGAACTGTGGGACTTACTCGATGGCGCGCTGTACGGCTGCGGTGACGATCCACGTTCATTCGATGAGATGGTGCGCGACAGACGCACGTATGGTGCGTGCGACTTTCTGACCAACTGGTCGCCATCGTTCGATGGCGGCGGAAAGAGCTTCATCGTGTTGCCGCCTGGCGGGGATGTCCACATCTTGAATGGCGTGAAGCTTCGTGAACAGGGGGCTGCGCTACAGGTACCACCCGATCAGGTGCTGACGGCCATCCGCGCGTATGTGGTCTGGTTTGAGGAGCAAGCCGCCGCTTTGGGATACCCGGTGGTCGGCACTTGATCAGGCGGCCAGAAGCAAGCGGCCAACGTCCAGTCCTGCCACGTCGATTTCTGGTTGACGCTCCGCTATCTGATCGGCCAGCACCCGGGCCGAGCCGCAGGCCAGCGCCCAGCCGCTGGAGCCGTGCCCCAGGTTGAGCCACAGGCCGGGGATGCCGCTGGCGCCGATGACGGGCGGGCCGTCGGGCAGCATGGGGCGCGCGCCCTTCCAGGTCTGCACGCCGCTGGACAGGCGGCCCGCGCCAGGGAACCAGTCGGCCAGCACCTTGTAGAGCGTCTGGATGGCGTCGTTGTTCAGTGTGCCGGGCGTGCCGCCAATCTCGGCCGCGCCGGCCACGCGCACGCGCTGGCCCATGCGCGTGATGGCGACCTTGTAGCGCTCGTCCATCACGCCGCTTCTTGGTGCGTGCACCGGCTCGGGGATGTGGGCGCTGATGGAATAGCCGTACACGGGCCGCAGCGGCAGGCGGATGCCCAGCGGCCGCAGCAACTCGGCCGACTGCACGCCGGCGCACAGCACGATGGCGTCGAACTGCCGTGGTGCGGTTTCGTCCGCCAGGTGAAGCGTGGCGGCCCGCGCCTTGTCGACGGCGATGATGTTCTTGTTGAACAGAAAGCGCGCGCCCAGTTGCTCGGCCGCGTCGCGCAGGATGACGGCGAACTGGCGGCAGTTGCCGACCTCGTCCTGCGGCAGGTGAATGGCGCCGGCCAGCGGCGTGTGCGGGTGCAGCGCGGGCTCGATCTGGCGCGCCTCGTCGGCGGTGACTTCGTGAAGCGGCACGCCCAACTCGCGCAGCAGCGCCAGGCCGGGCTGTATCCGCTGCCGGTCCATGTCGCCGCGCAGCAGCACCAGATAACCGGCGCTGCGGTCGAAGTCATAAGCCATGCGCGCGGCCACCTCGCGCAGGCGGTGGCGGCTGTAGAGCGCCAGGCGGTGGATATGCGCGCGGTTGGCGGCCTGCGTGGCGGGTTCGCGGGCGCGCCGCCACAGGCGCATCCAGGCCAGGTCGGCCGCCGCCAGCGGGCGCCGCAGACGCACCGGCGCGTGGCGCGCCAACAGAGGGCCCAGCATCCTGGCCGTCATGCCCGATGCCGTCCAGGGCGTGAGGTGGCTTGGCGCCAGCACGCCGGCGTTGGCGAAGCTCGCGCCCTCGGCCACGCTGGCGTGACGCTCGAATACCGTCACCTCATGCCCGTCGGCCGCCAGCTCGTAGGCCGTGGTCACGCCGATGATGCCGGCGCCGAGGATGGCGATGTTCATGAAAAGGCTTGGAAATGTGCCTACACGCGGCGCGAGGGTTTTTTTGAAGGCTGGCGGCTCAGGGTATCTGGCGCGCGCGACGGGGCGGATTGTGCCCCAGCACCGGTCATGCCGCAGGCGCACTGCTATAATTCCATGGTTTTGCTGCTCGCAGCCTGCTTTCAGGCACTCAACGAGTGTGCAAGACAAATCGCAAACCAGCCCCACGAGGTGTTGCCGCAGCCTTTTCACAGGCGTTCAGACGGCGATGAGCGGGCTGGATTTAAGACCCAACCTTCGATTCAAAGGCAAACCATGTCCGTGACCATGCGTCAAATGCTGGAAGCCGGTGTCCACTTCGGTCACCAGACGCGCTTCTGGAACCCCAAGATGGCCCCCTACATCTTCGGCCATCGCAACAAGATTCACATCATCAACCTGGAAAAATCGCTGCCGATGTTCCAGGAGGCGCAGAAATACGCCAAGCAGCTGGCCGCCAACCGCGGCACCATCCTGTTCGTGGGCACCAAGCGCCAGGCGCGCGAGATCGTGGCCGAAGAGGCCCGCCGCTGCGGCATGCCCTTCGTCGAGACGCGCTGGCTGGGTGGCATGCTGACCAACTTCAAGACCGTCAAGATTTCGCTCAAGCGTCTGAAGGACATGCAGGCCCAGCAGGAAGCCGGCCTGGAGAGCATGAGCAAGAAGGAACAGCTCATGTTCAGCCGCGAGATGGACAAGCTGCTGAAGGACATTGGCGGCATTCAGGACATGGGCGCGCTGCCCGACGCCATCTTCATGATCGACGTCGGCTACCACAAGATCGCCGTGTCCGAGGCCAAGAAGCTGGGTATTCCGCTGATCGGCGTGGTGGACTCCAACCACAACCCCGAGGGCATCGACTACGTGATCCCCGGTAACGACGACTCCGCCAAGGCCGTGACGCTGTACGCCCGCGGTATCGCCGACGCCGTGCTGGAAGGCAAGGCCAACGCCGTCAACGACGTCGTGAAGGCCGTGCAGGCCGCCGAGGGCGACGACGAGTTCGTCGAAGTCGAGGACGAAAACGCCGCCTGACGGCTCCCCGTGCGCCGCGCCAGCGCGGCTGCAGGCCAAAGGGGCGTCATGGCCCCTTTTTTTTAATGTTTTATCTTGGGTGACCCGGCCGCGATGGCCGGCCCCACATCCAAAGACCACCGGAGTAAACACATGGCAGCAATCACCGCAAGCATGGTCGCCGAACTGCGCGCCAAGACCGACGCCCCCATGATGGAGTGCAAGAAAGCCCTGACCGAGGCCGACGGCGACATGGCCAAGGCCGAGGAGCTGCTGCGCGTCAAGCTGGGTACCAAGGCCGGCAAGGCCGCCAGCCGCGTGACGGCCGAGGGCGTGATCGCCGCCCACGTGGCGGGCGACACCGGCGCGATGGTCGAAGTCAACTGCGAAACCGACTTCGTCACCAAGAACGACATGTTCCTGAGCATGGCCGCCGCCGCCGCCAAGCTGGTGGCCGAGAACAACCCCGCCGACGTGGCCGCCCTGGGCGCGCTGCCCTACGAGCAGGACGGCTACGGCCCGACGCTGGAAGACGTGCGCGTGGGCCTGGTCGGCAAGATCGGCGAGAACATGAGCTTCCGCCGCTTCGTGCGCAAGTCGGGCACCCAGCTGGCCAGCTACGTGCACGGCACCCGCATCGGCGTGCTGGTCGAATACGCCGGCGACGAGGTGGCCGCCAAGGACGTGGCCATGCACGTGGCCGCCATGAAGCCCGTGGCCCTGGCCAGCGGCGACGTGCCCGCCGAGCTGATCGAGCAGGAGCGCAGCGTGGCCGCCGCCAAGGCGCAGGAATCGGGCAAGCCAGCCGACATCGCCACCAAGATGGTGGAAGGCGCGGTGCAGAAATACCTGAAGGAAGTGTCGCTGTTCAACCAGCCCTTCGTGAAGAACGACAAGCAGTCGGTCGAGCAGATGCTGAAGGAAAAGGCCACCCAGGTCAGCGGCTTCACGCTGTACGTGGTGGGCGAGGGCATCGAGAAGAAGGTGGACGATTTTGCCGCCGAGGTGGCGGCGCAGGTGGCCGCCGCAAAAAAAGGCTGACCCCCTGAGGCGCTGACGCGCCTTCCCCCTTTGCTTCGCAGGGGGACACCGCCAGTGGCCGGCGCAGGTCCGGCCACGGCGGCCTTGCATGGCCTGCTCCGCGGCCTTCGGAGTTTTGGCTTCCTTGTAGACTCTTGCCCGCCGCCATTTCCGGAGCCTTGCCATGACCAAAGCCAAACCCGCCTACAAGCGTATCCTGCTCAAGCTCTCCGGCGAGGCCCTGATGGGCGACGATGCCTTCGGCATCAACCGGGCGACGATTGAGCGCATCGTGGGCGAGATCGCCGAGGTGACGCGCATGGGCGTCGAGGTGGCGGTGGTGATCGGCGGCGGCAACATCTTTCGCGGCGTGGCCGGCGGTTCCGATGGCATGGACCGCGCCACCGCCGACTACATGGGCATGCTGGCCACCGTGATGAACGCGCTGGCCCTGGCCGACGCCATGAACCATCAGGGCCTAACGGCGCGCGTGATGAGCGCCATCGGCATCGAGCAGGTGGTGGAGCCCTACGTGCGTCCCAAGGCGCTGCAGTACCTGGAAGAAGGCAAGGTGGTGGTGTTCGCCGCCGGCACCGGCAACCCCTTTTTCACCACCGACACCGCCGCCGCGCTGCGCGGGGCCGAGATCGGCGCCGAATTGGTATTGAAGGCCACCAAGGTGGACGGCGTCTACACCGCCGACCCGAAGAAAGACCCCAAGGCCACGCGCTACGCCGAACTGAGCTTCGACGAGGCCATGACGCGCAACCTGGGCATCATGGATGCCACGGCCTTCGCGCTGTGCCGCGACCAGAAGCTGCCGATCAAGGTGTTTTCGATTTTCAAGCCCGGCGCTCTGAAAAGCGTGGTGCTGGGCGGCGACGAAGGCACGCTGGTGCACGCCTGAGCCGCACCGCCGCCGCGTGCGCCAAGGCGCAGCGGCCTCTTCGCGCGCCCGTCAGCGTGGCGCAATAATCGACCTCAGGAGAGACCGATATGACCATTGCCGACATCAAGCAGAACGCCCAGGGCAAGATGGACCAGTCCATCCAGGCCTTCAAGAGCAACCTGACCAAGATCCGCACCGGCCGCGCCAACCCGGCGCTGCTGGACACCATCCACGTCGAGTATTACGGCAACCACGTGCCGCTGTCGCAGGTGGCCAACGTGTCGCTGCTGGACGCGCGCACCATCAGCGTGCAGCCGTGGGAAAAGGGTATGGGGGCAAAAATAGAAAAAGCCATCCGCGAGAGCGACCTGGGCCTGAACCCGGCCAGCATGGGCGATTTGATTCGCGTGCCGATGCCTCCGATGAGCGAGGAGCGGCGCAAGGAGATGACCAAGATCGTGCGCTCGGAAGGCGAGAACGCCAAAATCGCCATCCGCAACCTGCGCCGCGACGCCAACGAAGCGGTGAAGAAGCTGGTCAAGGACAAGGAAGCCACCGAGGACGACCAGAAGCGCACCGAGGCCGATATCCAGAAGGTCACCGACAAGCACATCGCCGAGATCGACGTGCTGGTGGCCTCCAAGGAAAAGGACATCATGGAAGTATGACGCTCCCCCCTGAGGCGCTGCGCGCCTTCCCCCCAGGGGGACAACGCTGGTGGCCGGGGAGACCCCGGCCACGGCGTTCTGGGGTGGCCTGCTCCGCGGCCTTTTGAGTGGGCTTGCTGCGCAGCTCCTTTGATCCGTCGACACCCGCGCGCATGGCAAACATTTCTTTCAGCGCTGTACCCCACCACATCGCCATCGTCATGGACGGCAACGGCCGCTGGGCCAAGCGCCGGCTGATGCCGCGCGTGGCCGGGCATCGGCAGGGGGTCGAATCGCTGCGCCGCTGCATCCGTGCCTGCGTTGAGCGCGGGGTGAAGGTGCTGACGGTGTTCGCCTTCTCGTCCGAGAACTGGAGCCGGCCCGAGGACGAGGTCAGCGGCTTGATGGAGCTGATGGGCAAGGCGCTGACGCGCGAAGTGCCCGAACTGCGGAAGAATGGCATTCGCCTGGTTTTCGTCGGTGACCGTCAAGGCTTGTCGGAGTGCATGCGCCAGAGTCTGGTGCAGGCCGAAAACCAGACCGCCGACAATGCACGCATGGTGTTGAACGTGTGCTTCAACTACGGCGGGCGCTGGGACATCGCGCAGGCGGCGGCCAAGCTGGCGGCGAGTGGCGAGCCGATCACCGAAGCGGCGCTGGGCGGCGCCACGGCGCTGGCTCACGTGCCCGATCCCGATTTGCTGATCCGCACCGGCGGCGAGCAGCGCATCAGCAATTTCCTGCTGTGGCAGTGCGCCTACAGCGAGCTGTATTTCAGTGACAAGCTGTGGCCCGATTTCGACGCCGCCGCGCTGGACGCGGCGCTGGCCGCGTTCGCCGAGCGCGAGCGCCGCTTCGGCAAGACCTCCGATCAGGTCGCGCACCAGGCCGTGGGCTGACGAAAGGACCGGGCCATGCTGCTGCAACGTGTCATCACCGCGCTGGTGCTGCTGGCCATCCTGCTGCCGGCGTTGTTCGCGTCCACGCCGGTGCCCTTCATCGCGCTGTCGCTGGTGCTGATCGCCGCCGCGGCGTGGGAATGGGCGCGACTGAATGGCCTGAAAGGCGCCGCCGCCATCGCTACCGGCGCGGCCTGCCTGGCTGCGTGTCTGGCGCTGTGGTGGGGCGGCGCGGTCGAGCGGTCGCTGCCGTGGCTGTGGATCGCCGCCGCGCTGGCCTGGGTGCTGGGTGGCGCGGCGCTGCTGCGGCGCGGCGTGGCCGGCTGGCCGCCATTGCCGCTGGCGCTGCGCTGGCTGATCGGCATCGCGGCGCTGTGCGTGGCCTGGCTGGCGATGGCGCAGGCGCGGCGCATCGGCGTCAACTTTCTGCTGTCGGTGATGGTGCTGGTGTGGGCGGCCGACGTGTTCGCCTACTTCTTTGGCCGCGCGCTGGGCGGCAAGCTGACGGGTGGCCGCAAGCTGGCGCCGGGCATCAGCCCCGGCAAGAGCTGGGAAGGCGTTTGGGGCGGCATGCTCGGCGTGCTGCTGGTGGGCGTGGGGTGGGTATACCTGGATGGCGCTTATTCCACGGGCGCTGCCAGCCTGTACACCAGGCTGCATGAGTCCGGCGCGGTGTGGCTGGTGCTGGGCGCGCTGTTTCTGGCGGCCATGAGCGTGGTGGGTGATCTGCTTGAGTCGCTGGTCAAGCGCAGCGCGGGCATGAAGGATTCCAGCAACCTGCTGCCCGGCCATGGTGGCGTGCTGGACCGCATCGACGCGCTGCTGCCGACGCTGCCGCTGGCGATGATGCTGACGTCGTTCGGGGGCGTGGCATGAGCCGCCAGCGCCTGGCCGTGCTCGGCTCCACGGGATCCATCGGCACCAACACGCTCGACGTGGTGGCGCGTCACCCGGATCGCTTCGAGGTGGTCGCGCTCGCGGCCGCCACGCAGGTGGATGCCATGCTGGCGCAGTGCGAGCAGTTCCGCCCCCGCGTGGCCGTGATGGCGAGTGCGCCGCATGCCGCCGAGCTGGCTGAAAAAATCAAGAAAAAAGGACTGCCGACGCAGGTGGGTCAAACGCCGGAAGCTATTAATAGAGTAGCTTCCTCGGACGAGGTGGATACCGTCATGGCCGCCATCGTCGGCGCCGCTGGCCTGGCGCCGTGCCTGGCCGCGGCGCGTGCCGGCAAGCGCCTGCTGCTGGCCAACAAGGAGGCCCTGGTGGTTGGCGGCGAGGTGTTCCTGCGCGCCGTGCGCGAGGGCGGCGCCACACTGCTGCCCATCGACAGCGAGCATTCCGCCATCTTCCAGTCGCTGCCCGACGACCCGGCCACCTGGGGCCAGCGCATCGACAAGATCATCCTCACCGCCTCGGGCGGCCCCTTCCGCACCCGCGCGCCGGCCACCCTGTGCGAGGTCACGCCCGAACAGGCCTGCGCCCACCCCAACTGGGTGATGGGTCGCAAGATCTCGGTCGATTCGGCCACCATGATGAACAAGGCGCTGGAGGTGATCGAGGCGCGCTACCTGTTCGGCGTGTCGCCCGAGCAACTCGACGTGGTGATTCACCCGCAGAGCGTGATCCACTCGATGGTGCAGTACAAGGACACCTCGGTCGTCGCGCAACTGGGCACGCCCGACATGCGCGTGCCGATTGCCTACGGCCTGTCGTGGCCCGAGCGCATCGAAAGCGGCGCCGGCGCGCTCGACTTCCGCAGCCTGCAGAACCTGACTTTCGAGGCCATCGACAGCGACGGCCACCGCCAGCGCTACCCCGGCCTGGCGCTGGCCTGGGAATCGCTGCGCGCCGCCCCCGGCAGCTGCGCCGTGCTGAACGCGGCCAACGAGGTGGCGGTGGCCGCTTTTCTGGACCGTCAGATCCGCTTCGACCAGATCCACGCCGTCAACCGTGCCACGCTGGACGGCGTGCAGCCGAACGCGCCCGACGGGCTGGAGGCGCTGCTCGACCTGGATGCGCGGGCGCGCGCCGCTGCCATGGCGTGCGTGCACCGGCTCGCCGGCTGAACTTATTCGCGCCTGCGGAGACAATACGGCATGCTGTTGACTCTCATCGCTTTCGTCGTGGCCCTGGGTGTGCTGATCGCCGTGCACGAATGGGGCCACTACCGCATGGCCGTGGCGCGTGGCGTCAAGGTGCTGCGTTTTTCCGTCGGCTTCGGCAAGACCATCGCGCGCTTCAAGCCCAGGAAGCAGCGGCCCGGCCAGGACACCGAATTCGTCATCGGAGCCATCCCCTTTGGCGGTTACGTCAGGATGCTGGACGAGCGCGAGGCGCCGGTGTCCGATGCCGACCGTCACCTGGCCTTCAATACCCAGCCGCTCAAGTCGCGCGCGCTCATCGTTGCCGCCGGGCCGGCGGCCAACCTGATTCTGGCGGTGCTGCTGTACGCGCTGGTCAACTGGATCGGCGTGAACGAGCCGCGCGCCATTCTGTCGCCGCCGGTGACCGGCTCGCTGGCCGCGCAGGCCGGCCTGCAGGGCGGCGAAACGGTGCGCCAGGCGGCGCTGGCTGGCAACGCGCTGGAGCCCGTGGCCTCGTTCGAAACCCTGCGCTGGGTGCTGACGCGCGGCGCGCTCAACGGGCAGGACGTGGTGCTTGAGGTGGCGCGCGCCAACGGCGGCGGCCGCGAGTTGACGCTGCCGTTGTCGAGCCTGAAGATGCGCGACCCGGATGCGCGCCTGTTCCGCGCCATCGGCATTGTGTCGCCACTTTCCGCGCCGACCATGGGCGAGGTGATGGATGGCGGCGCCGCGCAGCGCGCAGGTTTGCGCGCGGGCGATCTGGTTCGCCGCGTCGGCGACACGCCGGTGCGCGATGGACAGCAGCTGCGGGAGCTGATCCGCAATTCGGCGGCCGACGGCGCGCCGCCGGCCGCCGACTGGTTGATCGAGCGCGACGGCGGCACCCTGACGCTGCAAGTGCGGCCCGATCTGCACGAGGACAGGGGCCAGAGTGTCGGGCGCATCGGCGCCTACGTGGGCGGCATGCCCGAGATGGTCAAGGTGCGCCAGGGGCCGCTCGACGGCCTGTGGTCGGGCGCGGTGCGGGTGTGGGAGGTGTCGGCGCTGTCGCTCAAGCTGCTGGGCCGCATGGTGATGGGCGAGCTGTCGCTGAAAAACCTGAGCGGGCCCATCGCCATCGCCGACTACGCCGGCAAGTCGGCGGCGCTGGGGCTGACCTATTACCTGGGCTTTCTGGCCTTCATCAGCGTCAGCCTGGGCGTGCTCAATTTGCTGCCGGTGCCGGTCCTCGATGGGGGACACCTGATGTATTATCTTTGGGAAGCCGTGACGGGCAAACCCGTTGCCGGCGTATGGCTGGAAAGCCTGCGATACGTGGGCATGTCCTTGCTGCTGGCCATGATGGCCATCGCGATGTACAACGATGTCGTGGCTCGCCTGGGCTGATCAAACCAAACCTCCCGCCGGTCGCGCGTGGCCGCGCCCACTCCTTCTCAAGCATTCATGAAATCCATCGCTCAACGTTTCCGCCTGCGATCCGTGACTTCGCTGGTGGCCATGGCGTTCGCCGCGCAACTGGCCTGGGCGGTCGACCCGTTCACCGTGCGCGACATCCGTGTCGAGGGCCTGCAGCGTGTCGAACCCGGCACCGTGTTCGCATCGCTGCCGGTGCGCGTGGGCGAGACCTACAACGACGACAAGGGCGCCGCCGCCATCCGCGCGCTGTTCGGGCTGGGCCTGTTCAACGACGTGCGCCTGGAAGTGCAGGGCGACGTGCTGATCGTCATCGTGCAGGAGCGGCCCACGGTGGCATCGGTCGAATTCGCCGGCAACAAGGAGTTCAGCAACGAGGTGCTGCAAGGCGTGATGCGCGATGCCGGCTTGACGGCGGGGCGCCCCTACGACCGCGCGCTGGCCGACCGCGCCGAGCAGGAGCTCAAGCGCCAGTACATCAACCGCAGCCTGTACGGCGCCGAGGTCCAAACCACCGTGACGCCGTCCGAGCGCAACCAGGTGCGCCTGACCTTCAACATCACCGAGGGGCGCGCGGCGCGCATCAAGGACATCGACATCGTTGGCAACCAGGCGTTTTCCGACGGCCGCCTGAAGGATTTGTTCAGCCTGGACAGCGGCAACTGGATGTCCTGGTACACCAAGAGCGACCAGTACTCGCGCGCCAAGCTCAACGCCGACCTGGAGGCGCTGCGCTCCTTCTACCTGGCGCGCGGCTACCTCGACTTCAAGATCGACTCCACCCAGGTCGCCATGGCTCCCGACAAGGAATCCATCAGCGTCACCGTCAACGTCACCGAGGGCGACCGTTTCGTGGTCTCCGGTGTGTCGCTGGACGGCAACTTCCTTGATCGTGACGACGAGTTCAAGTCGCTCGTCAAGATCAAGCCGGGCGAGGCCTTCAACGCCGACCAGGTGGCCGAGACCACGCAGGCCTTCACCGAGCACTTCGGCAACTACGGTTTCGCCTTCGCCCAGGTTGAGGCGGTGCCCGAGGTCGACCGAGCCAACAACCGCGTGGCCATCGTCATCAAGGCCGTGCCCTCGCGCCGCGCCTACGTGCGCCGCATCAACATCCAGGGCAACACGCGCACGCGCGACGAGGTGATCCGGCGCGAATTCCGCCAGTTCGAATCGAGCTGGTACGACGCCGAGAAAATCCGCCTGTCGCGCGACCGCGTGGACCGCCTGGGCTACTTCACCGAGCTGTCGGTGTCCACGGTCGAGGTGCCCGGCGCGCCCGACCAGGTCGACCTGAACGTCGATGTCAAGGAAAAGCCCACTGGCAACCTGACCCTTGGCGCGGGCTATTCGTCGGCCGAGAAGCTGGCCTTCACCTTCGGCATGTCGCAGGACAACGCCTTCGGCTCCGGCAACAAGCTTGATCTGCAGCTCAACACCGGCAAGTTCAACCGCACGGTGGTGGTGAGCACGACCGATCCGTACTTCACCGTCAACGGCGTGTCGCGCACGGTGGACATGTATTACCGCACCCAGAAGCCGTATCAGGACCAGGGCGGCAACTACACGCTGGTCACCATGGGCGCTGGCCTGCGTTTCGGCGTGCCGGTCACCGAGCTGGACACCGTGTACCTGGGCATTAACGCCGAGCGCACCCGCATCAAGCCCGGCACCAACATTCCCGCCGCCTATCTGGCCTATGCCAACCAGTTTGGCTACAGCAGCACGGCGTTTCCGTTCACGCTGGGCTGGTCGCGCGACTCGCGCGACAGCGCGCTGGCACCCAACTCGGGCCGCTACCAGCGCCTGCTGGGCGAGCTTGGCCTGTTCGGCGACGCGCGCTACGTCAAGGCCAACTACCAGTACCAGCAGTACGTGCCGCTCAACAAGTTCTACACCCTGGCCTTCAATGGCGAGCTGGGCTGGGGCAAGGGGTTGAATGGCCGGCCGTACCCGGTGTTCAAGAATTTCTACTCCGGTGGTCTGGGGTCGGTGCGAGGCTACGAGCAATCAACACTCGGCCCGCGCGACGTGACCGGCGCCTACATCGGCGGCACGCGCAAGGTCACGCTCAACTCGGAACTCATCGTGCCTTTCCCCGGTGCCGGCAACGACCGCACGCTGCGCCTGTTCGGCTTCGTCGATGCCGGCGCGCTGTACGGCGATGGCGAAAAGATCAGCGGTGATGCGCTGCGCTACTCCACCGGCGTTGGCCTGAGCTGGATTTCGCCGCTGGGGCCGCTGCGCTTTGCCTATGCCGTGCCGCTGCGCAAGCGGCCGGGCGATAGAATTCAACGCTTCCAATTCCAGATCGGAACCTCGTTTTGATGCAGTATTTTTCGCGCGGTCTGTGCTTGGCCACGTTGGCGGTGGCGGCCTTGTGCGCACCCGTTGTCCACGCGCAGGAAGCCACGCGCATCGGTTTCGTCAACATCGACCGCCTGCTGCGCGAGGCGACGCCGGCCAAGGCGGCGCAGGCCAAGCTGGAGCAGGAGTTTGCGCGCCGCGAGAAGGACATCGACGCCGCTGGCGGGGCTCTCAAGGCCGCGTCCGAGCGCTTCGAGCGCGAGGCGCTCACCATGAGCGAAAGCCAGCGCCAGACGCGCCAGCGTCAGCTGCTGGAGCAGGATCGTGAGTTCCAGCGCAAGCGCCGCGAATTCCAGGAAGACCTGAATTCGCGCAAGCAGGAGGAACTGCAGCAGATCCTCGACCGCGCCAACCGCGTGGTCAAGCAGGTGGCCGAGGCGGAGAAATACGACGTCATCCTGCAGGAAGCGGTGTACATCAATCCGCGGCTGGATCTCACCGACAAGGTGATCAAGGCGCTGAGCGCCAGCAAGTGAGCCGTGGCCGTCACAGGCGCCGCGGCCCGCACTGGATCGTTCTGAGGCACGTGCCGTGACATTGAAAACCGGAGCCATCGTCCAGGCCTTGGGCGGCCAGCTGCATGGTGACCCCGAGCGCGTGATCACCCGGCTGGCACCGCTGGAAAGCGCGCGGCCATCGGAGTTGAGCTTTCTCGTCAATCCCCGGCTGGTCCAGTTGCTGGCCGGCAGCCAGGCCGGCTGCGTGATCGTGGGCGCGGCCATGGCCGATGCCGCCCGCGCCCGGGGCGACTGCATCGTGGCCGACAACCCGCACCTGTACTTCGCCCGCGTCACGCAGCTGTGGAAGCGCCTGCATGGCGGCGCGGCGCGACGCGGCGTGCATCCCAGCGCGGTGGTGGAGGAAGGCGCGTTCGTCCACCCCACGGCCAGCGTGGGCGCGCTGTGCTACGTCGGGCGCGGCGCGCGCATCGGCGAGGACACCGTGCTCAAGGAGCGCGTCACCATCGGCGAGGACTGTGTCATCGGCGCGCGCTGCGTCATTCAAAGTGGCGCGGTCATTGGTGGTGACGGCTTCGGTTTCGCCCCCAACGACGGTGCGTGGGAGAAAATCGAGCAACTGGGCGCGGTGCGCATCGGCGACGACGTGGAGATTGGCGCCAACACATGCATCGACCGCGGCGCGCTCGACGACACGGTCATCGAAGACGGCGTCAAGCTCGACAACCTGATCCAGATCGGCCACAACACCCACGTTGGCAAGCACACGGCCATGGCCGGCTGCGTGGGCGTGGCGGGCAGCGCGCGCATCGGCGCCTACTGCACGGTGGGCGGTGCGGGCATGATCCTGGGTCATCTGACGATCGCCGACCACGTGCACGTCTCCTCGGCCTCGATCGTCACGCGCTCCATTCTCAAGCCGGGGCACTACACCGGCTTCTTTCCCATCGCTGAAAATGGCGAGTGGGAAAAGAACGCCGCCACGCTTAAGCAGATTCACCGCCTGCGAGATCGCGTCAAACGCCTTGAGCAGGCGTTGCCCGGACGGGATCATGAATAAAATCGGCTGTTGCCCAGTGCTTTTCAAGCGCTGACAGCTATCAAACAATGAGCAAGACGCCATGATGGACATTCACCGCATCCTGACCAAGCTGCCGCACCGATACCCCTTTCTGCTGGTGGATCGCGTGCTGGACATCGACATGCGGGCCAAGACCATCCGCGCGATCAAGAACGTGACGGTGAACGAGCCCTGTTTCACCGGGCACTTTCCCAACCGTCCGGTGTTTCCCGGCGTGCTGATGCTGGAAGCGCTGGCGCAGGCTTGCGCGCTGCTCTCGTTCGAGACCGAGGGCATCTCGCTCGACGACGAATCCGTCTTCTACTTCGTCGGCATCGACGGCGCGCGCTTTAAGCGCCCCGTGGAGCCTGGCGATCAGCTGGTGCTGCACGCGGCCATGGATCGTTCGCGCGGCGGCATCTATAAATTCAGGTGCCATGCCGACGTGGAAGGCGAGGTGGCGGCGGAGGCCGAGATCATGTGCACGATGAGGAAAGTGGTGTGACCTCTCTGAGTCGCGGCATGACCTGTCCCCCTGAGTTGCTTCGCGCCTTCCCCCCCCACGGGAGGACGCCACCAGTGGCCGGGCCAAGCCCGCTCCACGGTGGCCGCTGGCATGGCCTGCTCCGCTGCCTCTTGAATGTCTGGCATGGCTGAGATTCATCCCACGGCGCTGGTTGATCCTCGGGCCGAGCTGGCTTCGGGCGTGAGCGTGGGGGCGTATGCCGTTATCGGGCCGCACGTGCGCATCGGCGGCGGCACCAGCATCGGCGCGCACTGCGTCGTCGAGGGGCACACCACCCTCGGGCGGGACAACCGCATCTTCCAGTTCGCCAGCATCGGCGCCGCGCCGCAGGACAAGAAGTACGCCGGCGAGCCCACGCGGCTGGAGATCGGCGACGGCAACACCATTCGCGAGTTCGTCACCATCAACACCGGCACGGTGCAGGACGCGGGCGTTACGCGCCTGGGCGACGACAACTGGATCATGGCCTACGTGCACATCGCGCACGACTGCCAGCTGGGCAGCCACATCATCCTGGCCAACGCGGTGCAACTGGCGGGCCACGTGCATCTGGGCGACTGGGTGTTCCTGGGCGGCCTGACCGGCGTGCACCAGTTTGGCCGCGTTGGCGCGCACGCCATGACGGCCTTCCAGACCCGGCTGGCGCAGGACGTGCCGCCCTTCGTCACGGCGGGCGGCAACCCGGCCGAGGCGCAGAGCATCAATGCCGAGGGGCTGCGGCGCCGGGGTTTTTCCGCCGAGCGCATCACGCTGATCAAGCAGATGTACCGCCTGCTCTACCGCAAGGGCCTGACGCTGGACGCCGCGCGCCAGCAGATCGACGCCCTGCGCGGCGAACTGGCCGAGGCCGACGCGGACATCCAGCTCATGCAGGACTTCCTGGCCACGGCCACGCGCGGCGTCGTGCGCTGATGTTTCAGTGGGAGCGGGCTTGCCCGCGATAAGCCTTGGCTCAGGGCCAAGCGCTGCTATCGCGGCCAAGGCCGCTTCAAAGTCTCCTCGCAGGTGCTTGAGATTGAGACGCGTGCGCGGCGCGCCCATCACGGCACGCTCGGGCGCATCCAACGGCCGCTTCTATTGACGTTTTCAAAAATCACGACAGCGCGGGCCATCAGAAAAAACCCCTCACGCTCCCTCGTCATTGCGGCGAAAGCCGCAATCCATGGAGCGTCACCTTGACGCGGTGTTGACCTGCGGACACCGTGTGGATTGCGGCCTTCGCCGCAATGACGGGATAGAGGAGAAGTCATTACATATGCTTGTCCTGAATTACGAAACCCTGGTTGAACAGCCTCTGAGGTTTCTTGGGAATCAAGCAGGTTTTCAGGTTCAGGGCGTGCCCCCTCCGTGCGTGAGTCGGTACTGCTCCGGCGTCAGCCCCGTCCATTGGCGGAAGGCGCGGATGAAGCTCTTGTCGTTCTGAAACCCCGCCGCCCGCGCCACGCGGGCCACGGGCTGGGTGGTGCGCAGCAGCAGCTCGGTGGCGCGGGCGCGGCGGGCCTCGTCCTTCAAGGCCTGCAAGCTGGTGCCTTCGCCGCGCAACTGACGGTGCAGCGTGCGCGGCGACAGCGCCAGCCGCGCGGCCAGGGTTTCGGCGGTGTGGGCGGCGTGCGGCTGTTGCAGCAACTGGTGCACACGGCGTGACAGCCCTGCATCGCGGCGGTACGGCCACACCATGATGGGCAGTGCGCGGCGCAACATCTGGTCGAGCGCGGCGGCGTCGCGGCGCAGCGGCAGGGCCAGGTCGTTGGCGTCGAACTGCAGCGCGGCCTGCGTCGCGCCAAAGCGCACCGGGCCGGGGAACAGGCGCGGGTACACGTCGGCGTGCGGCGGCGCGTCGAACGGGAACTGCGCCAGCTGCAGGCTGATGGGCGCATCCACCCACCAGCAGGCCAGGCCGTGCAGGTTGCGCAGCAGCGAGAGCAGGGCGAATTCGCGCAGCGCGCCCAGGTCGCGTCGCTCGTCTATTTCCACCCGCGCATGGCCTTGGCTGGTCTTCACGGTGAGCGCCACGTCGTCCGTCAGCAGGCCGTGGTGGCGGCACCAGCGCCTGAGCGCCACGCCCAGCGTGGGCGCCGTGATGCTGGCGCGCGCCAGCAGCCCGTAGCTGCCCCAGGGCAGACGGCGGCTGAACCAGCCTGGCGCCTCGTCGTCCAGCTCCTGCATAGCGGCGGCGCACAGGCGTTCGAACTGCGTGGCGGTGACGCGGTGCTGCGGGTCGTCCAGCGAAGATGTCTCAATTTGTGCCTTGGTGAGCGCGCCCTCGGCGCTCAGGCCGCGCAGCGCATAGGCTTGCGTGATCGCCTGCACGAAGGCGATGGGTGTGTGGGCGCCGACCAATCGGCCGGGCTGCGACGAGGCGCGGGCGGGCATGGCGCCAAGCCTAGGGCACGATGGCGTGATTTGCAACCATGCTGTCACCCCTTGCGCACATGTCTCGCCTATGCTCGCCCCAATGGGCGCGCTACGATGTGCCGGCAGCGCCTTGCAAGAACACCTATTTCAAGGAGACAAGCGCGATGAGCACCGAACTCAGCGACAGCCATGTCCGCGGCCGCACCGACACGCCGCTGATCGAACAGACCCTGGGGGCCTTCTTCAACGACATGGTCGAGCGCTTTCCCGAGCGCGAGGCCCTGGTGGTGGTGCACCAGGGCCGGCGTTTCACCTACCGCCAGTTGCAGACCGAATCGCGCCGCCTGGCCAGCGCCCTGCTGGGGTTGGGGCTGAAGCCCGGCGACCGCATCGGCATCTGGTCGCACAACAACACCGAATGGGTGCTGATGCAGTTGGCCACGGCCATGGCCGGGCTGGTGCTGGTCAACATCAACCCCGCCTATCGCACGGCCGAGGTGGAGTACGCGCTGAACAAGGTCGACTGCAAGGCGCTGGTGGTGATGCCGCGCTTCAAGACCAGCGACTACCTCGGCATGCTGCGCGAGCTGGCGCCTGAGTGGGCACACGCCAAGCCGGGCGAGCCGCTGGAATCGCAGCAACTGCCGCACCTGAAGCACGCGATCTGGATCGACGTGGAAGGCGAGGGCGCCGACGAGCCGGGCTTCATGCGCTTCTCCGACCTGATGAAGACGGGCGACCCGCAAGACCCGCGCCTGGAGCAGGTGGCCAAGCTGCTGCACAACACGGATGCCATCAACATCCAGTTCACCAGCGGCACCACGGGCTTCCCCAAGGGCGCCACGCTGACGCACCGCAACATCCTCAACAACGGCTTCTTCATCGGCGAGGCGATGAAGCTTACCGAGCAGGACCGCCTGTGCATCCCCGTGCCGCTGTACCACTGCTTCGGCATGGTGCTGGGCAACCTGGCGGTGCTGACGCACGGCGGCTGCATCGTGTACCCCAACGACGCGTTTGACCCGCTCACGGTGCTGCAGACGGTGCAGGCCGAAAAGTGCACCGGCCTGCACGGCGTGCCCACCATGTTCATCGCCGAACTGGATCACCCGCGCTTTGCCGAGTTCGACCTGAGCACGCTGCGCACCGGCATCATGGCCGGCAGCCCCTGCCCCATCGAGGTGATGAAGCGCGTGCAGCGCGACATGAACATGGCCGAGGTGACCATCGCCTACGGCATGACGGAGACATCGCCCGTGAGCTGCCAGAGCCAGACCGACACCCCGCTGGACAAGCGCGTGTCCACCGTCGGCCTGGTGCAGCCGCACCTGGAGGTGAAGATCGTCAACCCCGAGACCGGCGAGACCGTGCCGCGCGGCACCACCGGCGAACTGTGCACCAAGGGCTATTCCGTGATGCAGGGCTACTGGGGCGACGACGCGCGCACGCGCGAGGCCATCGACGCCGAGGGCTTCATGCACACGGGCGACTTGGCGACCATGGACGACGAGGGCTACGTCAACATCGTGGGCCGCAGCAAGGACATGGTGATCCGCGGCGGCGAGAACGTGTACCCGCGCGAGATCGAGGAATTCCTCTACCGCCACCCCAAGATCCAGGACGTGCAGGTGGTGGGCGTGCCCGACCAGCGCTTCGGCGAGGAGCTGTGCGCCTGGATCATCGCCAAGCCGGGCCAGACGCTGGATGAAGACGAGGTGCGCGAGTTCTGCAAGGGCAAGATCGCGCACTACAAGGTGCCGCGCTACATGAAGTTCGTCGACGCCTTCCCGATGACCATCACCGGCAAGATCCAGAAATTCAAGATCCGCGAGCTGATGCAGCAGGAGCTGGGTCTTTCAGAGCAAAAAACGGCTTGAGCGCTTGCCAGGAAAGCGCAAGCAGCTCATCAAACAATAGCAAAAGGTGTAATCCATGCCCGTGATTGAAACCAAGCTCAACGCCCGTTCGGCCGACTTCCAGGCCAACGCCGACGCCATGCGCGCCCTGGTGGACGACCTGAAGGCGCAGGTGCAGAAGGTGGGTGCCGGCGGCGGCGAGGCCGCGCGCAAGAAGCACATGGACCGCGGCAAGCTGCTGCCCCGGGTGCGCGTGCAGATGCTGCTCGACCCCGGCACGCCCTTCCTCGAAGTGGCGCCGCTGGCCGCCCTGAACATGTACCCCGACCGCGACGGCAGCGACAGCGCGCCCGGCGCCGGCATCGTGGCCGGCATTGGCCGCGTGGCCGGTGTGGACTGCATGATCGTCTGCAACGACGCCACCGTGAAGGGCGGCACCTACTACCCGATGACGGTCAAGAAACATTTGCGCGCGCAGGAGATCGCCGAGCAGAACCGCCTGCCCTGCATCTACCTGGTCGATTCGGGCGGCGCCAACCTGCCCAACCAGGACGAGGTGTTCCCCGACCGCGACCACTTCGGCCGCATCTTCTACAACCAGGCGCAGATGAGCGCGCAGGGCATCGCGCAGATCGCGGTGGTGATGGGCAGTTGCACGGCAGGCGGTGCCTACGTGCCGGCCATGAGCGACGAGAGCATCATCGTCAAGAACCAGGGCACCATCTTCCTGGGCGGCCCGCCGCTGGTGAAGGCCGCCACCGGCGAGGTGGTGAGCGCCGAGGACCTGGGCGGTGGCGACGTGCACACGCGCCTGTCGGGCGTGGCCGACCACCTGGCCAACAACGACACCCACGCGCTGGCACTGGCGCGAGAGGCCGTGTCGCGCCTGAATGACAAGAAGACCTACAGCGGCGCACTGCAAGCGCCGGTTGCTCCCAAATATGCAGCAGAAGAACTGTACGGCGTGATCCCCACCGACACGCGCAAGCCCTTCGACGTGCGCGAGATCATCGCCCGCATCGTCGACGGCAGCGACTTCCATGAGTTCAAGCAGCGCTTCGGCACCACGCTGGTGTGCGGCTTCGCGCACATCGAGGGCATGCCGGTCGGCATCGTCGCCAACAACGGCATCCTGTTCAGCGAGAGCGCGCAGAAAGGCGCGCACTTCATCGAGTTGTGCGGCCAGCGCAAGATCCCGCTGGTCTTCTTGCAGAACATCACCGGCTTCATGGTCGGCCGCAAGTACGAGAACGAGGGCATCGCCCGCCACGGCGCCAAGATGGTGACCGCCGTGGCCACGGTGAACGTGCCCAAGTTCACCATCATCATCGGCGGCAGCTTTGGCGCTGGCAACTACGGCATGTGCGGCCGCGCGTACTCGCCGCGCTTCCTGTGGATGTGGCCCAACGCGCGCATCAGCGTGATGGGCGGCGAGCAGGCCGCCGGCGTGCTGGCGACCGTGCGGCGCGACGGCATCGAGGCCAAGGGCGGGCAATGGTCGGCTGAGGAAGAAGAAGCTTTCAAGGCACCCATCCGCCAGCAGTACGAGGACCAGGGCCACCCTTACTACGCCACCGCCCGCCTGTGGGACGACGGCATCATCGACCCCGCCGA
This sequence comes from Pseudomonadota bacterium, assembly GCA_030538085.1. Lineage (GTDB taxonomy): Bacteria > Pseudomonadota > Gammaproteobacteria > Burkholderiales > Burkholderiaceae_C > Ottowia. Next base: position 81,012 of record JAUNUR010000003.1, on the reverse strand, counting down.
CACGCGCCGCATGCTGGCGCTGGGCCTGTCGGCGGCGCAGAACGCGCCCGTGCCGGACGTGAAGTTCGGCGTGTTCCGCATGTGATGGCTTATTACCATGAATTACTTGATATAAGTAAAATACTTGAATTGAGTATTTTCTGGTAAATCCATGACCTCCAAGCTCTTTCCCCGCAGCGACTATGCAGCCGCGCTCGCCGACCAGTTGCTGGCGCCATCGGGTCTGCACACGGGGGTGCGCTCGGGCGTCTTTCTCTCCAACATCCGGCGCGTGGGCAAAAGCACGTTTCTGCGCAATGAACTGGCGCCCGAATTGCGCGCCCGTGGCGCCATCGTCGTGTACGTGGATCTCTGGGCCGACGTCAACCGCGCGCCGCTCGATCTGGTGCTTGAAGCCGTGCGCGGCGAGTTGCGCGCGCTGCAAGCGCCGGGGGCAGCGTTGATGCGGCGCGTCAAGAGTGCCGCGCTGGGCGTGGCGGGCCTGAGCTTCAGCTTCCAGATCGACACGCTGGGCTTGCCCGGCGGCGCCACGCTGGCGCAAGCCCTGCATGAACTGGTGCAGAAGGCCGAAACCGATGTCGTGCTCATCGTGGACGAAGTGCAGCAGGCCGCCGGAAGCCACGGCAACGCGCTGATGGCCGCCCTGAAAGCGGCGCGCGACGAGATCAATGGCGACCCCGACGCCAAGGGGCACTTTCTTTTCATCGGCACCGGCTCGCACCGCTCGCTGCTCAACGACATGGCGACCAAGCCCTCGCACCCGTTCAAGGGCGCCGTCACCGCCACCTTCGAGCCTTTGCCGCGGGCGTATGTGGAGTGGAAGCTGGCCCAGGTCGCGCAGCACGGCGTGCGCCTGCCTTCGGTCGCCGCCGCGTGGCGCGGTTTTCAGGTGCTGGGCCATCGCCCGGAGGACTTCGAGCGCGCGCTGGTCCAGTTTCAATCGGCGCCACAGGGCAGCGATGCCGAGTTCGAGCTGATCTGCGCCACCATCGCCTACGCCGCCGCCGACATCGACTTCGCGCGCGCGGGCGAAATTGGCGGTGAACTGGCGGAACTCGTCTTCGCCCGCATCGCCGATGGCCCCGAGGAAGGCACGCGGGAGCTGTACGGCCAAGGCGCGCTGACCGACTATGGAGCGGCGCTTGGCTTGCCCATCGAGGTCAAGCAGGTGCAGAACACGATCGACGGCCTGATCGCCGCCAACCTGATCGCGCGCGTGGGGCACGGGCGCTTCATCATCTCTGATCCCCACGTCCGCTCCATCTGGCAACAGCGGCGCGCGGCCACGCTGGCGCTCAGGCAGGCCAGTGCCGCGCCGCTGGATGGCTCCGGCGCGCAAGGGGCATTGCCATGAGTGGGTATACCAGCTTCATCACCCGTGAATCAGTCGCCGTCAGGCGCCAAGGCGCGGGCTGCTGGCGTGCAGGTCTGGCCGTCTGGAGCAATGAACATGGCCCAGCTTTCTGAGCGTCCGGCGCCAGCGGAGGTTCTGGTGGTCATCGAGACCTGGATCGACCATCTCGCAGCGCAAGATTACGCCGCCGCATTCGCGGCGACGGATCACGATGCGTACTACGGCTGGACGCCCGCCTTGATGCGGCGGGTCATCGAGGGTTACGGCTTGCCGGAGGCGCGCCCGTCGGGCGTCGCATTTCACGTGACGGCCCGCGCGGATGCGACAGGTCGGCCCCGCTATAGGGAAATCACCGAAGTAGATGAGGCGGGCGATGTCCTCATGCGAGCCACACATGATTTGCCGTTGAACGGCCGCTGGTCCGACTTGACGGCGACGTTTCGGGTGGAAAAGCGGCTTGGCCGGCCAGCCGCGCTCATACTGGAGGAGATTCATGTGTTCTAAGCGCGAAGACATGGCACTGGCCGCCTGCGCCGTGCAACGCACGGATGTCGCCACTTCTGCAACCCACTGAGTTTTTGCATGACCTCCATTCGCATCACCACCGTCCACCACGTCGCCACCGTCGTGCTCTCGCGCCCCGAAGTGCGCAACGCCTTCAACGACGAGGTGATCGCCGAGCTGACCGACGCCTTCGCCCGCCTTGGCGACGACCCGCAGGTGCGCGCCATCGTGCTGATGGCCGAAGGCCCCGCCTTCTGCGCCGGGGCCGACCTGAACTGGATGCGCCGCATGGCCGACTACTCGCGCGAGGAAAACGAGCAGGACGCCGAGAAGCTGGCCTTCATGCTGCGCACCATCTACGAGTGCCCCAAGCCCACCATCGCCCGCGTGCAGGGCGACGTGTACGCCGGCGGCATGGGCCTGGTGGCGTGCTGCGACATGGCGGTGAGCGTCGATACGGCCCACTACTGCCTCAGCGAGGTGAAGCTGGGCCTGATCCCTGCCACCATCGGCCCCTACGTGATCCGCGCCATGGGGCCGCGCGCGTCGCACCGCTACTTTCTCACCGCCGAGCGCTTCAGCGCGCAGGAGGCCCATCGCATCGGCTTCGTGCACGAGGTGGTGTCTGCCGACCAGCTCGACGCCACCGTCAACACCTGGGTGCAGGCACTGCTGGCCGCCAGCCCCAACGCCATCAAGGAATGCAAGAAGCTGGTGCAGTACGTGGCCGACCGCGACATCACCCGCCTGCTGATCGACCACACGGTGAAGGCCATCGCCGACATCCGCGCCAGCGACGAGGGCAAGGAAGGCGTGCAGAGCTTCCTGAACAAGCGCAAGCCGGCCTGGGTGCAGGGTTGAACCCGTCATGAGGTTTCATGGTCTTTTTCGACTTTTGTGCAGGTGGGATAAGCGCAAACAGCTATGAATAACGCAGCGATCATCCGCCAACGGCCGATGCCGTCCTACGCCGTGGCGCCGGTGCCCGCGTCAGCCTTCGCGCTGGCGCCCGCGTTGTGCGTGCGCGGGCAGGCGCACGTGGCCTGCCGTTCACTTTGACAGGCGGTACGGTGATGGAAGACCTCATTCAAACCCTCGTGCAATGGCTGCACACCGTGGGCATCCACCCCAACCACGAAACGGCGGTGGCCGTGGGCGATGCGGTGGGCCAGGCCGGCGCGGCCGTGGGCGGCGCCGTGGCGCCGGTGGTCGCCAAGATGGACATGCCGGCGCTCATCGCGCTGGCGGCGGCGCTGGGCTGGGCCAGCGGCTTCCGGTTGTATGCGGTGGTGTTCCTGACCGGCGCCATGGGCTACGCGGGCTGGATTCCGCTGCCTGAGGGGCTGAAGCTCTTGATGCACCCGGCGGTGATGGCGGCCAGCGGCTTCATGCTGCTGGTCGAGTTCTTCGCCGACAAGATTCCGTGGATCGACAGCCTGTGGGACACGGTGCACAGCGTCATCCGCATCCCCGCCGGCGCGCTGCTGGCGGCGGGCGTGTTCGGGGCCGACAGCGCCACCATGGGCCTGGTGGCCGGCATCCTGGGCGGCTCGCTGGCGGCCACCTCGTTCGCCACCAAGGCCACCACGCGCGCCGCCATCAACACCAGCCCCGAGCCGGTCAGCAACTGGCTGGCCTCGTTCTTCGAGGACGGCCTGGCCGTGGGCGTGATGTGGCTGGCGACGCAATACCCGGTGGCCTTCGGCATCGCGCTGGTGGTGATGTTCGTGCTGTCCGTGCTGCTGCTGATCGTGTTGTGGAAATTTTTGAAGATGGTGATACGCAAGCTGCGCGATTTCTTCGGCAGTGGTGCGCCAACGCCCAGCAGTGCCTAGATCGATTCAAGTTGAAGAGGGACGACGATGTTCAAGAAAATTCTGATCGCCAACCGCGGCGAAATTGCTTGCCGCGTGGCAGCCACCGCGCGCCGCCTGGGCGTGAAGACCGTGGCTGTGTATTCCGACGCCGACGCGCACGCCAAGCACGTGATGGCCTGCGACGAGGCCGTGCACGTGGGCGGCAGCGCGCCCAAGGAGAGCTATCTGCAATGGCAGCGCATCATCGACGCCGCCAAAGCGACGGGCGCCGAGGCCGTCCACCCCGGCTACGGTTTCCTGGCCGAAAACGAGGACTTCGCCCAGGCCTGCGTGGACAACGGCCTGGTCTTCATCGGCCCGCCCGCCAGCGCCATCAACGCCATGGGGCTGAAGGCCGAATCCAAGCGCCTGATGGAAGCCGCCGGCGTGCCGCTGGTGCCGGGCTACCACGGTGCCGACCAGAATCCCGAACTGCTGCAGAAGGAAGCCGACCGCATTGGCTACCCCGTGCTGATCAAGGCCAGCGCGGGCGGCGGCGGCAAGGGCATGCGCGCGGTGGACAAGGCCGAGGACTTCGCCGCCGCGCTCGAATCGTGCAAGCGCGAGGCCATCAACAGCTTCGGCGACGACGCGGTGCTGGTCGAGAAATACGTTCAGCGCCCGCGCCACATCGAGATCCAGGTGTTCGGCGACACGCAGGGCAACTATGTCTACCTGTTCGAGCGCGACTGCTCGGTGCAGCGCCGCCACCAGAAGGTGCTGGAAGAAGCGCCCGCGCCGGGCATGACGGAAGAGCTGCGCGAGCGCATGGGCCAGGCCGCCGTGGCGGCGGCGCGCGCGGTGAACTACGTGGGCGCCGGCACGGTGGAATTCATCGTCGAGCAGCCGGGCGGCTACGACAAGCCCGAGGACATGAAGTTCTACTTCATGGAGATGAACACGCGCCTGCAGGTGGAGCACCCGGTCACCGAGGCCATCACCGGTCAGGATCTGGTCGAGTGGCAATTGCTGGTGGCCAGCGGCGAGCCGCTGCCGCTGGAGCAAGAGTTTCTCGACATCGGCGGCCACGCCATCGAGGCGCGCATCTGCGCCGAGAACCCCGACAACAACTTCCTGCCCGCCACCGGCACGCTGCACGTGTACCGCAAGCCGGCGGCGGCCAGCTTCGAGTTCGACGAGGTGCGCATCGACGACGGCGTGCGCGAGGGCGACGCCATCAGCCCGTTCTACGACTCGATGATCGCCAAGCTCATCGTCTGGGGCAGCACGCGCGAAGAGGCGCTGGGCAAGCTCGACGCCGCGCTGGCCGAGGTGGCCATCGTCGGCGTGCAGACCAACGTGCAGTTCCTGCGTCGCGTGCTGGCCACCGAATCGTTCAGCCAGGCCAGGCTGGACACGGCGCTGATCCAGCGCGAAGCGGAGCACCTGTTCAACCAGGACCCGATCGGCCGCGACATGGCCGTGGCCGCCGCCGTGGCGCAAACGGTGCTGAACGAGCGCGCTGCTGAAAGCCATGACCCGTTCAGCCGCACCGACGGCTTCCGCTCGCACGGCGTGGCCTCGCGCCGCATCGATCTGGAATACGCTGGCCAGCCGGTGGTGGCCAAGCTGCGCTATCTGGATGACGGCCTGCAACTGAAGGTGGACGACGGCGAGCGCGCGCCCATCGCCTTCACGCGCCAGCCCGACGGCCGCATCGACGTGCGCTATGGCAACCAGCGCCAGGTGGTGCGCGTGTTCCAGCGCGGCGAGGTGGCGCACGTGTTCGGCACCGACGGCGCCACCAGCATCACCGAGCTGGACGTGCTGGCCCACGCCAGCGAGGGCGCGGGCGTGGGCGGCCGCCTGACGGCGCCGATGCCGGGCAAAGTCGTGTCGATTGCTGTCAAGGCCGGCGACAAGGTGAGCAAGGGCCAGCCGCTGGCCGTGATGGAGGCGATGAAGATGGAGCACACCATCGCCGCGCCGAAGGATGGCGTGGTGGATGAGGTGCTGTACGCCCCGGGCGACCAGGTGGCCGAGGGCGCCGAGCTGCTGCGCCTGCAGGTGGCGCCGGGCGGTTGACGCGCCGCGGCGCGCTGCTTGAGGCCATGCTCTACCCGTGAAGCGCGATCGGCAGGGGTGGCGCCTCTGCTGATCTCCGCCAGCGGAGCGTATCAACGACATCGGCGTTGAGGCGTTGAGGCGCTGTGGCGGTCACGGTGTCGTCATGCGGCTGCCGGACACTGCAAGGCTCGCCACCTCCACTCTCAGCATCATGGAAAAAAGCGACGCCGTGGCGTCCATCGGCGCACAGGCGCCAGCGGTGTCGTCACTGCTCCGGCCAGCGCAAGTGCGCGCCGCGCTCAAGGCCAATGACCGGTTGAAGCTCTATCTGAGCGTGTTGCAGGCCGCCCGCGCGCATGCCCAGCACCCGCGCGAGGCAACTCTGGATCTGTCCCGCGAGATCGCGGCCGCCGATATCGGCGCGCGGGCCGACGCCGACTGGTTGCACGACCTGCCAGCCACCGCCACCGAAGAAACACCAGGCAGGCTGCGCGTGCCTGATCTGCCGCGCCTGGCGCTGCGTCTGCACGATGACCTCGGGGTGATGGCGCGCCCCGTGATCGAGGGCGAAGGCGCGGACGGCGAGCTGGCGAGTCGCGTGGCCGGCTGGCAGCGCACGCTCGGTTCGCTGGGCGGCCCGGTGCTGACGGTCGAGCAGCTCAATGCACTGACACACAGCCAGCGCGAGCGCGGCGACAGCCTGCACATCACGGTGATGGACCTGCACAAGGCGCTCAACCGCCTGGCGGCCGAGCTGTCTACCGACCGCATCGACGGCGCGCACTGCTGGCAGTTGGCGCCCAATGGCAGCGACCGCGCGCGCATCGCCGCCTTCATGCGCGGGCTGAACCGCACGGCGCCGCTCAAGTTCGACCACCCCGGCCTCGACACCGCCGCGACACGGGGCGGGGGCGACGGTGACAAGCTGCTGATCCAGAACGACATCGGCACCAACGACGCGCACGTGCTGGTGATCCAGGTGGAGACCGAAACATCGCCGAAGGTCATCACGCTGACCTATTCCGACCTGCACCGCCGGCGCTTCGGCTTCTTCCAGCGGCTGCTGGCCGAGGTCGGCGCGCACTGGGGCGGTGCCGAGCAGCGCATCACCCAGGGTTTGAACCAGGGCGATGCCTATCACATCGGCACTGCCCGCTTCGAGGCCCAAGACGAGACCGAGCTGGCGCGCCAGCTCGAAGGCATCGGCGAGCGCATCGTGTTCCTGATCGACTGGAACCGCGCCCGCAAGCGCCTCGTGCACTTCGTCAGCCGCGAAGGCGCGGTGGCGGTGCTGGAGGCCACCACGCGCGCCCGCGCCGGCCACATGGCGTGGCTGAACGCCGGCGCCGAGCGCCTGATCTGGGACGCCATGGCCGCGCAAGGGCCCAGCCAGTTCCGCCTGGGTGATCGGCTGGACGAGGTGCTGGGCGAGGCCGAGGCGCGCGACTTTCTCATCCACGTCATGCGCGCCGCTGCCGAGCACCCGCAGGCGCCCGCGCTGCTGCTCGACCAGGCGCAGGCCCAACTGGCACGCCGCCTGCGCGGCCGCCGTGGCGACGACGAGCTGCTGGAAGAACACGCCGCCTACTGCCACGCTCTGGCGCAAGGCCTGCGCGACGCCCTGGCCCACGGACTGGAGCGCGATGCCGACGCTGCCGAGCGCCTGGCCGCGCGCGCCAAAGCCTGGGAGCGCCACGCCGACCAACTGGTGGTGCACGCGCGCGAGCTGGCCGAGCACCAGCCGCAATGGCAGCCGCTGATGCGCCTGATCGGCCGTGGCGACGACGTGGCCGACGCGCTGGAAGAAGCCTGCTACGTGCTCAGCCTGCTGGCCGAGCACTTTGCCGCCACGCCCGCCGCCGATGGCTGGAGCGCGCCAGTGCGCGAGGTCATGAACGAGCTGGCCGATGCCGTGCTGAACGCCGTGCAGGACCACGTGAAGGCGCTGGCCGTGGCGCGCACGCTGGGCCAGGCCAGCCAGAGCGACGACCAGGCTGAATACCTGTCGGCTGCCTGGCGGGTGCAGCAGGCCGAACGCCATTGCGACGAACTGCTGCGCCGCGCCCGCCGCGCGCTGGCGCAGCAATGCCGCGAACAGCCGGATGCCGTGGCGCTGACCCTGGGCAACGAACTGGCCGCCGCCATCGAAGACGCCAGCGACGCCCTGCTGGCCCTGGGCTGGGGCCTGCGCGAACGCACGATGCAGCGCATGGGGGTGGCCACGGCGTGACCCGCGTCATCGTGGCGTTGCAGTCTTTTTGTGGGAGCGGCCTTGGCCGCGATGCAGCTCCAATCAAGGCCGACACGCCGCCATCGCGGCCAAGGCCGCTCCCACAGAAACTGCGGCGCTGGCACCGCACCGCACTGATTCCTGAAGGTTCTCAGCATGAACGCACGTGACACCACCCACTTCCCCTCCGCCGCGCACGCCGTGGTGCTGATCGGCTGCGGGCCCCGCAGCCGCAGCACCCTCGTGTCCTCGCCCGAGCTGGTCGGCTTCAAGGCGCACAACCTGGCGCGCATGGCGGCGCTGGGGCTGCCGGTGCCGCCGGCCTTCGTGTTGGGCACCGGCTGGTGCGCCGATCCGAGGGCGCTGGAGCCGGGCGTTTGGCAGCATGCCCTGGGCGTGCTGGAGCACGCCAGCGGCGCGCGCTTTGGCGACGCCGGCCGGCCGCTGCTGCTGTCGGTGCGTTCGGGCGCGCCGGTGTCGATGCCGGGCATGATGGAGACGTTGCTGAACATCGGCCTGGCTGACTCCACCTTGCCCGGCTTCCTGCGCGCCACTGGCAACCCGCGCTTGGTGTGGGACGCTTACCGCCGCCTGGTGGCCGGTTTTGGCGAAGTGGTGATGGGCGTTCCGGCCGAGGTGTTCGAAGCCGATCTGGCGCAGATCGCCGCCGGGCGTGACGAGCGTGAACTCGATTTCGCTGAACTGCGCGCCTTGACGCGCGCCCATCTGGCGAGCGTGCAACGGGTGGCGGGCCAGCCCTTTCCGCAGTCGCCGCGCGCTCAGCTGGAGCAGGCCATCGCCGCCGTGTTCGCTAGCTGGCAGGCACCGAAGGCGCAGGAATACCGTCGCCTGAACGGCTTGTCGGACGCCATCGGCACGGCCGTCACGGTGCAGCGCATGGTGTTTGGCAACGCCGGTGGCACATCGGGCGCGGGCGTGGGTTTCACGCGCCACCCTTCCACTGGCGAGCCGGCGCCCTGGGTGGACTTCCTGTTCAACGCGCAGGGCGAGGACGTGGTGTCCGGGCGCCGCAGCGCGCAAGGCCACGACGCGCTGGCCGCCACCGCGCCGTCGGTGTGGCAGGCGCTGCTGATGGCCACGCAGCAGTTGGAACAAGTCTTCGGCGACATGCAGGATTTCGAGTTCACGGTTGAAAACGGCCAACTCTGGCTGCTGCAGACGCGAGCCGGCAAGCGCACGGCGCAGGCATGCGCGCGCATCGCGCTTGATCTGGTGGACGAGGGCGTCATCAGCGCCGACGAGGCGCGCCGGCGCACCGAAGGCCTGGATGAGGAACAACTGACCATGCAGCGCGTGGTCACCGACGAGGGCGATGCCACGCCATTGGCGCGGGCGGTGAGCGCCGCGCACGGCGTGGCGATTGGCGAGATCGCGCTGGACGAGGAGCGCGCCCGCGCCCGCCAGGCGGCCGGAGTGGCCGTGCTGCTGCTGCGCCAGGATGCCGAGACACGCGACCTGGCGGCGCTGGACATTGCCGCCGGCCTGTTGACCGCGCGCGGCGCCCGCACCGCGCACGCCGCCGTGGTGGCGCGCCAGTTGGGCAAGGTGTGCCTGGTGGGGTGCGAGCAGCTTGGCATTGATTTGCCGCGACGCGGCGTGCGCCTGGCCGGGGTTGAATTGGCCGAGGGCGAGGTGCTGACGCTGGACGGCGGCAGCGGCGCCATCTACCGTGGTGCGGCGCGCACCGTGCGCGAGGTGCCGCAGGAACTGATGCGGCGGTTGGCGGCCTTGCGCGAGCAGTTTGAGGGCAGCCTCTGAGGCAGCCGCCGGCGTCCGCGCCGGTTGGTGTTATCCACGGAGCCATGGCCTGGCCCGATGGACTGTCAACCAAGGAATTAGAGTGTGCGCTCTGTAGGTCAACGCCGCGAAGTGGCGTGCCTGAGCGGGTTTTGGTTGCAGCCCGTGCTCCACTTGCCGTATGAGTCTGATGCAGAACACTTCCCGACCGATTCACCTGGCGCTGCAAGGCGGCGGCGCGCATGGCGCCTTTACCTGGGGCGTGCTGGATACCCTGCTGATGGATGGCCGGCTGCGGCCGTTGGGCATTAGCGGCACCAGCGCGGGGGCCATCAACGCCGTGGCGCTGGCGCATGGCTGGGCGCAGGCGATGGACGACAAGCAGGACCCGTACGAAGGCGCCCGCGCATCGCTGGCCCGCGTGTGGACCAAGGTGATGGAGCTGGGCGCCGCCAGCGCGAGCACCGCGCGCCTGACCAAGCTGATGATGGGCGCGCTGCCCGGCGCGCTGACGAGGTTTTCGCCCTACCAGGTCAACCCGCTCGACTTCAACCCGCTGCGGCGGCTGATCGAGCGCGAGATCGACTTCGACCGCCTGGGCAAGCTGCGCGCGCTGCGCGTGTTCGTGGCCGCCACCGATGTGGAAACCGGCCGCGCCGAAATCTTCAGTGGCAAGCGCCTGACGGCCGAGGCCGTTATGGCCTCGGCCTGCCTGCCGCAGCTGTTCCAGGCGCCCGAGATCAACGGCAAGACCTACTGGGACGGCGGCTATTCGGCCAACCCGGCGCTGGGTCCGCTGGTGGAAATGGGCGAGACCAACGACATCCTGCTGGTGCAGATCAACCCGCTCAAGCGCGCGGGCAAGCCCACGTCGGCGGCCGAGATCACCGACCGCGTGGGCGACCTGACCTTCAACGCCAGCCTGATCGCGCAGATGCGCACCATCGCGCTGGTCAATGAACTGGTGGCGCGCGGCGTGGCCCGCGAAGGGCTGAAGCCCGTGCACATGCACCGCATCGACGGCGGCACGGCGCTGGCGGAGATGCCGGCCTCCAGCAAGATCACGCCGCAGCGCGCCACGCTGGAAAAACTGTTCGCCCTGGGCCAGGAGAGCGCGCAGCGCTGGCTCAAGCGCAGCTTCGACGCCGTAGGTGAAAAAAGCTCCATCAACCTGCAGCGCGACTACGGCGACCCGCTGAAGCTGGAGTTCGAGCCCGCGGGCGATGACGACACCGAAGATGGCGAGGACGGCGCGGCGCTGACGCGGTTCCTGTGGTCGGCCCAGGAGCAGGCCCACGCCGCCAGTGCCGCGGCAGACGCTGCCGAGCGGGCCGTGCGCGCCGCGGGCGGGCCCGCGGCCTCGCCCGCGGCTGATGGCTCCACACCCTATTGAGCCACCCAACCGCGCGCGCGGGGTTGGGTGGCTCAATAGAATCAACAGCGCCACCGGGCGTCGAAGGCTACAAAAAGAGTAGCTTACTGCCCGCATTCCGTAAGCGCTGGAGCCCAATTTGACTCAGAAAACCGATTCCGCCACGCCGTTCGACTTGATCGGTGGCGAGCCGGTGGTGCAGGCGCTGGTCGAGCGTTTTTACGACTTGATGGACCTGGAACCCGGCTACGCCGCCGTGCGCGCCACGCACGGCAGCACGCTGGATGATGCGCGCCGGAAGCTGTTCTGGTTTCTGTGCGGCTGGCTGGGCGGGCCTCAGCACTACATCGAACGCTTTGGCCACCCGCGCCTGCGCATGCGCCACCTGCCGTTCGCCATCGGCATCCGCGAACGCGACGAATGGGTGGCCTGCATGGACCAGGCCATGCGCGAGACCGGCGTGGAGGATTCGCTGCGCCAGCGGTTGAGCCAGAGCCTGTTGGAGGTGGCCGATTTCATGCGCAACCGGCCCGGGTGAAGGCGGGCGCGCTGACACCCGGCTCGGTCACAATCGCCCCACGTCGGCAGACCGCCGAAAAGGAAGCGAAATGAGTACCCTGGCCTGGATCATCGTTGCCGTCATCGCGTTGCTGCTGCTGGGCGCGGTGCTGATCTACAACCGGCTGATCGAGTTGCGCAACCGCATCGCCAATGCCTTCGGGCAGATTGATGTGCAGCTCAAGCGCCGGCATGACCTGGTGCCCAATCTGGTGGAAGTCGCCCAGCGATACATGAAGCACGAAGCAGAGACGCTGCAGGCCGTGATCGCCGCGCGCGGCCAGGCGCAGGGCGCGGCAGCCGGCGCGCGCCAGCGCCCTGGCGATGCGCAGGCGCTGGGCGCGATGGCGATGGCCGAGCAGGGACTGATGGGCAGCCTGGGCCGGCTGCTGGCGGTGGCTGAAAGCTATCCCGAGCTGAAGGCCGACGCCCGCATGCGCGAGCTGGGCGAGGAGCTGACCAGCACCGAGAACCGCATCGGCTTCGCGCGCCAGGCCTACAACGACGCGGCGCTGGACTACAACAACGCCATCGGCGTGTTTCCGGCGCTGGTGGTGGCGCGGCTGTTCAACTTCGCGCCCAACGCCATGCTGCAATCCACCACCAGCGAGGCCGAGCGCGCCGTGCCGCGCGTGGTGTTCTAGGGCCGCTGCCCGCGCGCCCATGCGTTTTTTCGATCACCAGGCCAGCGCGCGCGTGCGTTCGCGCCGGCTCATGATGGCCTTCGTGGTGGCCGTGACGGTCACGGTGCTGGGGCTGCATCTGGGCTTGTGGGCGCTGTTCAAGCTGGTGGGGTGGTCAACGCCGCCCCATTTCGCCGCCGTCAACATCGGCCTGGGGCTGATGATGGTGCTGGGCGGCTGGTGGATCGAGAGTTCCAGCCTGCAGTCTGGCGAAAGGCTGGCGCGCCGTCTGGGCGCGCGTGAACTTCGGCCGGGCGTGTCGTTCGCCGAGCAGCGCCTGGTCAACACGGTGCAGGAAATGGCGTTGGCGGCGCAGATGCCGCGCCCGCTCGTGATGGTGCAGCCGCGCGTGGTGGCCATCAACGCCTTTGCCGCCGGGTGGACACCGGCCGACTGGGTGGTGGTGGTGACCGAGGGCGCGCTGGACGCGCTCACGCGCGATGAGCTGCAAGGCCTGGTGGCGCACGAGATGAGCCATTTGCGCGAGGGCGACACGCGCATCAACATGCAGCTGGCCGGCATGGTGGCGGGCCTGGAGATGCTGCATGGTTACGGCCAGGCCCTGCGCGATCTGGGGCGCGGCGACAGCCCCGAGGCCGACCGCAGGCCCGTATGGAGGGCTCTGACCGTGCCGCCCGGCGTGGTCATCATGGGCGTCGGGTGGCTGGGCTGGATGGCCGGGCGCCTGCTGCAGGCGGCGATCTCGCGCGAGCGCGAACTGCTGGCCGACGCACGGGCCGTGCAATGGACGCGCAGCCGCGATGGTCTGGGCGGCGTGCTGCGCAAGGTCATGACCCAGCGGCGCGCGGGCGTGGCGGCGGTGGCGCGCGGCTGGCATGGCGTGTTTTCGCACATGATGCTGATCGACGAGCGCGTGCAGGCCCGCTGGCTGGACAGCCACCCCCCGCTGGCCGAGCGCGTGGCGCGCCTTTACGGCCGCGCGATGCAGCCGCTGCCCTTGCAGGCCATCGACCCGCGCAGTGGCGAGGCACGCCCCGAAGGGGCGGCTGCGATGACTGGGTTCTGAAGCGACCTATTGAGGTTTTCAACCTAGAAACGGCAGTTGGATGCGCCCGAGCGTGCCGTGATGGGCGTGCCAGGCAAGGCGCGAGGACGCGGCAGGCTCGTGCCTGCGAGGACGAGCAACGCCGCATGGCGCGGCCAGCGCGGTGTGATCGGGTGCATAGCGCCCTCACCCAACAGGTGAGCGTGATCGAAGCCATGAAAGTCAGCGTTCATGCGGGTTGCCCAAAGATGGCGAGCGGTCAACTGCCGTTTCTAGGTTCAATCATCACGACAGCCTCTCAGACACCCGTTCAGAGATCGTGAACAGGCCCTAAAGACCGTGTCTTCCTGCCGGCGCGGCGGTCAACAGCACCAGCAACGCCCCCGCGCCGCCCTCCAGTGGCCGGGCCTGCACGAAGGCCAGCACTTCCTTTTTCTGGATCAGCCAGCCGTGCACCTTGGCCTTGAGCACCGGCATTCTGCCGGGCGAGCCCAGGCCCTTGCCGTGCACCACGCGCACGCAGCGCAGGCCGGCTTTCGTGGCCTCGCGCAGGAACTGGCCCAGTGTCTCGCGCGCTGCATCGGTGCGCAGGCCGTGCAGGTCGATCTGCGCTTGCACCGTCCAGTGGCCGCGCCGCAGCTTGGCCGTCACGTCGGGGCCGACCCCGGGGCGGCGAAAGCTCAGGTGCTCGTCGGTGTGCAGCAGCGTGCTGGCGTCGAACTCGTCGGAAATCGCCTCGCGCAGCGCGGCCTGCTCGTCCAGCACGCGCTGGCGCGGCTCGGGCGGCGTGGGCACGGGCGCGTGCACCACGCGGCCATGGGCGCGCAGCGGCTGCGTGGGGCCGATGGCGCGGGCGAACAGATTGTGCTCGGCCTGCGCCTTCTTCGCTGCGGCGGCGCGCGCGGCAGCCTCTTCGGCGGCGCGGGCTTCGGCCTCGGCCAGGCGGGCGCGGATGGCTTTCAGATCCTGGAACGATTTCGCCTTCACGCCTTCATCTCCGGCATCCGCAGGATGCACGCCGCTCGACTGAACCGATGGCCGCGGAGCAGGCCGTGCCAGAACGCCGTGGCCGGACCTGCGCCGGCCGGTGGCGCTGTCCCCTGGGGGAAGCCGCGCAGCGGCTCAGGGGGGGTCATATGAGCCCTTTCTCCGCCATCGACAGTGCCTGGCCCGGCGCCACGATCACGTGGTCGAGCACGCGCACGTCGATCAGCGCCAGCGCGCTTTTCAGCTGCTGCGTGATGGCCTCGTCGGCGCGGCTGGGCTGCACGCCGCCGCTGGGGTGGTTGTGCGCCAGAATCACCGCTGCCGCGTGGTGGTGCAGCGCGCGCAGCGCCACCTCGCGCGGGTACACGCTGGTCTGCGTGAGCGTGCCGCGAAACAGCTCTTCCAGCGCGATCAGCTTGTGCTGCGCGTCGAGAAACAGCACGGCGAACACCTCGTGCGGGCGCGCGGCCAGGTGCAGTTGCAGGTAGTCCTTCACGGCGGCGGCTGAGTCGAACGCGGCGCGCTCCTTCAACTGCTCGGCCAGCGCGCGGCGCGCCAGCTCCAGCACGGCCATCAGCTCGGCGCGCTTGGCGCTGCCGCCCAGGCCTTTCACGCGCTTCAGGTCGTCGGCACCGGCGTGCAGCAGGCCGGCGATGCCGCCGAACGATTCCAGCACCTCCTGCGCCATCTGCAGCACGCCGCGTCCGGCGGTGCCGGTGCGCAGCAGCAGCGCCAGCAGCTCGGCATCGCTCAGCGCGCCGGGGCCGCGGGCGAGCAGCTTTTCGCGCGGACGCGCATCGGCAGGAAGGTCTTTGAGCGACATGCGGGGCGGCGGGGCAGGGCGGTTTCTACAATCGAGGCAGTTTATCTGGGGCGTTTGGCCTTTTTTCTACTCGACATATTCATGAGCGTCGTCGAACCCGGTTCCTTCCTGACCCTGCATTACCGCCTGGCCGGCCCGCAGGGTGATGTCGTCAACACCTTCGGCGGCAAGCCAGCCACGCTGTCGCTGGGCGCGGGCGAGCTGTCGCCCGTGGTGGAGCAGCGCCTGATCGGCCTGGCCGAGGGCGCGCGCGCCGCGTTCGACATCCCCGCCGGCGAGGCCTTTGGCGAGCGCAACCCCGACATGATCCAGTGGCTGGCGCGCAAGGAACTGGACGCCATGGGCGACCCGCAGGAGCGCTATGCCGTGGGCGACGTGATCCACCTGCCCACGCCCGACGGCCAGGGCCAGTTCGCCGCCGTGGTGCAGGCGGTGCGTGACGATGGCGCGTTGCGGCTCGACTTCAACCACCCGCTGGCGGGCCAGCCGGTGACTTTCGAAGTGCACATTATTGGCGTGCTGTGAGCCTCTGGCGTCGTACCCAGCCACTCCCTCTCCCGCTGGCGGGAGAGGGCGGGGGTGAGGGTGGCGCGCAGCACCCAGCCAACTTCCCCTCACCCCAACCCTCTCCCCCTGAGGTGGAGAGGGAGCTTATATCCGGAGAGCTCCAGCGCATGACAACCCCAGCCGCCGAAATCCTCCTCGCCGAGCCGCGCGGCTTCTGCGCCGGCGTTGACCGCGCCATCGAGATCGTCGAGCGCGCCATCGCCAAGTTCGGCGCGCCCATTTACGTGCGCCACGAGATCGTGCACAACACCTACGTGGTGAACGACCTCAAGGCCAAGGGCGCGATCTTCATCGAAGAGCTGGCTGACGTGCCGCCCGGCGCCACGCTGGTGTTCAGCGCGCACGGCGTGCCCAAGTCGGTCGAGCGCGAGGCGGCGCAGCGCGGCTTTCGCGTGTTCGACGCCACCTGCCCGCTGGTGAGCAAGGTGCACGTCGAGGTGGCCAAGCTCAACCGCGAGGGCTACGAATTCATCATGATCGGCCACAAGGGCCACCCCGAGGTGGAAGGCACCATGGGCCAGCTCGACAGTGGCATCCACCTGGTGGAAGACGTGGCTGACGTGGCGCGCATCCAGCCCGCGCAGACCGAGAAGCTGGCGGTGGTCACGCAGACCACGCTGAGCGTGGACGACGCCGCCGAGATCACGGCGGCGGTGAAGGCGCGCTTTCCGCACGTGCGCGAGCCCAAGCAGCAGGACATCTGCTACGCCACGCAGAACCGGCAGGATGCGGTGAAGCTGATGTCGAAAGCGGTCGACGTGGTCATCGTCGTCGGCAGCCCCACCAGCAGCAACAGCAACCGCCTGCGCGAGGTGGCGCTGAAGCTGGGCACCGACGCCTACATGGTCGACAGCGCCGACGAGCTGCAGGCCGAATGGATCGAAGGCAAGACACGCATCGGCCTCACGGCCGGCGCCTCGGCGCCCGACATCCTGGTGCGGCAGGTCATCGAGCGGCTGCGCGCGCTGGGCGCGCTGTCGGTGCGCAAACTCGACGGCGTGGAGGAAACCATCAAGTTTCCGCTGCCCAAGGGCCTGAAGCTGGACGACGCGGGTGAATCGAACCTGGGGCACCTGAGCTGAGTGCGAACTCAGCCGTTTCTAGGTTTAATCTGCTTGCTCATCAACGAGTTTTAGAGCGTGCACGCATGCACGCGGTTTTCCATCTTTTTTTGTGGGAGCGGGCTTGCCCGCGATAAGCCTTGGCTCAGGGCGAAACGCTGCCATCGCGGCCACGGCCGCTCCCACAGGCCATATCTGAGACTTCTTGACAATCAAGTTAATTTGATAGCTGGTTGCGCTCGTCATTAGACAATTTCAGATAGTTTTGTATCTGAAATCACCTTGTATAGAGCGCAGTCAGCTATTGATATAGGAGTTGGCTGCCTGATGCAGCCTGCGCGCACGCCTACAATCCGCGCATGCTCGATCCCATCCTGCTCCGCAAAGACCTGGGCGCCGTTCTGGCGCGCCTGAATACCCGCAAAAGCCCGCAACCCTTCCTCGACGAAGCCGCCTTCACCGCGCTGGAAGCCGAGCGCAAGACCATCCAGACCCGCACCGAAGAGCTGCAGGCGCAGCGCAACAGCGCCAGCAAGCAGATCGGCCAGCGCAAGTCCAAGGGCGAATCTGCCGACGACCTGATGGCGCAGGTGGCGTCGATCAAGGACGAACTCGATGCCTCGGCCGCGCGGCTTGATGCTATTCAGGACGAGCTCGGTGCGCTGCTGCTGGCCGTGCCCAACCTGCCGCACCAAAGTGTGCCGGTTGGTGCCGACGAAACCGCCAACCAGGAAGTGCGCCGCTGGGCGCCGCACGGCTTGGCGCCACGTGCTTTCGACTTTCCGGTGCGTGACCACGTCGACCTGGGCGAGAAGCTGGGGCTGGACTTCGAAACCGGCGTCAAGCTGGCCGGAACGCGCTTTTCCTTCATGCGCGGCCCCGTCGCCCGCCTGCACCGCGCGCTGGCGCAGTTCATGCTGGACGTGCAGACCACGCAGCACGGCTACACCGAGTGCTACACGCCCTACATCGTCAACGCCGACACGCTGCGCGGCACCGGCCAGTTGCCCAAGTTCGAGGCCGACCTGTTCGCCGTCAAGAAAGGCGGGCAGGAAGGCGAGGGCGAACTGCTGTACCTGATCCCCACGTCCGAGGTATCGCTGACCAACCTGATGCGCGACGAGATCGTGGCCGAGGCCGATCTGCCCATCAAGCTCACCGCACACACCCCGTGCTTCCGCTCCGAAGCCGGCAGCGCCGGCCGCGACACGCGCGGCATGATCCGCCAGCACCAGTTCGACAAGGTCGAGATGGTGCAGATCACGCACCCCGACAGGAGCTACGACGCGCTGGAAGAAATGGTCGGCCATGCCGAGGCCATCCTGCAGGCGCTGGAACTGCCCTACCGCGTGGTGCTGCTCAGCACCGGCGACATGGGTTTTGGCGCCAGCAAGACCTACGACCTGGAAGTGTGGGTGCCCGCGCAAGACACCTACCGCGAGATCAGCTCCGTCAGCAACTGCGAGGCCTTCCAGGCCCGCCGCATGCAGGCGCGCTTCAAGAGCGCCGCTGGCAAGAACGAACTGGTGCACACTTTGAACGGCAGCGGCCTGGCCGTGGGCCGAGCGCTGGTCGCCGTGCTGGAGAACCACCAGAACGAAGACGGCTCCATCACCGTGCCCAAGGCGCTGCGCCCTTACCTGGGCGGCGCCGAGTGCATCGCCCCTTGAGGCGCCGTGGCGGCAGGCTCGGCTCCTGCTAAAATACGCGATTCGACACGAAAGCAGGAGAGGTGGCAGAGTGGTCGAATGCGCCGGACTCGAAATCCGGTATACGGTTTACCGTATCGAGGGTTCGAATCCCTCCTTCTCCGCCACAGATAACGGCCTGTAGCTATTCAAAAGATAGCTCAGGCCGCTTTTTTTTGTGGCTGGTTTGGGGATTTTTGACCAATCTTCCCCACAGCAGCGGCTAGCGTGTCTATGTGGTGGTGGCTGTAGCGGGCTGTGCTGCGGCTGTCCTTGTGCCCCAGCACGCGGCCAAGCGTGAACAAATCCACCCCTGCATTTGCCATCGCCGTGGCGGCGCTGTGGCGCAGATCGTGGAAGGTGTGCCCATGAAATCCTGCCCTGTCCCTGGCTTTCTCCCACGCCCGCTGAATGGTGATTTTTGGGCATGGCTTGAATGCCCGCGCGGCCGCTGCGGCCTTTGGGTGCATGGGCACGATGCGCGGGTTTCCGTTCTTCGTGTCGCGCAACACCCACGCCTGTCCGGAAATCTCGGCCACCAGAATCTCGCCTAGCCTCATGCCTGAATAAAAGGCGATGCGGATCGCCTGCCGTGCGGTCTTGTTTCGGCACTGGCGGCAAATCATCAGCACCTGCTCTCGCGTCAGGTATTGGTGGCGCTCGTTCTGCACGGTGGGCGCCACCACGCGGGCGGCTGGATCGCCGTCGCCCATGCCGTGCTGCTTCCATGCGTACCGACAGGCAGCGGTCAGGTAGCGGATGCGGTTGCGCAGCGTGGCGGGCGACAGCGGCGAGCCATTCTCCTTGACCCCCTTCAGGCGGTACGCCTTGCACACGTCGGCCAACGCCTCTAGCGGACGCCCATGGTAGAACGGCAGCATCAGCGCCAGTTCTCTGGCTGTGTTCAACCCAGCCTTCAAGTGAGGCACACGCTCTTTGAGGTAGATCGTCACGGCGTCGTCAATCAGGTGGCCTGCGCCGGGTGTCCTTGTGGCGATGGCGTAGAGCCGCGCTGATTCCTGCCAGTCGAATGCATCGGCCTGGGCTTGATTCCAAGCGCGCGGAAGCGCGTGTACCCCCGTGTGTCGTGCATCACCACGCCGGCCACAGGCCCCGAGACGGATATCGACTACTTCGACGTGTATACCGATGGAGCGAGCTACGCCGAAAGCAACCAGGAGGGTGCCAAGGCGATGATCGAGATCATGGGCGAGGTGATCCGAGGCGGTGACGATGGCTTGATGCAGAGCGTGCTGCTGGCTGCGGCCAAGCATCTGGATTCGGAGCATGTCGGCAACAGAGGTGCCTCAGCCGGTCTGTTCTACGCGCTCGGCGAGGCCATCGAGGAACTGATCGACCCTGCTGCGCTGGTGCAATTCGCGGCGCGTCACATCCAGCGGTACGAGCAGTGCAGGGCGGAACTGTACGAGCAGATCAAGCGTGACAACGCGCGGTTCATTGAAGAGCTTGGCAAAACCGAGCTAGGCGTAGACTTTCAGGCATGGCTTCCAAGTACAGCAAGGAGCAGAAGGAGGGGTTGGCCCGGTTTCTGGACACGATTGCCGCGTCCGCCTTCATTGGCGGCGTGGTGGGGCTGACCGGCCACAGCCCGTTGAGCATTGGGGAGATCGTGACCCTGTTTGCCATTTGCCCTATACTTTTGACGCTGTCGTGGAAACTTAGGAAACCATCATGATCATCACCGCGCTCATCGTCTTCGTGATCGCCGCTGCTGGCGTGACTTGGTACGTCACGACCCACTAGATCGGCATCAAGCACTTTCAGCATGCACATCGGGGCGCTTCGGCGCCCTTTGTTTTTGGTGTAGCGCCCCCGTAGGGTTTGCTTGATCGCTAGCGCGCCGGGAGACTGGCGCGCATGGGCAAGGACTCGTTCACCTACGAAGAAGCGTTCAACCTGAAGCCGGCGTCGCCCGTGCCGCCGGCTGCCGGAGCGAGTCCGCCGTCGGGGCCGATGACCTACGAGCAGGCGTTCAATTTGCCGACGGCTCCGCAGACCGCTGGCGGCTTGGTGGGCCTAGCCGGTGATGCGGCCGGCGCGCAAGGCGACTGGGCGCTGACGCGCGGCTGGAAAAAAGCCAAGCAGAACATCGGCATTACCGCTGGCCTGGCCGCTGGCGATGTGGAGGGCGCGGCCCGCAAGGTGGCCGAGGCCGACGCCTACGCGCGCGCCAATCCTGGCACCAAGGAAGGCGCCGAGCTGATGGCCGCTTGGCAACAGGGCGAGGGCATCGGCGGCGGGATCAAGGGTGTGCTGGGTGAGGTGGCCAAGGACTGGCGCGAGGCGCCCACGGTGGGCGCGGGGCTGGTGTCGGTGGCGCGCAACGCCTATGCCATGGGCAGCGGCGTGGTGGAGCAGGCGCCGAACATAGTGGCGCCGATGGGCGGCATGCTGGCGGGCGGGTGGGCGGGTGGCAAGGCGGGCGCGGCGGCGGGCGGCCTGGTGGGGTCGGTGCTGCCGGGCGCTGGCACGGCGGCTGGCGCGGCAGTGGGCGGCGCTGGTGGCGCGCTGGCTGGCGCCTGGGGCGGCGCGGCGGCGGGCAACACGGCCATCGAAGGTGGCGGCAAGGTGATGGAGGCGCTGCAGAGTGCCGGCATCGACCCGCAGGACACGCGCGCGGTGCAGGCGTTCTTGCGCGGGCGGGGCGATGCGCTGCTGGGCGAGGCGGCGGTCAAGGGCGGCGTGATCGGCGCGGTGGATGTGGCCACGATGGGCGTTGGCGGTGCGCTGCTGAAGGCCCCGGCCAAGGCGGCGGCGGGCCGCGCGTTGGCCGATATGGGCGTGGACATGGCCGACAAGGCGGCGGTGAAAGCGGCCCTGAAGTCGCCTGAGTTGGCCGCGCGCATGGGCGCGGATGAGGCGTTCAAGGCGGCCACCAGCGGCGGGCGCAATCTGGCGCGCAACGCGGGCGTGGCGGCGCTGGAGCCGGCGGGCGAGTTTGCCGGGGAGTTTCTGGGCGAGGGCATTGCCTCTGGCGAGTGGGATGCCAAGAACGCCACGCTGGAGGCGTTGTCGTCGCTGGGGCAAAGCGGCATGACGTTCGCCGGGCAAAAAGCGTGGCAGGCGGCCACGCAGCCGGTTGGCCGCAGCCGGGCGATGGAGCAGGCCAGGCTGGCCGAGGAAGCAGCGGCCGCCGAGCAGCAGGCGCGCCTGAATGCGGCCATTCACCCGCAAGCTGCCCCCTTGCAGGAGTTTCTTGATCGGTCGTTGATTCGTCCTGAGGCCAGCGACGAGGTCGATCTGAATCAGGCGCAGGCGCTGGATCGACTGGCCAGCTATCGCAGCGCAGAGCCCCAGGCCGAAGCGTCAGCGCCGATGCGCCCCTCTGAAGCGATGGGCATCGACCCCGCCGCCGGCCCGCTGTCGGCGGTGGCGGCGCAGGCGGTGGACAGCGGCGCGCATACCGCGCTGCGCGGCGCTCAGGATTTTGCACAAAACCAGCCTTTAGCCCTTGCCAGTCAGGCGCAGGCAGCTATACAAAACGAAGTGATTTCGCAGCCGGCAACGCCGTTGGCCCAGGGCGGCCGGCTGGCGCTGGTGGCGGGTGAAGACGGTTTGATGCGCAACGCGAGGGGCGAGCCGTTCACCAAGGCTCAAGCCAATCTGGCGACGGCGCAGCACGGCGGGCAGTATGCGGCCATCGAGGTGGATGGTGGGTATGCGCTGGCGCCCAAGCCGGGCACGCAGCAGGCGGGGTCAGCCGTGCAGTCGGCGGGAAGGGCCGAGCCTGTGGCTGAGCGTTTGCGCCAGGACTTGAGCTACAACCTGCGCAAAGGCTACGTGGAGGAGGTGCGTGAAAAGCGCGGGGAGCTGACGACAAAGACCTTGTGGAAGACGCCTACGCGCGTCTTGATGCCGTCACAAAGTGACTCTGCGACTCCTCCGACCTACGCCCAAAGCGGTTCGGTAGGCATGGTGCCTCCACAAGGAGACTTCAGTGTAGCCAAAGCCGATGCCACTGTACAGACCGCAAACAATGCACAAGACGCCAGCGCGGACACCGCAACTGATCAGCAAACCAAAGCCGCGCCAGGCCAAGCGGTTGCGCCAGCAGCAGGCGATGCGGCCACCGCCCCGGCTGTACCCGCAGCCGGAGCAGACGGTGGTGTTCAAGCCGCTGGGGTAGCGCCCGAGCGCCCGGCCAACTGGCGCAGCAACAACTTGCGTGCGGCGAAGGTGGCGCGTGATATGGGCATTGACCCGCGTGCGCACCGGGGTCTGGCGAATCTGGTGGCGGAGATTGATGCCGCCGACCGCGCCAATGGGGCGCGGGCTGATCCGGCGACCACGCAGCCAGCGAGCACGGCGACAGTTTCCAGACCCCAGGGCTGGCGCGCCAGCATGTTGGGCGCTTCGAAGGTGGCGCGCGCGCTGGGAATTGACCCCAAGGCTTATCCACGCACGGCTGATCTGGTGCGGGCGATTGATGCGCACGATGTCCAGGCCAGCGGCGCGGCGCCAGCGCTTGCCCCCGTGGCAAACCCGAAGAAGGATGTGCCGTTGTCTATCGGCACGGCTCCTGGGGATGCGGAGCAGGTCGGCGTTAAAGATGGCGCGGTGTTCATTGGGAAACACGAGGCGCTGAACTTCGACACGGGCGAGCCCGTTCCCGCGCATGACGGCGCTGCGTCAGCCAGTTGACGTACGCGGTAATCAGCAAACCGAGGACGGCGACCGTCGCGCCCACAAAGCCGAACAGCGTCTCCTGCGTCAGCCACGCCCACGCGGTTGTCGTGGCGCCAGCGGCCACGGCGGTCTTTGCCCCAACCGCGCTGATCGTGTCCATGCTCTCGGTGTTCATGGTGACCATTGGGCACCAGACACCTACGGCGCGGCAAACCCTACAGGGGAGCCGGTGCCAGCACGCCGGTAGACCACCTCACCACCAGCGCGTCATACGCCATTGGCGTATAATCATGCCCATGCTCACGGTCGTCGAAAGCCAGCACTTCCAGCGCATCTGGCCTTACTACTGGACGGAGGAAGAGCGCGGCGCGTTCTGCGCCCACATTGCCAAGCACCCGGACGCTGGCGACGTGGTGGCCGAATCCGGCGGCGTGCGCAAAGTGCGATGGAGCCGCGCCGGATCGGGCAAATCGGGCGGCGTGCGCGTGATCTACTTCACCCGCCTGCAATCCGGTGAAGTGGTGTTGTTGACCATGTACGCCAAAGCGAAGTTGGACACGCTCAAGGCGTCCACCCTCAAGGAGTTACGTGATGCCACGGAAAAAGCCAACCAAACCACTGACCGACGCTGAGCTTGCCTCCTGGGAAGCGAGCCGCGACATCGAGGCCGACCTGCTTCAGGCCGCGCGCGAAATGGCGGCCGGCAAAACCAGCGTGGCCTACTCGCCCGTCATCGACGCAAGGCGGCGTTCGGGCCTATCGCAGTCTCAGTTTGCCGCGTTGCTCGGTGTATCCGTGCGCACCCTTCAAGGCTGGGAACAAGGCCGGCGCCAGCCCACCGGCGCCGCGCGCACGCTCATTGCCGTCGCCCTCAAAAGCCCGCAGACACTCATTGACATCTTCAATGACGAACGGTTTGCATTCGCGGCGTAACCGCCCCGCCCCCTGCGGCGAGGCAAACCCTATGCTGGCACTGGCTCCGTCTTCACTGACTCGGTTTTGCCAAGCTCTTCAATGAACCGCGCGTTGTCACGCTTGATCTGCTCGTACAGTTCCGCCCTGCACTGCTCGTACCGCTGGATGTGACGCGCCGCGAATTGCACCAGCGCAGCAGGGTCGATCAGTTCCTCGATGGCCTCGCCGAGCGCGTAGAACAGACCGGCTGAGGCACCTCTGTTGCCGACATGCTCCGAATCCAGATGCTTGGCCGCAGCCAGCAGCACGCTCTAAGGCCGACGATGACCGCCATCGCCGGGTTCTTTGCCGTGATCGCTGTGCTGGCTCTGCTTGCCGGGCCAGTCGTAGCGGCCTTTCATGGGGAAGAAGCAGCACAGACGTTTTGGGGCGTCGGGATTATCGCCTTCGTGCTGTGCTCTATCTTTGCCACCCTCAGCGAGTTGATACGCTGGTAGTGCGCTGCGCCATCTCGTTGAAGCGGGTCATGACCATCGTGATCTGATCCTCCTTGGCCTTGACCTGTTCGCGGCTCGCTCCACGCCTGACCAGCTCGCGCTTCTCACGCCGCAGTTCTTGAACACGGCGTTCTGCCGCGCAAGCGTTACCAATTCTTGGTATATTTTTGGCACACCAAGAGGAACCCTCATGAACCGCAACACCTCCGTTGCCCTCGGGCCGCACTTCACCCAATTCATCGACACCCAGGTGCAAGGCGGGCGTTACAGCTCCGCCAGCGACGTGGTTCGAGCGGGCCTGCGGCTGCTGGAAGAACACGAAGCCAAGGTGCGAGCGCTGCAAGAGGCGCTGACTGCGGGCCTGCAATCTGGCGAGCCGCGCCCCTTCGACTTCGAGGCGTTCAAGGCCCGCAAGCGCGCCGGGCTCGCGGCGCAATGAAAGCCATTGCATTTTCGCCAGCGGCACAAGCCGACATCGACGAAATTTGGGATTACAGCGCCCACAGATGGGGGCCCGATCAAGCCGACGGCTACACCGATGCCATTCGGGATGCCTGCCATGCACTGGCGGCGGGCATCAAGCAGGGCCGCCCCGCCCAGGTGCTGCCCGACTTGCAGAAATACCTGTGCGGCTCGCATGTGGTCTATTTTCTTGACACCCCCGAACGCTTGGCCGTGATCCGCGTGCTGCACCAGCGCCAAGACGCCGATCAGCACCTGTAAGCCCATCACACCCCCAGCGCCCCCTTCGCCACCTCATGGCGCAGCCGCCCGATCTCGTCGAGCCGCTCGCGCTTGGCCGCTCCATCCATGCTGGCGCTGGCCTGCACGCGCTTGGCCTGCGCGTTCAACTCCGACAGCCTCCGTGTGGCATGCGCCAGACGCAGGCGCTGGCGCAGTTTGTCGCCGTCGCTGGTCATGATGCGCGCCGCGCCCTGTGTGTCGCCCGCCTGAAGCGCCGCCTGGTACGACGCCCAGGCCTGCTGCGCCTCGCGCGCCTGCTCGTACATCACCGTCACATAGCGGCTCGACCCCGTGGGCAGGCTCTCCACGAAGTTGCCCACCACGAAGGTGTCGCGCAACTGCATCGCGGGCCGATCACCGCGGCCCAGCATCGGGCGCGCGGCCAGGTCCAGCGCCGCCGTGCCCGTGGTGCCCACCCACGAGAAGTATCCCCGCAGCAAGTGGTCGATCTGCTTCGGAGACAGCGCCTGCCAGTCGCCCTGCACCAGTTGCGCCGGGTTGGGCAGTCCCAGTTGCCCCAGCAGGCGGGCCACCTCGCTGGTGCGCTCGTTGTAGCGATCCTGCGGGCGCAGCCGCTCATCGCCCATGCCCTCGATGGCCCGGCCCGTGAAGCTGTCCTTGTTGGCGTACACGTCCAGCAGCGGCTTGAACGCCTGCGGCACCGGGTCGAAGGCAAACGTCTGCGCCAGCATGTGGCCCAGCCGCTCCATCATGCGCCGGTTCGTCATCTCCTTGCTGAACATCCATTCGGCCGTGCGCTCGGCCAAGGTGCCAATCGCCCCCACCTCGAACGGTTTCGGGATGCGGAAGGCCTTGTCGCCGATCTTGAACCACCAGTAAGCGTCCCTGTCCCAGTCCTCGCGCTTCTTCCAATCCTCGTCGTCTCCGAACAAAGCCAGCAGCGCCAGGCTGGCCATGGCCACCGCGCCCGTCACCGCCGCAAAGCGCGCTGGGTTCTCGCCCGCCGCGCGCCCCAGCTTGTACAAGCCCTGCATGCGCGCATTCAAGAACGGCACCGACTGCACCAGAAACCGCACCACCGGGTGCGCCCCGCTCATGCTGAAATCCATCAAGCCGCGCGCCATGAAGCTCGCCTCGGCGTGATCGTGCCCCTTCTTGCGCAACTGCTCGTACAGTGCCACCCGGTTCACGTTCTCCATGCGGTCGCCCACCTCCTGATAGGCGTCGTACAGCGCGCGCATCTGCCCGCTCAGCTTCTTCCAGCCGCCCTCATCCAGCACCTCGCCACCCAGGCGCTTGACCTGGTCGCGCAACCGCTGCGTGTTCTCCATCGTGCCGAACTTGATCACCCCGCCCGACGCCAGCATCGAGGCGTAAATTTGGCTGTCAGCCGCCGTCAGCTTCCACGCCCCCGCCACGTTCGAGGCCGGGTTGTAGCCCAGCTCCGTCTGCGCGATGGCCGACACCGAATCCCGAATCAGGTTGCGAATCTTGAACGTCGGGTTCACCGTCACGCCCCAGGTCAACAGCCGCTTGGCCCCCGCCAGCGGCGCCATCAGCGGCGACGGCACGTAGTGCAGCGCGCTCACCGCCGTCAGCAGGTGCGGGTCTTCAATCGCCCAGTGCTCCGTCACCCCATCTCGCATCACCTTCACCGCGCCCTTGGTGTCCGCGTTCACGCGGTAGGCCACATCCATCTTCGCCGCCACGTCCATCGTCGCCAGTGCCGCGCGGTTGCGCGCGCTCGCCGCCAGCACATGGCTCCAGTTCTGCATCAGGTTTTGCAGCAAATCGGCGTTCAGCTTGTCCTTGCCGCCCTGCAGCTTGTGCCAGGCGCGCTGGTTCGTCAGGCCCGAGCTGAAGCGAGCGCCCGTCATCTCGCCGCTCTCCATCACGCGGTAGAACGGCACATAGGGCTGATCCTTGAACAGCGCCAGCGCCGCCTCATCCATCAGCCCTGATTGCTGCGCGATCTTCAGCATCGCGTCGTTGAAGGCGTTCAGCTCCGACAGCGCCTGGCCGAACACCAGCGCGCGCGAGCGGCCATCGTCCATCTTGCCCGCGTTGAGCCCAAGAAAATTCTCGATGTCCTGGTGTTGAAACAGGTTCTCCCGCCCCTCGCTCTTGAGCTTGCTGGCCCGCTGCGCCGCCACCCACCACATGAAGCGATCCACCTCGCCGCCCAGGTTCGCCAGCGTCTTGGCAAAGCCGCCATCCTTCACATCCACGTCCGGCACCCCATCGCGCAGGAAAGGCTTGCCATACAGCAATGCCGCCTCCAGCGCACCGTCGCTCGCGCGGCTCATGCGCGCCTTCACATAGGCGCCCTGGTCATACTCGGCAATGGCGGCGAACTGATCCACCAGCGCGGTTTTCAGCCGCACCGCCATGTTCGCGCGCAAGCCTTTCAGACGCTGGGGCCACGTCTGCGGCTGGGAATGGGCGGCCACCTTGTCCCAGGTGGCTTGCTGCGCGGGCGTGAGCGTGCCCATCGCGCTGGCCGAGCGGGAGAACATGGCCGGGCCAGGTTGATCTGCTTGCCGCGCCCGGTTGAAATCCTCGACCTGTTGGGCTAGACTGAGGATTCCCCTGCCGGGCGGGTCGGAAGTCGGGTCGAGGCCATCGCCTCGAACAGTCGAGTCCACCCATTTGACGGCGGGGGATTTTTCATTGAACTCCACCGCCTCCACGGTGTAGAGCGGATTCGGCTGATCGGCGCGCGCCGTTTCCTTCACGGTCAACTTCGCCAACTGTGCGCGGCCATCCTTCATGATGACGGCGAAGAATCGGTGAACGGCCAGCGTGTTCACGTCGCCATCCCGATCCGGCTTGCTCCATCCCAGCACCGCATCTTTGAACAGCGCGTCCAGGTTCGCTACCGCCAGCGAGTGGCTGGCCGGGCTTTCCGACTTCGCCACCGCGCTGGTGCTCAGCATCTTGTCCAGGTTGTTGCGGCTGACCGTCGCCACCATGCCCGTGGCGTCATTGGTCAGCGGCTTGCCTTGAAACGCCTTCGCTGCGGCGCGTGCTTGCAGGAAGTTGCTGGCCTGGCGCCGGGGGCGCACGGCCTTGTCCAGCAAGGATGCGCCGGATTCCGGCGCGGATTGCGCAACATCCGCCTCAGTCTTATACTTGCCCGGCGTGAAGCCGATGGCTCTCGACACCACCCCTGGCAATTGGAGCCCGGCATTTGTGGCGAGACCTCGGCTTCTGCCTTTGTCAGCGTAGCGAAGCAGCCCAGACCTGATCCACCCGGTGATCGCGCGATCCGCGTTGTTCTTTGGGTAGGCGCTTGGAAGGTAAACAACATCCAGGCCCTGCGACGCCCCGTTCGGCTCCACGGCCACTACCACCGGCTTGCCAGACGCCACAACGCTGGTCACCACCGTGAAGCGCCCCGGCTGAGTGTCCGACGCGAAGACCATCGCCGGATTCGCCAGCAGGTCAGCCAAATCCTTGACCTGGTTGCGCGGCACCCCGTGGTCGATGTGCATCTTCGCCAGCAAGTCACGGTTCGTATACAGCGGCTTGTCATCCACACCGAGCGCACGCAGCACGGCGGGGGTGCGTGCACCCAGTGAAACCTGCTGGCGCAGCGTCTGCTTGTCGTCCTTCAGCCCCGCAGCAATCGCAGCGTCAACCTCAGCCTCGAATTGCGACTTTCCTGCCCTTGAGTAAGCGGCCGCAACGGAGTGGGCCGCTGTCTGCCGCGTCTGCCCGCGCTGCACCCATCCCCGCGCCGGCAAGATGTACTGCTGGATGATCTCGTCATCCGTCACTCGCAGGTTGTTGAAGCCCGGAATGTGCTCGCGCAGCCACGCTCGAATCACGGCGATGGCCTGGCGCACCAGCGGCAAGTTAGGCTGCTCCTGCGCGAGCACCGCCAGCACCTCCTCGGCCGCCTGCTGGCGCTGCTCCGGCGTCATCGAGCGCCACACCTCGGAGTCGGTCGCGGTGTCCACGTCCACATCCTCGCCAACCAGGCCGTACTCGCGTGCCTTGGCAATCACCTCGGCGCGCTTTGCAAGCGCCACGCGGTTCAGAATCGGCGTCAAGCGGTCGCCGAACACGCCGCGCAGCCCGTGGTGCCCCAGGCTTTCATGCGCCAGCACGCGCGCGGTGGCCTGGGCGTCATTCAACTGGCTCGCCACCAGATAGACCTTGCCGCCGTAGAAGAACCCTTCCGGCTCGCCGGTGGCGCCCTGGCTCTTTTGCTGCGCATCCGCTGCGCGCACGGCACGCGGAATGCGGGCATCGCGCATGTCGGCCACCACCACCGTCTCGGGCGCGTTCGTCCACTTGGCGTGAATGGCATCCACGGCTTTCTGGATGCGGGCGGTGCGGCGCGCCAGTTCCGGTGTCAGCGCCATCTCAGCATTGGCTGGCGCTGGCGCATCGGCGGCGTCCTTTCCGTTGAACGTCACGATCACGTCCGACTCGGCCACGTCCTGCGTGCTCTGCGGCGTGAATGCCCGGCGCTGCTCCGGCGTCAGGTGCTCGCGGGTCTGGGTGTTGCGCGCCTCCACCTCGCCGGCCTGGCGCCGGTACTGGTCGCGCTGCGCCGCCAGGTCACCCTTGAACTGGCTGACCGCGCCGCCGTTGGCAAAGCCCTCCACGGTCTGGATGTCGTGCTGGATTTCGTGCAGCAGGATCGACTGGAACTGGCCCGCTCTCACAGACCCG
Source organism: Pseudomonadota bacterium (assembly GCA_030538085.1). Lineage (GTDB taxonomy): Bacteria > Pseudomonadota > Gammaproteobacteria > Burkholderiales > Burkholderiaceae_C > Ottowia. The sequence continues at coordinate 51,111 of JAUNUR010000003.1, read as the reverse complement.
CCCATCAGGATTCTTCCCGTGCGCTGGCTGTAGCTGGCGCCACGACCCGCCTTAGTGCCCACGGGCGTCTCGGCCAGGTGCGGGTACGCGGCGAACAGCGCCGGGTGCTCCAGCAGGTCGCCCAGCATCACCGTCTGGTCGCCGCGCGCGAAGGCGCGGAACTCGTCCACCGACAGCTTCAGGCTCGCATCGTGGTCGCTGATTTCGAAGCGCCAGCGGCCATCGGCGCCGATGTGCCAGCCGGTGTCCTGCCGCACCGTCTCGGCGTCCTCGCCGGCGTTGATGCGCTCGCGGGCAGTGGCCAGCGCATGCTGGTTGGCCGTGGCGGCGCGCTCGCCGGCGAAGCTGAACGCCGGATTGTTGGCGCGCCGCCACCCAGCAAGATTCTTCTCTGTTAGAATCTTGGGTGTTCCCGGCTTGTTTTGCCAAGCTGTACCGGACAATTGGAGTCCGGAGGCGCGCAAGACAGCCGGGAATTCTTTTTGGTTGACGTAGCGGGCCTTGCCCTCACGGAACCACTTGTCGAACGGCGGCGCACCTTCGTCTTTGTCGTAGGCGTTTTGCAGCAAGTGCACACGCATGCCATCCGAACGTCGCTGCCCGTTCGGCTCAATCACCATTAGCACCGGCTGGCCGCCGACATCTTCGGGCGCGATAGCCACCAAGCGGCCGGCAACCGTGTCGCTGTCGAACACCGCCGCCGGGTTGTCCAGCCATTCTGGAATCTTCTTCCACACCTCGGCCGTCATGTTCGGGTGCTTCGACGTTCGCACCTTGCCCACGGCCAGATGCACTGGCCCATCACCCATGCCCAATAGGCCAAGCACATCAGAACGATCCAGCACACGGACACCATCGAGGGCCGGTTTGCCGCCGGCGAACAAGGCGTCGATGCGCGCCTCATAAGCGGTCTTGGTAGCCGGGCTGCGGCTGAACATCACCTCCCCCGCGCGCTCGCCCAGCCCGAACACCTTCTGTTTATTGCTCAGCGCTCCCGCGTCCTTGAGCACCCGCGCCACATCGGCGCGCGTACTGCCCTTGGGCACGGTAAGAAGCGCGCAATCGCGAGTTGCACGAGCTGCGGCGCGAGGAGCGTGAGTTGCGTATTGCGCTGCTGCGCGCGGGCGCTGAGTCCGTGCCGCCACAACCGCTTTGCGATGACTCCGATGCTTATCACCTACCCCGCTGAAGGACGAAACTACATGATGGACGTAGCCCTGCGGGGGCGCGCTCAGATCACGTCGTGGCACGTCATGTTGTTCGAGGGCGACTACACGCCCCAGGACGACGACACAGCCGCGAACATCGTTGGGCGTTCGACCGAGTTGACCGCCTATACAGCTACCGCGAGGCCTGGCCTGGTGGTGGCGGCGGCAGCGGGCGGGGCCACTAATAACTCGGCCAGCATCGCGCAGTTCGAACTGACGGCGGACAAGACCGTCCATGGTTTCGCTGTGATTTCGAGCGCTGGCAAGGCGACCGGGTCTGGCGTGCTGCTGGCGCTCCAGCGGCTCGACACGCCGCGCGCGTACTCGTCGGGCGACACGGTGACGGTGCCGGTCACGCTGTCGCTCAGCAACCCGGAATGACGATGGACTACTCGCGCTTCGCGCACCACCGCGCGCTGCCGGGCAGCCGGGCCGGCGAACGGCAGGCGCGCATGCTGGAAACGATGGGCGCGCCGGCGCTGCATCGGCGTAACGCTGATGGCTCGACATCGCGCAAAGTCGGCGAGCGGCTGTACGTGCAGACGGCGGACGAGCAGGCTACACAGAACCAGTTGTCCCGCCTGGCGTGGGTGCCCGAGGGTATGGTTATCACGCCGCGCAGCAAGAGTGCGCCGCGAGGCTGGGGCCTGCCGCCCACAGCCGACGGCAAGGGCACGCCGGGCGGCGATTTCCCCTACGTGGTCATCAACCGCTACCGCCACAACAACACGCCGGAATACCTGCACACCGTCTATTCGGCCTCGCCCTACATGCGCGGCAACGATGTGAGCATGACGCTGAACTGGCCGGCGCTGTACCTTGATGCGGCGGAGGTAGGGGCGTGGAAGAACGGGCGGCGCCTGCCGCAGTTCGTCGGTCGCTGGCTGCCCTTGCTCAAAGAGCGGCGACAGGATGCGTGGTTCGCGCATCGCCCGCAGGTGCGCCCGTGGCCGTTCGAGTTGATGCACGCCGTGTTACTCAACACGAACGGGCGCCGTGCGACCTTCGACATGCCCCCGGTGTCACAACCTCTGGCTGGCTGGACACCTGACCTTGCCCAAGCGATCTGCGACGAGAACGTGCGCGCACGTCAGATGGCGCACGGCAGCCCGGATTTCCGCCCTGGCTGGCAGACCCTGGCCGAGCGCCAGTACGCGCGTGCTGGACAGCCGGAGGGCGTGGGCGAGAACCTGTATGCGAACAACACCGCCAAGGGCGCGGCCCTGGGCGCGAACGCTGTCGAGTGGTGGGTCAATTCGCCGGGGCACGACGCGACCATGCGCGTCGACTACACCTTCGGCCAGCGAGCCGCCAGCGACGCCGACGGCTCGCCCCAGTACCGCGCCGAAGTGATGACGGTTGGGACGTGGCCGCGCGCAGACCTGGGCGCCGGGAGCCGGATGAGGGAGGTCACGCAGGTGTTTTCTAGCGCCGGCCCGCGCGACGCGCGGTGCACGACGTGGCGGCACCCACGGTTTGGCTCGATCAGTGTGTCTGGCCCGCCAGGCATCTTCGTGTGCGCCCCGGTGAACAGCTTGCACTGGTCTACCAGCGAAATGGTCAGCTACCGGCACACCGACATCGAGGTGGTTCGGCAGACTGAGCAGAGCGTGCAAACGTCCCGCGCGCACGTCCTAGGGGCTGCGTTGTGCGCCTCTGGAGCCCCGCAGCCCGACGCCAAAGCCGTCGCGACGTGGGTTCGCGAGAAGCAGCTGCGGGAAGCGTCGTATAACCGCGCCCGTGCAACGGCCGGCCTGCCAAGCGATGACGCTTGCGCCGGCAGTGAGGCTGACGTACTCGAAGCTGCGCACGGACAAGAGCTGGCTCTGCGCACCTTGATGTACGAGGAGTACGGGCCAATCCATCTGGCGCCAGCACCAGGCGCCGTGTGTCGTCTGGTGGTGCGGGAGGGGCGGGCAGAGGACTTTCTTGCGACGCAACGCGAGATCGGGGCCGTGGTGCTGCCATTCAGCCCTGTGACGATTCCCGTGGCGGCCCGGTTCTCTGAAGACGGCCGGCGCGTAGCATGTGCCGTTGGCGAGCACCTGGATGACGGATCAGGGCGGTGGGCCGGCGAGCGCCTCCATTTCTACGAGTTCGTCGACGGGCAGGGCAGCGAAGTTGCGACCAGCGAAATCGACATCCGCGTGCACATTGACGAAGGCGTGCACGAGCATTCCGCGGCGGGGCGCTGCCATCTGTTCCCGTTCTACAGTGGCAACGAATTGCGCTTCGTCGATCTGTCAATCGATCATCACGGAAGTGTGACGGGCCAGACAAGTGCGCGCCGCTTGTTCTCGGAACTGGTGTTTCCAGGCGGAGCCTCCTGGCTGTTCTGCAGCACGGCCAGCGACGCAAACGACGCGCGCGTAGTGACTGGTTTAGTGAGGCACCTCTTGTATCTCGACCCGGAGCGCCTGGAGCGCGGACATTGGATCGAATACACGCTAGAGGGGGACGGCAGCAATACGGTATGCGCCGCGCGTGTGATGCGCAACATGGTGGCGCCCGAGCTGGTGCGTACCTTGTACCAGCGCGTACAGCCGCAGACTCCAGCGTCGGGCCTACCTTGGCTGGTGCCGCTGTGGTCGTCTGCCAACGTCGGCAATTGGTCGCACAGGGTGCATCCATCGTGGCCGTTCGGGCTCAGCCCGGACGGCGATTTCAAGGCGTCGTTCACTTACGGCGCCGTCGGCATTCCGCGCCCCGCGCAAGCGACGCACACGTTCGGCGACGCGAGCACGCGCACCCCGCGCGCGACGCCCCTCGCCCCCACCTGTTATGCCAGGTTTTCTGGATACCCAGACAGGATGTATGACGCCACTTTCGACGGCGAGTATGTGCTAGCGGGCCGCTTGGTCTGGCAGATGTTTGGGATTGGCCTGGACGGCGCGCCCGCGGGCCATCATCACTTTTTTCATTCCAGCTCGCTTGACCTTGCCGAGATCACCGGCATTGACGATCTGGCCGACAACATCCTGCCCGTCTGGACGCTCTGATGATTCGCCTTAGTTCCGCCCTTCGAGCCGCGCTGGCCACCGACTACGGGGTCGCGCGGATGCTTCAGCTAGGACATATCCGTGTGTTCAGCGGTGAGCAGCCGGCTAGTGCTGATGACGCCGATCAGGGTGAGCATCTGGCGTCCATCACTCAAGACGGCAACGACGTCTACCCAGGTCTGACAGCGGGCGGGCTGGTGCTGGTGCCTGGCCCGGTGGCGGGCGCGTGCCAGAACTCGGGCAACTGGGTCTTGAAGGTGCACCGCTCTGGCGTTGCTGGCTGGTGGCGATTTTACTGGAACAGCTACGACGGCGGGCGCGCGACGGACTACACGCCGCGTGTGGACGGGACCATTGGCGAGGGCCTAGTGCTACCGCAACCCATGCTGACCGCGAACCAGTCGGAGCCTATCGACTCGTTCTTTTTCTTCATCCCACCAACATAAAGGAAACCACCATGACCACGAAGCTATCTACCGGCCTGGCGTCTGAGCTGGCAAACAGCAAGAGCGCGTCGCTGGGCGGCGGGTTCATTGATATCTATGCTGGCCCAGTGCCGCCCAGCGCCGACGCGAGTATCGGTTCAGCGACACTGCTGTGCCGGCTGACGCTGAACGGCGACAACAGCACCGGCCTGGATCTGTCTACCGAGGGACGCTTTTTACGCAAGCCGCCCGGCGCGGTGTGGAGCGGCACTGGCGTCGCGGCCGGGGTTGCGACGTTTTACCGTCACGTAAAGCCGGGTGACGACGGCACCGCCAGCACGACGGCGATCAGGGAGCAGGGCGTGATTGGGCTGACGCCGCCGGCAGACATGGTGCTGATGTCGGTCACCTTCGATGTCGGTACGCCGTTCCCGCTGGACCGTTACCTAATGGAACAGCCATTGGAGTAAGCCATGCCAGCACAGAGACTGGTGGAGTTGCAGTCGGTTCCAGCGCCGCCCGCGCGCACCCCCTATCCGCCGCCACCGGCGCCCCCGCCACCGCCACCGCCAGGCCACCCGCCGGAGCCGCCAAGGCCGATTACCGCCCCCGCCGCTCCTGCCCCGCCCCCGTCAGAGGGGGCTTGGCTGTGCATCACGGACAACGACGGTAACTCGACCTGCCGATTCGTCGGAGGCGTTGTATGACGGCGCGCACGTGGCGGCACGGCGCGCGCAGCATTTTGGAGATGCCGGGCGACGGCTGCTACGAGTTCACCATCCGCGTACCGTCATCCGGCATCGCGTGCGGGATGGTGTCTGGCACGGACGCGGGAGGGCCGGAGGACATTGAGCACGGCTTCTTCGTGCTCGACGAACAGTATTGTGTTGTCGAGTCCGGCGCGGCCAAAACGCCATGGCTGAGTCTGCCATCGGCGAGTCTGCTGGTGTTTCGCATCTACCGAATCAACGAGCAGGTGGTGTACACAGTCGGCGACGGTGGGTACTGGCCTGACTACACGGAGGAGGGCGACAACCCGTATTACCTGTGGAGCGCCGAGCAAAACATCGTCCGCGGCGCGTTGGTAAGCGGAACGCTGGTGCACCAGGGTGCGGCGCGTACCGCGCGCCCTGCATTTCTGTACGCGGCCTTCTCCGCCGAGTTCGAGAGTATTTTCAACGCCAGGCTGCTGGACGTTCGCATGGTCACTGCGTCAGCGCACGCAGTGGCGCCGGCCTGGCGCGCGGCCGGCACGGATGTGACGGACAACGCAGTGGCAGCCCGCATGCCACCATGGCACGCCGCTTCGTCGGATGTGGACGGAAACTACGCGGTGGCGCGTATGCCGCCATGGCGCACCGGTGCTGGCGGATCGGTGCTCGACATGCGCTTCAACGAGGTGCGCTCAGCGGCGCCAGCATGGCGCAACCACGATCCGTATGCCGACATGCGCCCGGCCCGCTCGCCCGCCTGGCGGACGCGCGCAAGTGGTCAAAACGGCGCATTGTCGGCACAGCCCGCGTGGCGCTCATATGGTGGCGACTCGATCAACACGGCCGCGGCCATTGCGCCTGCGTGGCGCGCGCAAAGTGTCGCGCCGCGCAGCATGGTGGGGCTGGCCTACGGACAGGTGTTGCTGCCGGTGGCGCTGGCGCCACTGGTGATCGACGACGGCATGTTGCCGACAGTACCGCTGCGCGGGGTGCTGGGCGGCGCCATGGTGCCGTTCGCGGTGCCCCGCCTGCGCGCGGTGCTGGGCGGTGGTGGATGCGTGCGCGGGCGCGCTGTCCTGACCACTGCGCAACTGCGCGGGGTGCTGGGCGGTGGCGGCGCGGCCGGCGCCGTGAGGCGGCTGCGCACGGCCGCGCTTGATGGCCGGCTGACCGCGAATACGACCCTTGGCCCCGCCAGGTTCGTGCTGGCGACGCAAGCTATGCGCCTGCTGGCGACAGGGCGGCTGGGCGGGCGTGCCGTAAACGCAGACGTGTACGCGCTGAGCATGGGCGAGACCGGCGGCACGACCCACTACACCAATTACGACTTCGACAGCTTCGCGCGCATCGGAGACCACTACTATGGCTGCCGTCACGACGGCCTGTATGTACTTGACGGCGCGGACGATGCAGGCACGCCGATTGGCGCCGCGTTCGGGCTTGGTCAACTGGACTTTGGAAACCCTCAGTTGAAGACCGTCGCCCATTGTTATCTTGGCGCCTCCGCGGGCGCCATGCACGTTCGCATTGACGCGCTGCTGCACGGCCAACCTTCAACGTACACCTACCCTGCGGGTCTCAGACGGCACGGCCTGGTCCAACACGGTCAGGTTCAGCATCCACATCACCGCCGTGAACGATGCGCCGATGTTCGAGCACGACGTGTACGTCGTGTCGCCGAACGCCAAGACCTTGATCGACCTGGGCTCAGGCCTTCAGGATGCCGATGGCGACCGCGTGCGCATCGTCAGCTTCCAGCAGCCGCTGCATGGCACGGTGAGCAAGGACTGGTGGGGCAACTACTATTACCAGCCCGCCGAGGGTTATCAGGGGGTGGACAGCTTCCAGATCACCCTGAGCGACGGGCGGGTGAGCACCACGGCGATGGTGAGCATGCAGGTGGGAACGTCAACGACGGGTACGGCGGCGGTGACGTTCGAGTCGCAGCAGCCCGGCAGTGGTACGACGACCAGCGCCAGCGCAAGCAACTACGTCGTGGTGAGCAGTGGCACGGCTGCGACGCAGCAAGCCACGCAAACCAGCGTACAAACACCGGCCACGATCAACTGGAGTGGCACCGTAGACTCTACGCAGTTGCAGGTTCCGGTAGGTGTATTGCCTAACGACTCAACCTCGCAGCAGCCCAGTCTGGCCGAGCAGACAGGGCTGGTGGTGACGCTATGATCGTCGAAAAGGAGAAATGATGTTACCTCGTCCCGGAATCAGCGAAAATTGGATAAAAGAAAATAAAATCGGCAAGAAAATCAAGACCGATTACACACCTGACGACATTGAGGAGCCAACGAAGGCTATCGATGATTATGCCAGGACAGGCATCCCCGTATCCAATATTTACGATCGTAGAACTGAGGAGCAAAAATCAAAGGCCAAGAAGTGGCTGGGATATCTTCCGAAAAAAATAAATTGCTATTCTTGGTATTATATGGGTCAATTCAAGGTAACGGCTGTAAACTCGGTAAAATGGTCGTCGGAAACCATAAGTAAAGTATTTGAACAGGGGGAGTTGTCTACTTTTCTCGAGCTATACCGAATGCGTCACTACGGCGTGAATGAGAACGAGATAGAGAATCGATACATACGATGGATTGTTATCGGTTTTCTGCTTGGTGAAATCGAACGGAGTACTTTGTTGGCGCGCATGGTGCTCCAGGCCTATCGAGAAAATATGATTCCTACTAAAGTGCGCCCCAGTTCTGCAGGCAATCTCATGTTGCGCATGCTTGGGGAGCACATTGGTGAATCGGTGCCCGCATTGCCAGATCGTTTTTATCCCGAAAGACCGGATTTTTTCGATACAACACCTTACCTTCAAGAAATGCTGGCGCACTGGAAAAATGAGGAGCCAGACGTCATAGCGCCTTATCTTGTGAATGTTTGCGACTGTCATACCATCCATGGATATCAGGGAAAGGCAGACACCTCGCATCTTCGCGAATTTTCCGGTGGAGGAATGCAGCGGTTCCCCATGGCTGCTTTGCTGGTACTGAAATTGCGCCAAATGCGAGGTCTTGAAAACCCGAGAATTGAACACCCTCTGATGGAAACCGTCATGGGTCATCTCCCCACTGACGCGCATTTCGTCCCCGACGACGTACTTAGCCGTTTACGCGATCGCATGCGCGCAGATGGGTTCGATGAGTCTGAGATCCTGAAGATGTATGGTGTTACAGGTTCGCTGCCGGCGTATTGGAAACATTGACCCAAGTTCGCGCATGCAGATGAACAGGCCCAATGGCTCGCCGGCTGAGTTCGGTGCTAGTACGCCGACACGGAGATTTCGGAACATGGTGAAAGTGATGGGATTCGGCCCGAGGGCAAGGCGCACACCGTAGCGATACCGGGTGGTATCGCGAGGATGTGCAACGCCGCCATCGGTGCGAAGGCGCGCTTTCACGTTTCGAAATTTCCGTGTCGGCGTACTAGCCTTGATTCCCCGCGAATCCCATTTGTTCTCTGCGTTTTTGATCGTGCTTGAGCGTATCGAGCCTGATCTTGCGGTTGTTGCGCTCGGCGGTGTGTTGCGTGAGCTTGACCAGCCATTGCAATAGCGGGGTCGGCACTTCACGGTTTTGTGGCGTCAACCGCGCCACCCCACGCGCTGCCGTGGGTGCATAACGCACAAAGGCATCGTCCTCCAGGCACACCAGCGCCTGCACCGTTCCCGGATCGCCCTGCCGGGCACTGCGCCCGAACAGTTGCCGGTCAATGCGGGCACTTTCGTGGTATTCGGTCAGGATCACGTGCAGCCCGCCTTTGTCTTTCACGGTCTGGGGCAGCTTGATGTCGGTACCGCGCCCGGCCATGTTGGTGGCGACCGTGATATGGCCGGCTTCGCCGGCATGCTTGATCAGCTCTGCCTCATCGGCATCCTGGCGGGCATTGAGCACCGTGTGGGCAATGCCTTGATCGGTCAGCAACTGACTCAGCGTTTCTGAGCCTTCCACCGAGCGCGTGCCCACCAGCACGGCACGGCCCTGAGCGGCTATTTCGGTGGCCTGCTGTGCCACGGCAGCCCATTTTTCGTTTTCGGTATGCCAGCAGCGCGGGCGCCAGTACTGCCGCTGGTTCGGCTTGTTGGTCGGGATGGGGAGCACGTCCAGGTCGTAAACGCGCTTGAGCTCCGGCGCGATCTCCTGTGCGGTCCCCGTCATCCCAGACAACAGCAAGTACCGCTTGAAGAAGCGCTGATACGTCATCTGGGCCAATGTCTTGCGCTGACCCGTGATCTGCACGCCTTCCTTGGCCTCGATCATCTGGTGCAGACCGCGCTCCCAGGAGCGGTCGGGCATCACGCGGCCGGTGTATTCATCGACGATCTGCACCTTGTCGGTCTTGGATTCCTCGTCGTAGGCGATGATGTAGTGCTCGTCCTTGTGGAAGGCGTGCAGCGCGGACATCCGTTCGTCCACGAAACAACCGCCGGAACAGAGCCGCCTTCTCTGCAGTGGACAGCCGGGACAGCTCCGGCTTTGGGTTTACAGCGATAACCGGCTGTGGCAAGGGCAAGCGCCACGAGATGCCGTGGGATTCAAGCAGCGCGATCAGGCGGGCGTTTTCGGCTCGCAGGCCTTCCAGTTCCAAGACCCGATCAACATCGGAGCCGTTCATCCCACGCGCACCGCCGTGAAAGCCGAGTCGTCCCCCTGGTGGATGAAGATGCGCCCCCGCGCCTGATCACCCGTCACCGCCATCCAGCCGCGCCCGCTCGCCGGATCGTTCTCATCTGCGCCCGACCAGGAGAATTCCAGCCGAGCCACGCCTTCGGTCATGCTGACACGGGCATCCAGATCGCCTTTCACCAGACCAAACTGAAATTCGCCGGTCAGATCGTTGCGAATCGTGATGTGCGCTGGCACTTCCATATCAAAGTAATCGGCGTCCCAGACTTCCATGCTGGCGATGCGCCAAGTGCCCGCCACAGTTTTTTTGGCATTCTTCATGCCCGACCCGCCAAACCAGCTTCCGACCAGAAATGGTCGAAATCATCTCCCACACCCCAGCCGACGTTTTGCCCCAGCAGGCGCACCCGATCCAGTCGGGTCAGAAATACCGCCTGCTGCGCCTTGGGTAAGGCCAACACGTATTTCAACGCCTGCGCGAACATCCTCACCAGAGCATCGTAAAAACCTTCGTCGTCCATGCCGCAGCCAGCGAGAAACGCAAACACCTCTTCGCAGTAAAACACTGTCAGTTCGGCCAAACCCTGTGGCAGTCCCACCGCCTTCTTGTAATCGCTGATGGCCTTCTTGGCTTTGCTGACGGAGATCGGGTTGCGAAAATCCGGCGGATTGATCCAGCGGATGATCACATCCTTGTAGGGCTCCAGCGGGTCATCGCCCAGCCCGAAGCGAGCATGCAGAAAAGCCTTGTTGTCCTGACTGGCCGCGTACAGGTCTTGCACCAGCCCCAGCAGCCCAGCACGGTCGAAATCGGCCAGCTTGGTTTTGATATCACTCCAACTGGGATTGGCTTTGGGTGTTTTCTTTGTGGCCATTCGTCTCAGCCCTCGCCCTTGGGCGCTGAGCTGCCGGAGCCAATCTGCTTGAGCATCCGGTCGAAATCACTTTCAAACAAGCGATCCTGCACGATGCGATATTTCTCGAATTCGCTCTCGGCGTGAGCCTTGGCGATTTCGGCAGTCACCTTGCCCGCGTCCTGCAAGACCTCACGGTCAGTGGCTGCGATGAATCGATTCAAGCGTTTCCCAATCCTGCATCGTCATGGGAATCTTGCGCTGAGCCATGTCTTCTGCCACGTCCAGATAGGCATTGACCATCCGTGACAGCTGTGCCATTTCATGCTCGGTCAGGTAGTTCTTGGCGACCACCGCATCGAACTTCTGGATCTTGCCTTGCGGCGCGTCTTTCCAGATGGTCAAGCCCATATGGTCTTTTTTTGCGTCGGCACGCTGATAGATGACCTCTGCTGCTGTTTGGCCATGGATGGCCCAGTGCAGTTTGTTCTGCACCGTGGCAAAGAACCGCTGTGTGGCTTGCGCCGTGACGTCGTAATCTATGGCTGTGGCGTAGATGTCGGTGATCTTCTGATAGAACTTGCGCTCGGAGAGCCGAATCTCCCGAACACGCTGCAGCTGCTCTTCGAAATACTGCTCGGTGAGGATGGAGCCACCGGCCTTGATGCGCTCGTCATCCATCACATAGGCCTTGATGGTGAACTGCTCAATGATGCCTGTGGCCCACTTGCGAAACTGCACAGCACGTTCGGAGTTGACCTTGTAGCCCACCGCGATGATGGCGGGAAGCTTGTAGTGCAGGGTGTTATAGGTTTTGTTGTCAGAGGCAGTTATCCGGAATTTCCGGATAACTGAATCTTCTTGCAACTCGTTGTCAGCGAAGATTTTTTTGAGATGCTCATTGATCGTACGCACGTTGACGTCGTACAGCGCCCCCATCATCTTCTGCGTCAGCCAGATGCTTTCATCGGCATAGATGGCTTCCACACCTGCTTGGCCAGTGGCCGCCATGAAGGTCAGATATTCGGCGGCGGAAGAACGCACCAGAGGCCGATCCGTCTTTGACCCAGGATCTGAGTGCTCCCCGGTCTGCACCTGATGTGCATTTTTATGAATATTACTCATGCTGGCTTTCCGCGTTCAGCATAGCCGCTGAAGACCGGGACAACGCAATCTGGGCATGGTCGGTCAGCACCCGACGGGCTTTTTCTGCGGCAGCGCACAGCACGAAAGCCGTCAGGTCCACGCCCTCCAACGTGGCAGCCGACTGAAGCAAATGCTTCATCTCGGGGGTCGCTTTTTAGCTCCATGCGTGCGCGTTTGAACGCACTGAAGGTGTCGGCCGGGACCTCTTCCATAACACCTATTGTGCGGTTGATAGCCGTATCACTCCAGGATCATTTAGCCTAGAAACGGCAGTTGGATGCGCCCGAGCGTGCCGTGATGGGCGTGCCAGGCAAGACGCGAGGACGCGGCAGGCTCGTGCCTGCGAGGACGAGCAACGCCGCATGGCACGGCCAGCGCGGTGCGATTGGGTGCATAGCGCGCTCACCCAACAGGTGAATGTGATCGAAGCTGTGAAAGTCAGTGCTCATGCCAGTTGTCCAAGGATGGCGAGCGGTCAACTGCCGTTTCTAGGTTTAGAGCGACCAACAAAACGCTGGAAGGTTGCGAATGCAGATGACGCAGCAAGCCAGACTGAGCAGCGCCAGGTGAATATCGATGCGGCGTTCAAAGCGAGTTCTCAGCTTGCCAAAGGCAGCCAGCCACGCATGGGTGCGTTCGACCACCCAGCGATGACGCCCCAGCCGGTCGTTGTGCTCGATGCATTTGCGGGCGATGCGGCTTTTGATGCCTCGGCGCTTGAGATGAATCCAGCATCGCGGATAGTCGTAGCCCTTGTCCGCATGCGCTTGGCGGGCTTGCGCTTGGGTCTGCCTGGCTTGCCGCCAACGGCTGGCAGGGCATCGACCAGTTGCTCGAATACGGTTGAATCGTGCCGATTGGCTCCAGTGACGCAAAAGATCAAAGGCATGCCATCGACATGGCGCACTTGAGCGCACCAGCCGCTGGGCCGTGGGCGCTGACTCGATACGCAAGATCGCGTGATCGGGGCGCAGCCACTGACGCTCCTCCTCGCTGAGCCCCCCGAAAGAGGGTAATCCGCTAGCGACACGATCACGCTAAGCTACGGGTAATGTGCGCTATTGCCATGTTGGTCTTCGTCGATGCCGCGCTTGAGCAGCGAAAATTCCGCGCGCCAACGCCACTTGTTTCTCGGGTGCTATTTTCGGTGCGGGCGGATCGATTACTTTTCTAACTTTTATTTTTTGACCCTGCAAATTATGGCAGAATACGAGGATTGTTGGATTTTTCAGGAATGCATCCTGCCGACATTGAGTCCTGCGTTTGGGACTCGGGTGAGTGACCGTGAGGTTGATTTATTAATATGGGGTGACCTCGGCTCTGCCGGAAAGGTTGTTGCAGTTTGACGTGTAGGGCGTTCATTTTCCATCACGGGGCGGAATCGTTGGCTCTTGGCTGGTCGGCTTTAATCGCGTAATTTTTCCACGGTGGAATAATCTTCCCCGTGATAAATACGGAAATATTGCCCGCTTCGCCTCCTGCCCCTGTCGGGGGCGTTGCTGGAACCGCCGCAAGCGGCGGTGAAAATGACCCAAAGAGATTAAAAAAGTATATGCACTGGGGAATATTCAGTGAGGAGGGTGAGGTGATTGGGTTTTCAGTATGCGGTGGCCCGCGTGAATCCGCTTGCGATAGTGGGTGGTCGCTCGGTATTAACCCCGCCATAAAATGAACAAGTCCACTTCCGTGGGCATTGCCCACGCTGCTTATGTGTTACCTCAGCATGGCGTGACGCTGGAACAGTGGTGCGATGAGCAATATCGGTCTGGCGATGCCGCCGTCTTGCGCAGCAATGGCGTAGATACCGTTTATCGCGTTCGGGGTGATGCCAAACAAATCGATCTGGGTCTTGCGGCCGTACGCAAACTGCTGCACGAGTGCCCACGGTTGCGCGCTGATGAAGTCGATGCGCTGGTGGTTTGTCATACCTCGCCTTGCAATGCCCTGCCCATGCCTTACACGCTGACAGGCGAGTTGCGTCAGCGGCTGGGGTTTACGCGCGCGCTGACTTTTTCCATTGCCCAGCAGCAGTGTGTCTCGCCCATCCACGCGCTGCGCGTGTTGCGTGCCCTGTTTGCCAAGCAAACCGGGTGGCAAAACGCTTTGATCGTTTGTGTGGATACCATCTTGCGCGAAGATTTGCGTGCCATTGGCACCGCTGGCATGCACAGCGATGGCGCATCGGTGATGTGGGTGTGCCGCGATGCGCCCACCCAGTTGCTCGGACTGCAAACATACAACGATCCCGTGGCGGTGCATGGCATCTTGCCCGACGGTCGTTACGAATCCAACAACAATTATCTCTGGAGCCTGGTGTCGGTGATCCGCCGTGTTATCAAAGATGCGGGTCTGACGCCCTCCGATCTGCACACCGTGCTGCCTCATAATGTGAACTTGCCGGCCTGGTATCAGGCCATGGATGCTTTGCGTTTGCCGAAAGAGCGTTTGTTCACGCGCAACTTCAGCCGCATCGGCCATGTTTTCGGCTCAGACGCAGCGGTCAATTTGGCAGACTCCGCGGCACTGAAAACGCCTGGACATCATTTGGTGTTTGCCAGTGGCATTGGTGGTTGCTTTGGCGGCTTCATTCTCAGCACACAAGCCAGCGCATGGACATAATGAGAGCCATCCGTTCCAAGCGCCCCACGTGTGAGACCATTCCTGGCACCGATTTGCCGCGCGTTGTGCTCAAAACCGTCGGCCATGAAGACATCGACACCGTGCATGAATGGCTGAGTAACCAGCGCGTTCACTGCTGGCTGGATTTTGGCGGCGGCCGTCAACAGTTGTCCAGGCTTGCCGTGGGTTCCATGCTGACCAGCAAGCGCAACCGCGGTTTGCTGTTTTATGCGCCGGACAGCACGGTACCCATAGGCATCGTGTGCTTGACGGATATCGACAACGCCATGGGCTCGGCCGAGATATGGGGTGTTCGTGGTCATTTTGGCCCCGCGCCCAAAAATATAACCACTTCGGCCTTGCTGGCCGCCATGGCCACCGGCTTTTTAGAACATGGCCGCGAAGCGATTGGCACATGGCTGGTGGATGGCAATGTTGCATCGGTGGGTGTGCACGCCAAGCTGGGCATGACACAAACCGGACGACAACGCGGCCGCCACCGCATGGGTGCCGAGCTGAGAGACCGCATATTGTTCGATATGCTGCGGCACGAGTTCATTGCACGCTTTCCCGATGCGCCGGCGGCATCGGGGGTGACCTGCCGCAGTTTGGGCTGGGTGGACTCGGCGGCCGCTTGCCCCCGTGCGGAAGCCGAGTAATCGCCATGTCATTTCAATCGCAATCCACACAGCCCGAAATAGGGCTGGTCGATGTGGCCTACAGCTTGCCAGGCCCCGCCGTTGACCTGCTGGACTGGGTGCAAGACCAGGACGTTGCTCCCGAACTGGTGGAGCAGTTGCTGCGCAACGGCTGCCGCTATTTCCACGATGGCTCGCATTGCTCTGACCTTGATCTCATCTGCATCGCTGTCGATCAGCTGATGGCGCGCGGACTCAATCCCGCTGACGTGGCCTACGTGATTCATGCCCACACACAAGCCTTCAGCGCGCCGGCTGCGCCTGTGTCGGTGTTGAGCCAATTGGCCCAGCGCTACGGCTGGCGCACGCACATGTCTTTTTCCGTCACGCACCTGGCCTGCGCCGCGGTGGGCAACGCCATACAGTGGGCGGCGGATTTGTTGCGTCAGGATGCGCGGGCGCGCTATGCCCTGGTTGTCACCTCGGACCGTGTTTTTGGACAGGCCGGGTACCGCATTTATCAAAACTCGGGCATGCAAAGCGATGGTGGATCGGCCATCCTGATCGGGCGTGAGTCATTGCTCGGCGTGCTGGATCGCGTCACCGTGCTCAACTACACGCAACTGTTTGAAGGTCCTAGCGATGCCGCCAACATAGCCGCCATCGCACGCCTGACCTGGCTGCAAACCAAAAAGCTCTTTCAGCAGCATGCACAGGACTGTGGCCTGCCCGTTGACCAGATGGGCACCTTGCTGACCATCAATGCGGCCCTCCCTTATTGGAAGTTGATTGCCAAATCGCTGGGCCTGGGCATGGATCAGTTCTTCCTGGACAACATTGGCAAGCGCGGACATGCCTACTGCGCCGACTTTGCCGTGAACATGGCCGATGAGGGCGTCAGGCTCCTGTCCGAAGGCCAGCGCGTGGTGTATTGCGCGCAATCCAACGTGGGTGCTTATGCCGCCATTGGATGGCGCCCACCGTCTTGACCCCAGGAATATCCATGCGCCTGTCCATTCTTGCGCTAACAACCGATGTGCCAGCCTGCCAAACGCAACACAGCTTGCTGGGCACGGCGGCGCCGCAAAGCCATATGCATCTGCTGGAGCAAGCAGGCCAGTTTTCCCGTCCCGCCACGGTTGAGCCTGGCGTCATGCGGCTACCGGCCGACGCTTACCAAGCCCCGACCTGGCCTGCCCTGGCGCGCAACAGTGATCAGACAGCGCAGGTGGCGGGACATCTGGCACAGGCGCTTGCCCAGCCCCTTGCGCAAACCCGCGCCATCCTGCATACGCAGTGCACCCTGGATCAGCAAATACTGGGCTCCACCTGTTTGCGCCTGCAACAGGCCTACGCGCCTGGCAGCCGGCTGACTCAGACCATCAGCCAAAACGGCACCGCGGGGCTGGCCACGGCCTTGCGGCTGGCCAGCGTGTGGGCGTCCATGGCCAGCGCCCAGCATGACGGAGGACACCGCACATCCGTGAATGCATCCATCGCCCAGGCGCCGATTCTTGTCAGCGCGGCGGACAAATGGATGGCCCCTTTTTATCGCCGCATTCCTGATGTGGTGACCTATGGCGATGCCGCGGCCGCCTGCCTGGTGCGTGAGGCGACCGCGGGCGATGGGGCTGATCCACACGATGACCAAGCCATTGCCACCGTCGAAGAGATCGCACTCAGCGAAGCGCCATGCGATGCCGAGCCCTGGCAAGAGCCTCCACGGCAGCTTCATGCGCGCTTGCTTGAATGGGCCAGCAGCCAGGTGGCCCATGTGGCGCAATCGCTGCCACCCTCGCAACGCGCTCATGCCGTGCTGGCGGGCGATGCCTACAGTGCCGCGCTGTTGGAGCAAGTGGCCGACACCTCGGCCTGGGGGGGCGAATTGCTCTGGCCATCGCAGCACGGACGCTCAAATCACATACACCTGTCCAGCGCTTCGCCCTTGATCGCCTTGAGCGATCTGGTCGGGCTGGCCGTCCGGCGAGGCAAGCCCATTGACGCGGTGATCTGGATGGCCAGCTTAAGCGGTCATGCCGCCGCGCTGCGCGTTCGCTGTTCACACCAAGCCCGGCGCATGGCTCACGGATGGGCCAGTGCGCACCTGCCCGATCCGGACTTGCCTCTTGGCTCACACCAGACTCAAGGCGCGGACGGATGAGGCTGGGTAGTCCGTCCGCTGCGGCTCGAAAAAAAGGCTCGCCGATCAAGCTCGACCAGCCAGCGCGCAGCCCGGCCACGGGGTATGGAGCGCCGAGGCAAGCTCAACATCGCGCCAGTTTCCCAAATTATTTTCAACCTTCATATCAAGGACACAAACCATGCAAAACAACACGCTGACCGAGCAGGAGATTGCCGACACCATGCGCGACATGGTGCTTCAGCTGCTGCAACTGGACATGCCTCGCGAGGCCATCACCATGGACACCAATCTGCTGGAAATCGGCCTCGACTCCATGAGCGTGGTCGGGTTACTGACAGACCTGGAAGGCCGCTTCAACTTCACCATCGACGTGGAAGACTTGTCGGCCGAGATGTTCAACCGCTTTGGCAATCTGGTCGAGTTCGTCAAAAGCAAGTGCGATGCCGCGGTCTGATCACGCGCTGGCCTTTGTTCATGCCTGCGCCGTCTTGCCCGGAACGACCGCGACGGTCGATCAATGGCGGCAAGAGGCACTTGCCGAACAGCAGGCCGACGTACCCGGAACATCTACCAGCGCCATGCCCTACCGCGTGCTCACGCGCTGGCAGTTTGACGAGGTGGGGCAGGATGCCAGCGCCTGGTGTACGCCTGAAGCCGTTCAAGCCCATGTGCGCGCGGGTGCGCGTTTCACCTGGGAGCCCAAGGCCAGCCAGGCCGGCATGGCAGAACAAGCCGTGCAAGGCTTGATGCGGCACCTGGGTGAAAAGCCCCAGTGCAGCCTGGCTGTCTATGCCACCAGCAGCGTGGATGAGAATTTTTTCCAGTCCAGCCTGTCGCGCGTGGTGTGTGGCGTGGGCTTGTCCCGTGTGCCGCACTTCGGGGTGGCGCAGTGGCACGGTGCGTCATGGATCGGTGCCATGCACATCATCGATGCCTACGGTGCCGAGTCAGCCAGCCAGTACGGCGCGATGCTGATCTGTGCCGAGAAGTGGCCGCTGCCCACGCCACGCGTGCTGGGCTGGCCTGTCGTGCTGGGTGATGGTGCCGCCGCGCTGTGGATCGAGCGCCTGCAAGAGCCGCCAAGGCAAGCCGCGCTGGCGTGCGTGGACACGCTTGTGCGCGGTTTCGATCCTTATGTCACCCTGCCCGGCGCGGCGCAAGCTTCGTTGCCCGGCATCGACCGCCAGCGTGTGCTGGCTGATGCGCGGATGCTGATGTGCGAATTGATGGACCAACATGGCTTGCAAGCCCACGACGTTCAAGGCTGGTTGCCGTCAGGCTTGGGGCTTGATTGGGATCAGGCGCTGCAAACCAGCCTGGGCATGGCCCACCTGCAAATCCCGCTTGCGCAGCAGTCCACGAGAGAGCACGAGCGCGATCTTGTGGACATGGCCTGGCTTTGCGCCGCATCTGGCCCCGTCGCCATTGCGCGCCTGCTGGCTGACATCCAGGCAGGCCAGGTGGCCGATGGCACGCGCTACCTTGGTTGGGGCATGAGTCCCGGCGGCACGATCGGCGTGGCCCTGTTGCAGGCACGCAGCCCTAGCGCTTGAGGAGCGCCCGCATGAGACAACACGATTCCGCCTCCGCAACGGCACAGGCCACCGCGGTCAGCGACCGTCCTTCAGTCAAGCCGGTGCTGATGCCCATGCTGAGCCTGTCCACCAAGATGACCTTGGCGCAAAGCGCCCCCTTGCTGATGAGCGTGGTGGTGGCTGGCCTCATTGCCCAAAAAAGTTCGCACAGCTACGCGGCCTACGCCTTGATGGCCAGTTTCAACATGCCCATCTTCATTGCCGCGGCCAGCATGCTGCAGGCCTTGTATTTTTTGGGAGGCCGAGCGCTGGGGCGTGGTCGCGACGACGATTACCGTGTGGCGATGGTGGCGGGTTTTTTCTTTTCCACCGTGGTGGGGCTGGTGTGCAGCGGCCTGAGCGTGCTGAGCAGTCAGGCCTTGCTGCTGCTGGGCGTTGACACCGAGCTGGCGCGGGCCGCTTATGGCTTTGGCATCGCCAACGCGGTGGGGCTGCTGCCCGCGCTGTGGGTGGTGGTGTTTCGCATTCATGTGTCCTTGCGAGATCGCCCCGGACAGGCCACCGGTGTTTACATCCTGGGGTCGGTGTGTGGTGCCGTTTTGGCCGCGCTGAGCATGCGGCGGTGGGGTGGCGACCCCGCATATGCCAGTGAGATGGCCATCGGCGCGGTCAGCGTGTCGAACTGGATCATGGCGGCAGCGGCCATGGGCATTTTGCTGGTGCTCAAGCCCTTGCGTTTCGACTGGCAAGTGCAAGGAGCGCGGATTCGCGCCGCCTTTGCCGAGGTCTTTGCCGTGGGCTGGCCCATCGGTGCCGTGGTGTTGCTCGATAGCCTGATGCTGGCGTTCGCCGCCATGGTCGCGGGGCGATATTGGCCTCATGCCGTGCCGGTGCATTCCGTCGCCGCGCTGTGGGTGACCTTCGCCTTGGTAGTCCCTTTGGGCATTTCGCAAGCCGTGGTCCAGTATGTGGCCGTGGCCCATGCGGAAGGCGATCCGCGCGCGCGCAACCATAACGCGGGGGTGGCCATGGCGCTGACGCTGGTGTTCACCGCCATCGCCGTGGTGGTCTTCACGATCGCCGCCGTGCCCATGGGCGCGGTCATTCTGGGGCCCTTGGCTTACCAGGCGAACGAGGCGGCCGCGCTGCGCCAGATCATGCCTTGGGCCGGCCTGGTGCTGGGGCTGCAAGGGGTGATCCTGGTGGCCGCCGCCATCTTGCGCGGCCTGGGCCAAACGCGAGCGCCATTCTTTCAGGCGCTGGTGGGCTACGGCGTGGTGGGCAACGGTGGGCAATGGATTTTGGGCGTGGTGCTGGGCGGCGCCTTGCTGGGCTTGTGGCAGGGCCTGGCTTTGGGCTTTGGCGTCACCGCCGTGGCATTGAGCTGGCGATGCGCCCGCCAGTTGGACGCCACCCGACACCCGATTCTTCAAGACTGATCACGGCACATCTGGCAGAGAAGGAGTATTGACTGTGAATGTCGACATCAAGGCCGTGGACGCGCAAGTGCGGCGCGAAGACCGCGAGAGCTGGCAACTCATGCAGACCTTGCTGCATGAGCTTGGCGGCTTGGTCATGCAGGCTGATCAAGAGGCCGACATACCCGCCTCGCTGTGGTCGCGCGTGCCCGTGGGGCCGCTCAACCGCTTCAACATGCCGCAAGCCCATGGTGGCGTGTCCTCGACGGGCTCGGCCGTACACCGCTGCATATTGTTCGAGCAACTGGGGCGTGTTTGCCCGGGGCTGGCCATCGCCTTGCCGGGGCCGGGGCTGTCCATGCCGCCGGTGTTCGCACTGGGCACGCCGGAGCAGCAGCGCGTGTATTTCGAACGCTTTCATGATGAGCACCGCCCGGTGTGGGGCGTTTTTGCCATCACCGAGCCGGGGATTGGCTCGGACGCGACAGCTCTTCGATTGCACGCGCGCCGCGATGGTGATGACTATGTGCTCAATGGCGAGAAGTGCTTCATCACCAACGGCATGCGTGCCGACGTGATCGTGGTGTTCGCCACGCTGGATGCCAGCAAAGGCCGCTTCGGCATTCGCGCCTTTGTCGTCGACAAAAACGCCAAGGGCTTCTCCGCCGACCGCTGCGAAGACATGATGGGCCTGCGCGCCAGTCAACTCACCTCGTTGTCCTTTCAGGATTGCCGCGTGCCTGCTGGCGCCATGCTGGGTCACAACGGCAAGCGGGGCCCTTTGATCGACGCCTTCACCGGCGCGCAATACGCCTGGGACTATATGCGCCCGGCCCTGTCGAGCCTGATCAACGGAGCCTGCGCTGGCGCGCTGGCCCTGGCCAGGCAAATTGCCGCGCACGACGATGGCGGCCTGAGCGCCCAGGCCCGGCAAGCCGTGCAGGCCGATCTGGACACTTACCAGGCGCGTCTGGAATCGGCCCGCCTGCTGACCCTGCGCGCTGCTTGGCGTTATGACCAGGAGTTGCGCGTTTCCCTGGATGCTTCGATGGCCAAGGCATTCACATCCACGCTGTCGATGGAGCTGGCGCAGTATCTGAGCCAGCGCTTCGCCCTGGCCGCGCCTGCCGTGCGCCAGCGCTTCGACAAGTTCTATCGCGATGCCAAGGCCTTCGACATTCTGGAAGGCACCGGCGACATGCAGCGGCAAATGATCGCGCGCGCCTTTGACCCTACTGCGTATTGATCGCCATGACCACAACCGAACCGACCTCGCCCATATCCTTCGCCGTGTCGCCAGACCTGCAGGCATTCATTGATGCCGCGCAGGCCGTTGCCAGGGACATCGACCTGGAAAAAGTCTCGCAGCGCGACAGTGCAAGCAGCCTGGACCAAGGCTTGCAGGCCATTGCGGCATTGAACGTGGATGCCTTGCTGGAGGGCATGGAGGCTCCGGAGCGCCCCACGGTCATGCTGCACCTGGCCTATACCTTGGGCGCGGCGCGTCCTGAAGTGGCTTGGCAGGGCTTGCTGAGCGCCTTGGAGCAAGCGCTGTTGCAAGCGCTGGGATCAGCGCAGCCTCAAGACACGGGCGCATCCACGCCCGGCCCGGCCAGCGTGCGAATCGCCTGGCCCCTGCGCACTGAAAACGGCCTTCAGCGCTGGGTGTATTGGCAATCGGCCAGCGCCGAGGCGGCGCGGTTCATCTACTTTTTGCAGGTGGACGAGGCCAGCCAGAACGCATCTGTATCGGGCCCTTGCAGTCTGGCTGATTTGCAGACCCATTTCAGCGTGGAAATCGAGTCGCCCCTCATGGGCCTGCCCAGTGGCATGGCCATGTGGCTGTGCGCCAAGCCCGAGGCGCCGGCCTTGCACCCAGCCCCCGCGTCTGACGATGCAAACGCGCGCGCTGCCGTTGCCGCGGTGCTGAGACAGTATCAAGCCCTGTTGATGGGCTTGTTGGCTGGCATGACGCAGCGCGCCAGCTTGGCCGCCTATGCTTACGCCCGCACACGCCAGTCGGCGGGCAAGCCCTTGCTTCACCACCAGGCAGTGGCCTTGCGCCTGGCCGATATCGCCATGAACCAGCAAGCCTTGTGGCTGTATGCGCAAGCTTGTTTTGGCGGCAATGTGGCAGGCGTGGCGCTCTCGTCCAGTTATGTGTCTGAACTGGCTGGCCGCGTCACCCGGGATGCCGTGCAAACCGCGGGCGCCCATGGCTATGTCGAGGGACTGCCCTTCAAGCGCCTTTTTGAGCAAACCCGCACCGTGCTGACAGGGTTGACAGCCTTGAGCAACACGGCTTTCGAGACGGCCACTTGATTTATCCGCATTCAAGGAAATTTCCATGCAAGCGCCAATGAAAGCGCCTTCACTCCTGCAGCACCTGACCCAGGCAGTCGCACGGCAAACCCCTGATGCGATAGCCCTGCGCCATGCCGGCCAAGACCTCGGTTACGCAGAGCTGGTTGCAATGCAATCGGCTTTTGCTCAAGGACTGCTGGCTCATGGTTTGCAGCGTGGGGAGCGGGTGGCCATTTTTTTGTCCAAACGCTTTGAAGCGGTGGCGGCCATGCTGGGCACGGCCGAAGCCGGTGGCGTTTTCGTGCCCGTGAACCCATTGCTCAAACCCGACCAGGTGGCGCATATCCTCAGTGATGGCGGCGTGCGGGTTTTGGTGACTTCGCCTGATCGCTGGCGTTTGCTGGCCGCGGCGGCGGAACAATGCCCGTCCTTGCAACATGTCGTGCTGGTGGGTGCGGGCGAGGTAAAGGCCCAACGCTGCCACTTGCTGCCGTGGCCGCAATGGCTGCAAACGCCCAGCCACCCGCACGCGGTTCATGGCGTGATTGATGCCGACATGGCCGCCATCCTCTACACCTCCGGCAGCACCGGCAAACCCAAAGGCGTGGTGGTGTCGCACCGCAACATGGTCAGCGGCGCGGCCAGCGTGGCCAGTTATTTGAACAACGGCCCGCAAGATCGCCTGCTGGCGGTGCTGCCCTTGTCATTTGATGCGGGCTTGTCGCAAGTGACCACCGCCCTTACCGTGGGAGCTTGCGCCGTCCTGCTGGACTACACCCTGCCCAGCGAAGTGCTGCAAGTTTTGCAGCGTGAACGCATCACGGGGCTCACCGCGGTGCCACCGCTGTGGATACAGCTGGCCGAACTCAAATGGCCTGACGGCGCGGGCCAGCATCTGCGCTACTTCGCCAATACCGGCGGCAAGATGCCGCGCGACGTCTTGAGCCGCCTGCGCGCTTTACTGCCGCAGGCCAGCCCTTATCTGATGTACGGCCTGACCGAAGCGTTCCGCTCCACCTACCTGCCGCCGCAAGAAGTCGATGCGCGCCCCGACTCCATTGGCCGGGCCATCCCGAATCAAGAAGTGCTGGTGCTGCGCCCCGACGGCACCGAGTGTGACGCGGATGAGCCCGGTGAGCTGGTTCATCGCGGCTCTACCGTGGCGCTGGGTTACTGGAATGATCCTGAAAAAACGGCCGAACGCTTCAAACCCCTGCCGCGGCCCGGCAGTGGCTTGACCTGCCCCGAGCTGGCCGTGTTTTCAGGCGATACGGTGCGCCGTGACGCGCACGGTTATCTGTATTTCATTGGCAGACAGGACGAAATGATCAAAACCTCGGGCTATCGCATCAGCCCGGTCGAGCTTGAAGAAGTCATTTACAGCGACGCCCGCATTGCGGAAGTGGCCGCGTTTGGCGTCACCCACCCCCGTTTGGGCCAAGCCATCGTCACCGTGGTCTTGCCGCGCAAGGGGGAAGTGCTGGAGCCTGAGCATGTGCAGCAGTTGTGCCGCAAACAACTGCCCGCCTATATGGTGCCCAGTCATGTCCATATCGCCGCGGACAGTTTGCCGCGCAATGCCAACGGCAAGATTGACCGCAAAGCCCTGTCGCAACACTTTGCCGGCCTCTTCCAACCCTCCAATCAGCAAGCCCAAGCATGATGACCACGAACAGTCCGCAATACGACGCAGCAGAGGTGGCGCGCGCCTGGCCACGCAACGAAAATGGTGAACTGATGGTCGGCTCCATGCCCTTGTCGCAGGCAGTGGGCCGTGCCGGCGGGACGCCTTGCTATTTGTACGACCGCGCAGCCATCGAGCGCCGTGTGGCGTATTTGCGCGCCTTGCTGGGCAACCGCATTGATCTGCATTACGCCATCAAGGCCAACCCCATGCCCGCCTTGGTATGCCACCTGTCGCGTCTGGTGGATGGCTTTGACGTGGCCTCGGGTCAGGAGCTTGGTGTGGCGCTTGATGCTGGAATGGCCGTGGCCGATATCAGCTTTGCGGGGCCGGGCAAGCAAGAGGCGGAGCTCATGCGCGGGCTGGCCGCTGGGATTTTGTTCAACGTGGAATCCTTGCGCGAGCTTCAGGCCCTGGCCACCATGAGCGAGGCCACCGGCTATGCGGCACGGGTGGCGCTGCGCGTCAACCTGCCCTTCGAGGCCAAATCATCTTCAATGAAGATGAGCGGTGGGCCACGCCAGTTTGGCATCGATGCGGAGCAGGTCCCCGCCGTGCTCAAGGAGTTGGCCGCGATGGAGTTGCGGTTCGAGGGCTTTCATCTGTTCGCGGGTTCGCAAAACCTGAAGGCCCAACCGCTGATCGAGGCGCAATCCCTGAGCTACGGCCTGGTGATGAGCTGGGCGGATCTTCTGCCGCGAACACCCCGCATTCTCAACATGGGCGGCGGCTTTGGCATTCCCTACGCACCCAACGACAAGGCGCTCGACCTCGTCCCCGTCACCGATCATCTCAACGCCCTGTCTGAAAAGCTGGCGCGCGACATGCCTGGCGCACGAATGGCCATTGAGCTGGGGCGTTACCTGGTGGGCGAGGCGGGGCTGTATGTCAGCCGCGTGATTGAGCGCAAGGTTTCGCGCGGACAAACGTTCCTGATCGTGGACGGTGGCATGCACCAGCACCTGGCGGCATCAGGCAATTTTGGCCAAGTGATTCGCAGAAATTACCCCGTGTCCATGGGATGCCTGCGCAAGGAGCAGGAAACCGTCAACGTGGTGGGGCCACTGTGCACGCCGCTGGATCTGCTGGCTGATGGTGTCGAGATGGACCGCGCCACGGCAGGCGATCTGTTCGTGGTCTTCCAATCCGGTGCCTATGGCCGCTCCGCCAGCCCGCGTGACTTTCTTGGTCACCCCGATGTGCGCGAAGCGCTGATTTGATGACGCGCCCTCGCGTTGGAGCACAGCCTAGACGACCAACAGGCTGTCCACTGTTGAGAGTTTCGTCATTCAGGACAAGCCTATGCAATGCCTTCACCTCATCCCGTCATTGCGGCGAAGGCCGCAATCCACACGGTGTCCGCGGGTCAACACCGTGTCAAGGTGATCATGGCTGAACCACTGGAAAGACAACGCATCGACAAATGGCTGTGGGCCGCGCGTTTTTACAAGACCCGCGCGCTGGCGGTGGACGAGATCGAGCGCGGTCGCGTGCAGGTGGCGGGCAGCGATGTCAAGCCCGCGCGCGAGCTGAAGGTGGGCGATGTGGTGACGCTGCGCCAGGGCCATGTGGTGCGCACCGTGGTCGTGCAGGGTCTCAGCCCCACGCGCGGGCCGGCGCCGGTGGCGCAGCGGTTGTACGCGGAAACGCCCGAAAGCATCACCACGCGCGAGCAGGCCGCCGCCGCGCGCCGGCTGGCGCCCGAGCCGGCGCACGCCCTGACCCAGGGCCGCCCCACCAAGCGCGACCGCCGCGCCATGGACGAGCAGCGCCGCGGCGGCTGGGGCGAGCGCTGGTCGGCCATGCTGGACGAATGAGCGAGCCCGTCATCCCCACCCTGTTGTCCCAGGCCAGCCGCGAGCGTCTGGCGCGTGGACGGCGCTTGACCACGCCGTGCGGTCGCGGCTCGCTGGTCTGGCATGCCTGGGTGCCGGAAGCGGGGCGGGGCGATGGCGCCCCCCCGGTGGTGCTGTTTCACGGCGGCAGCGGTAGCTGGACGCACTGGGTGAAGAACATCCCACCGCTGGTGGATGCTGGTCGCCACGTGCTGGCGGTTGATCTGCCGGGTTTTGGCGATTCGGCGCCGCCCGCGCGGAGCAGTGCTGCCGATGCCATGGTCGCGCCGCTGGCCGCTGGCCTGCGCGCGCTGCTGCCGGGCGAGCCGGTTGATCTGGTCGGCTTTTCCTTTGGCGGCATGCTGGCGGGCTTGCTGCTGGCGGCCCACCCCGATCTGGCGCGGCGCCTGGTGCTGGTGGGGGCGCCCGCCATGGGCGTGGTGCCCGGGCGGCAACTGCCGCTGAAAGGCTGGCGCCATCTGAAGACACCACGTGAGCAGACCGACATTCACCGTCATAACCTGGGCGTGCTGATGCTGCACGACCACCGCCTGATCGACGGCCTGGCGCTGGAGGTGCACATCGCCAACGTGCAGCGCGACCGCCTGCTGCGCCGGCGTCTGGCGCACACCGACATCCTGGCGCGCGCCCTGCGGGGCGTGCGGTGCCCGGTGCATGCGATCTACGGTGCGCACGACGCGGTCTATCACCCCCACATCCATCAGCTTGAAGGCGCCTATGCCGCCGCCGCCCCCGAATTTCGCGGCATGCAACTGATTGACGGCGCCGGCCACTGGGTACAGTTCGAGGCGGCCGAGGCGTTTGACGCGGCGCTGCTGCGTGCCCTGGATGAATGACAAATGACAAATGGCAAATGACTTTGCCGCGCTTCAATGACGAAGGAAGATGGTCATTGGTCTATGCCGGCGGTCATTTGTCATGAGTTCACCCTGCCCATACCCGACGAAAGGACACCTGTCATGCCTACCTCCATCAAGATCGACTTCGTCTCCGACATTGCCTGCCCCTGGTGCGCCGTGGGTCTGGCATCGCTGCAGCATGCGCTGGCACGGAGCGCCGACGCGGTGCAGGCCACGCTGCACTTCCAGCCCTTCGAGCTGAACCCCGACATGCCACCCGGCGGCGAGGAGATCAACGAACACCTGGCGCGCAAATATGGCGGCTCGCCCGAGCAGTTCGAGAAGAACCGCGCCGCCATCCGCGAGCGCGGCGCGGCCGTGGGCTTCACGTTCAACCCGGCGGGGCGCGGGCGCATCTACAACACCTTCAACGCGCACCGGCTGCTGCACTGGGCCGGTTTGCAGGGAGGTGACCAGCAACTGGCCTTGAAGCGCGCGCTGCTGGAGGCCTACCACGGCCGCGCCGAGGCGGTGGAGCAAGACGAGGTGCTGCTGGCCGCCGTTGCCACGGCGCGGCTGGATGTGGAGCAAGCCCGCCAGATTTTGGCCGGCGACGGGTACGCCGCCGAGGTGCGCGAAGCCGAGGCTTTCTGGCGGCAGGCTGGTATTCAATCCGTCCCAGCGGTGGTCATCAACGACCGTCACCTCATCAGCGGTGGCCAGCCGCCCGAGGTGTTCGAGCAGGCGCTGCGCCAGATCGCCCAAGCGGTTTGATCCGGCGCAAACCGGTGCCGCTCCAGGAGAAATTGGCTTGATGGCAAGTACTGTAAAGGATTGGTTGCTTCTCTTTTGATAGTGCGTTTGGCGCCGCATTAAGCTCGCCTTCAGTTGCGCCACGGATCATGAACGCATCCGGCCCGCGATGTGCTGGCAAGGAAATGTTCATGATCCACCCATTCCCTCTGGGCGCGACCACCACCCTGCTGGCTTCCGGCGCCGTGGCGCAAACCACCATCGCCAGTGCCGAACTGCAGCGCTGGCAAACCACCGCTGGCGCGCCGGCCGACGCGGCACGCGGGCAGAAACTGTTCAGCACCAAGGCCGGCAACGACCTGAGTTGTGCCTCGTGCCATGGCATGCCACCCACGGGTCCGGCGCGCCACGCCAGCACCGGCAAAGCCATTGATGCGCTGGCCCCGGCTTTCAGCGCCGAGTGCTTCACTGATCGGGCCAAGGTCGACAAGTGGTTTCGCCGCAATTGCAAGGACGTGTTCTCGCGCGAATGCAGCGCGGCCGAAAAGCCCGACCTGATGGCGTACCTGATCGGTCTGAAGAAATGAGGCGGCCACCCATGCGCGTGATATCCACCCTGATCGCCGCCAGCGCCCTGCTGTGCGGTGGCGCTGCACAATCGCAGATGGATGACGACGATTGAGGTAATGCCCCATGCGTGTGCTGCTGGCTGAAGATGACGAACTGCTGGGCTCGGGCCTGAAGGCAGGCCTGGGCCAGCACGGTTTCGCGGTGGACTGGGTGCGTGATGGCGTGGCCGCCGAGCGCGAGCTGCTGACACAGCAGCACCAGGTGGCCGTGCTTGATCTGGGCCTGCCCCGGCAGGATGGGCTGGATGCGCTGGCCGCCGTGCGCGCCAAGGGCGTGCGCACGCCCATCCTGGTGCTGACGGCGCGCGACGCCATCGACTCGCGCATCCAGGGGCTGGATGGCGGCGCGGACGACTACCTCGTCAAGCCCATCGACCTGGGCGAACTCGCAGCCCGCCTGCGCGCGCTGGTGCGCCGCGCCCACGGCGTGCCCACCACGCGCCTGGCGCTCGGTGCCGTGTCGCTCGACCCGGCGGCGCGCCTGGTGTGGCATGGCGAGGAACTGGTGGACCTGTCGGTGCGCGAGTTCGACCTGCTGCACGTCTTCATGCTCAACGGCGACCGCGTGCTGTCGCGCGAGCAGATCGAGCAACACCTGTACAAGTGGGGCAGCGAGGTCAGCAGCAACGCGGTGGAAGTGCACATCCACAACCTGCGGCGCAAGCTGGGGGCGGAGCTGATCGAGACGATTCGCGGCGTGGGCTACGTGGCCCGGCGCGCGGGTGCCTGAACACCGCCATGGCGCGCGGCGCACTCTCGCTGGCCCAGCGCCTGACGGTGATGGTGCTTGGCTTCGTGCTGTTCACCTGGCTGGGCACCGTGGTGGTGGCCTGGTACGTCACGCAGCACGAGCTGAACGAGCTGCTCGACGCCCACCTGGCGCAGACCGCCGCGCTGCTGGCCACCGGTGAGATCGACGACATGGACGATGCCACGGTGCAGGCGCCGACGCTGCTGCACAAGTACCAGTCGCGCGTGGCGTTTCAGATCTGGCACAAGGGCAAGCTGTACGCACGCTCGGCCGATGCGCCCGAGGTGCCGCTGGCGCCACGTGATGCGCGCGGCCTGTCGGATCAGCGGGTAGACGGCACCGCGTGGCGCGTATACACCACCACGCGCAAGGACGATGGCCGCGTGAAGGACGTGATCCACGTCGGCGAGCACGTGTCGGCGCGCCACCACGTGCTGCTGGCCAGTCTGCGCGGCTCGTTGCTGCCACTGCTGGCGGCGTTGCCGTTGCTGGCGGCGGGCATCTGGTGGACGGTGCGCCGCGCGGTGCGCCCGCTGCAACGCTTAAGCGCCAGCGTGGCCGCGCGCCGCCCGCACGCGCTGCAGCCGCTGCCCGAGGACGGCGTGCTGCCCGAGGTGCGTCCGCTGGTGCGCGCGCTCAACGGCTTGTTCGAGCGCGTGCACGAGCAGTTGGCGAGCGAGCGGCGCTTCACCGCCGATGCCGCGCACGAGCTGCGCACGCCGATCGCCGGCATCCGCATGCAAGCGCAGGTGGCGCAGGGCGCGACGAATGCCGACGAGCGCCACACCGCGCTGGCCGCCACCATCGCCGGCTGCGACCGCGCCACGCGGCTGGTGGAGCAACTGCTGCAACTGGCCCGGCTGGAAGCCGAGGTGAGCGACGCCGACACGCGCGAGGGCGGGCGCGGCCCATCCGATCTGGCGGCCGTGGCCGCGCAGCAGGCGCAGGATTTGCAGCGCACGGCGCAGGCGCGTGATCAGCACATCGACCTGCGGCGTCCGGGCGAGCCCGTGCCGGTGCCCATGAACGGCTCGCTGGCCGCCGTGCTGCTGCGCAACCTGATGGACAACGCGCTGCGCTACGGCCCCGACGGCGGGCGCGTGGCGGTGCAGGTGACGCCCGCCACGGCGGGCGAGGGCGCGCGGCTGGTGGTGGAAGACGCGGGGCCGGGCCTGTCGGACGCCGACCGCGAGCGTCTGGGCGAGCGTTTCTTCCGCGTGCTGGGCAGTGGCCAGAGCGGCAGTGGCCTGGGCTGGTCCATCGTGCGGCGGCTGGCGCGGCTGCACGGCCTGATGATCGAGCTGGACCGCAGCCCCACGCTGGGCGGCCTGCGGGTGACGGTGCGCTGGCCGGCGGAGTGATGGCGTTACCGGGTCAGCGGCATTCGGGCGGCTGACCTCGAAACGTGAAAGCGCGCCTTCGCCCGATGGCGGCGTTGCGCATCCTCGCGATATCCCTTCAGCCTATTGATATTTTCAAAAATCACGACAGCGCGGGCCATCAGAACCCTCCTCACATTCCCTTGTCATTGCGGCGAAGGCCGCAATCCATGGGGCGTCACCTTGACACGGTGTTGACCCGCGGACACCGTGTGGATTGCGGCCTTCGCCGCAATGACGGGATGAGGTGAAGGCATGACATAGGCTTGTCCTGAATGACGAAACTCTCTCAAGAAAACGTTTTGTAAGTCATTGATTTTCTTCAGGTACACCGGCCCTGCTGGCGGGGTTGGGTTGCTCAATAGGCAGCACGGCGCGGCGCTTTACAGCCGCGCGCACTGGTCTTCCTTGTTGCCCTTCACGGTGTTGTTGCCGCCGGTGGGCGCCGGGCGGCTGGACTTGCACTGCAGGTTGCCGCCCACGCGGTTGCCGCGCACCGTCTGCGCGCGACGGTTCTCGAACAGTTGGATGTCGCCCTTGACGGCCACGCCCGTGATGTTGGCGCCGCCACCCTGTTTGAGCTGCACGCTGCCGCCCACCGTGCCGCCAGCCAGGCTGAGCTGACGGTGGTTCTCGGCCTGCACGTTGCCGCCGATGCGCGCGTTCCGCGCGGTCAGCGAAGCGCCGGATTCAAGCTTCACGTTGCCATCCACCCGCGTGCCGGCCAGGGTGCAGGCTGTGTTGCCGGGCACTTTCACGTCGCCGTCGATCGCCACGGCGTCGATGCGGCCATTGCACACCATGTCATCGGCGTGGGCCACGCCGGCACCCAGCGCCAGGGCGGTGATGGTTGCCAGAGCGGCCTGACGGGGCAGTTGTTTCAGGTTCATCTTCATCTCTCCATGAAAAACGTGTTGATCGGGGGGCGTGACGACATCAGGGGATACGCGCTTGCTGCTCAGTGGTAGCCATCGGCCACCGTTACCTTGCCACGAAATACCCGGTACGACCACGCGGTGTAGCCCAGGATCAGCGGCAGCAGAAACATCAGACCCCATAGCACGAAGCCTTGCGACTCGGGTGGCGAAGCCGCGCCCCAGATGGTGAGCGAGGGCGGCGCCAGATACGGCCACATGCCCAGCAGCAGGCCGGCGAAGCCGAGCGCGAACAGCGCCAGCGTCCACAGGAAGGGGCGCGCGTCGTGCGTGCGTGCGTCGCGCGAGTGTGGCGCGGCGTCGCGCCACAGCAGCCAGCCGACCGCCGCCGTGAGCAGCGGCACCGGCGCGAGCCACAAGAGGTTGACGCCCTCGAACCAGCGCGCCATCACGCGCGAATCCAGAAACGGCAGCCACGCGCCGACCACGGCCATGAACGCCAGAATGCCCAGTACCAGCGGCCGTGCCCAGCCACGCGCTCGCTCGTGCAGCCGGCCATCGGTCTTCAGCACCAGCCAGCCCGCGCCCAGCAGCGCATAGCCGCACACCAGCGCGGCGCCCGTCATCAGGGCGAAAGGCGTCAGCCAGCCCCATACGCCGCCAACGTAGCGGCCGCCTTCCATCGGCAGGCCCTGCACCAGCGCGGCCAGGATGACGCCCTGGCTGAACGCCGCCACGATGGAGCCGGCGCTGAACGCCGCGCCCCAGGCGCGCCGCGCGATGCCGCGGCCCTTGAAGCGGAATTCGAACGCCACGCCGCGAAAGATCAGCCCCAGCAGCATCGCCAGCACCGGCAGGTACAGCGACGACAGCACCAGCGCGTAGGCTTTCGGAAACGCCGCCATCAGCCCCGCGCCGCCCAGCACCAGCCAGGTCTCGTTGCCGTCCCAGATCGGCGCGGCGGTGTTCATCATGTGGTCGAGTTGCTCGCCGTCCTCGGCCAGCGGCGCCAGCACGCCCAGGCCGAGCACGAAACCGTCGAGCAGCACGTACATCAGCACGCCGAAGCCGATCACGCCCAGCCAGGCCACCGGCAGCCAGTAGGCACTGCCCTCGGCGGCGGTGCGGATCAAGAGGTCGGGGGTCATGGGCGCGCTCCTTCAGCGGGCGTGGCGCCGTCGGCGATGTCGGCCTCGTCGGCCGCCGACAGCGGGCGCGCCGGCGTCTTGGCGCCGCTGCCGCGTGGGCCGTGCTCGGGCGGGGTTTCACCCACCTGCGGGCCTTTCTTCAGCAGGCGCCACAGATACCACATGCCGGCGCCGAAGATGATGGCGTACACCGTGGCGTAGCCCGCCAGCGACGTGGCCACGGTGCTGGCCTGCAGGTTCGGGCTGAGGGCATCGCGCGTGCGCAGCAGGCCGTGGATCACCCAGGGCTGGCGGCCGATTTCGGTGACGTACCAGCCGGCCAGCAAGGCCACGAAGCCCGAGCCGCTCAGCAACTGCCAGCCGCGCAGCGTCCACGCCGATTGCTCCAGCCGTCCGCGCCACCAGGCCCAGGCCGATGCCAGCACGACCAGCAGCATCAGCACGCCGATGCCGATCATGACGCGGAAGGCGTAGAACACCGGTGCCACGGGCGGGCGGTCTTCCGGCGGCACGCTGGTGAGCGGCGCGATCTCGCCATCCAGGCTGTGCGTGAGGACCAGGCTGCCCAGGCGCGGGATGGCGACTTCGAGGTCGTTGCGCTCCTCGGCCTGGCGCGGCACGGCAAACAGCACCAGCGGAAAGCCCGCGCCTTCGCCATGTGAGCGCCAGTGGCCTTCCATGGCCGCCACCTTGACGGGCTGGTGCTCCAGCGTGTTCAGCCCATGCAGATCGCCCACCAGCACCTGCGCCGGCACGGCGATGGCGCCGAAGGCCACCGACAGCTTCAGCATCTTCAGCGCCATGTCGCGGTGCACGCCGCGCCGCAAGTACCAAGCGGCCGTGCCGCCGATGACGAAGCAGGTGGTGATGAAGGCCGCCAGCACCATGTGCGCGAGGCGATAGGGAAAAGAGGGGTTGAAGATGATCCGCCACCAGTCGTCCGGCACGAATACGTTGCCCTGCATGACGTGTCCTTGTGGCGTATGCATCCAGCTGATGGCGGCGATGATCCAGAAGGTGGAGATCAGCGTGCCCAGCGCCACCATGGTGGTGGAAAAGAAATGCACCGCGGGCCGTACCCTGCTGGCGCCGAACAGCATCACGCCCAGGAAGCCGGCTTCGAGAAAGAAGGCCGTCAGCACCTCGTAGCTCAGCAGCGGCCCCAGCACGTTGCCGGCGCGCTCGGACAGCACGGCCCAGTTGGTGCCGAACTGGAAACTCATCACGATGCCCGACACCACGCCCATGCCGAACGAGATGGCGAACACCTTGCTCCAGAACTTGTAGAGGTCCCACCACACACTCTCGCGCGTGCGCAGCCAGCGCCATTCCAGGAACAGCAACCAACTGGCCAGCCCGATGGTGAATGCTGGAAACAGGATGTGAAAGGAAATCACGAATCCGAACTGGATGCGTGAAAGCAACAGTGCGTCCATGCGGTTCATTGTGGTGTGCGTGATGTCTTCACGCTGTAGGCGCTTGCCGTGAATGACGTTGCTTGTGAAGGCGCGCGAGGTTGATCCGAATCAATGGATTCGGTGGCGGCGCCTGGGCTGAACTGGATAGGCGCCAGCGCGCTGCTGCTGGCCTGCCTGTGCGTGCACTACGCCTGCGCCAGCATCGCGGCGCACACACGGTCATGTTCTCGCCGCCCTTTGCGGCGCTTGTCAGGCTCTGAGAACATGCGGCGCGATGCCGCGCTCTCTATGAGGCGGCCTGAAACTGCTTCAATGTCGATAGCTATAGGTGTATGTCAAGACTGATCTTCAGTGGACTTATTATCTGAAATCATTGTTTGTCATTCGACGGCAGCTTCCAAAAACATAGCAACCCTGGTCTTTCACGGCGACAGTCGGTGACACAATGCCCCGGTGCCGGGCCGCCGCCGTGAGCGCCGCGTCAGGAAGCCATGCCAGCATGCCGCGCCATGTCCACAACGAATAACCGGAGATACCCCATGAGCGACAAGTCATCCACCATCGTCTACACGCTGACCGACGAGGCGCCCCTGCTGGCGACCGCGTCGTTCCTGCCCATCGTGCAGGCGTTCACCGCGCCCGCCGGCATCGCGGTGACCACCAGCGACATCTCGGTCGCTGGCCGCATCCTGGGCCAGTTCGCCGAATACCTGTCGGAAGACCAGCGCGTGCCCGACCACCTGGCCGAGCTGGGCAGGCTGACGCTCAAGCCCGAGGCCAACATCATCAAGCTGCCCAACATCAGCGCCTCGGTGGCGCAGCTCAAGGCCGCCATCAAGGAGCTGCAGGACAAGGGTTACAAGATTCCGGACTTCCCCGAGAACCCGAAGGACGAGAAAGAGCAGGACATCCGCGCGCGCTACAACAAGTGCATCGGCTCGGCCGTCAACCCGGTGCTGCGCGAGGGCAACTCCGACCGCCGCGCTCCCCGCGCGGTGAAGGAATACGCGCGCAAGCACCCGCACAGCATGGGCGAGTGGAGCCAGGCCTCGCGCTCGCACGTCTCGCACATGCACCATGGCGACTTCTATCACGGCGAAAAGTCGATGATGCTGGACAAGGCGCGCGATGTGAGGATGGAGCTGATCACCCAAGGCGGCAAGACCATCGTGCTGAAGGAGAAGGTCGCGCTGCAGGACCGCGAGGTGATCGACTCGATGTTCATGAGCAAGAAGGCGCTGCTTGACTTCTACGAGAAGCAGATCGAGGACGCGCACAAGACCGGCGTGATGTTCTCGCTGCACGTCAAGGCGACCATGATGAAGGTGTCGCACCCCATCGTGTTCGGCCACTGCGTGAAGATCTTCTACAAGGACGCCTTCGCCAAGCACGCCAAGACCTTCGAGGAGCTGGGCGTGAACGTCAACAACGGCATGGTCGATCTGCACAACAAGATCGCCGACCTGCCCGAGAGCGAGCAGGACGAGATCCGCCGCGACCTGCACGCCTGCCATGCCAACCGCCCCGAGCTGGCGATGGTCGATTCGGCCAAGGGCATCACCAACTTCCACTCGCCCAACGACGTGATCGTCGATGCCTCGATGCCCGCCATGATCCGCAACGGCGGCAAGATGTGGGGCGCCGATGGCCGGCTGAAGGACGTCAAGGCGGTGATGCCCGAAAGCACGTTCGCCCGCATCTACCAGGAGATGATCAATTTCTGCAAGTGGCATGGCGCGTTCGACCCGCGCACCATGGGCACCGTGCCTAACGTCGGCCTGATGGCGCAGCAGGCCGAGGAGTACGGCAGCCACGACAAGACCTTCGAGATCCCCGAGGACGGCGTGGCCAACATCACCGACATCGCCACCGGCGAGGTGCTGATGAGCCAGGACGTGGAAGCCGGCGACATCTGGCGCATGTGCCAGGTCAAGGACGCCGCCATCCGCGACTGGGTCAAGCTGGCCGTCAACCGGGCGCGCAACAGCGGCATGCCCGTGGTCTTCTGGCTCGACCAATATCGCCCGCACGAGGCGCAACTCATCACCAAGGTGCGCATGTACCTGCACGAGCACGACACCACGGGCCTGGACATCCAGATCATGAGCCAGGTGCGCGCCATGCGCTACACGCTGGAGCGGGTGCAGCGCGGCCTGGACACCATCAGCGCCACCGGCAACATCCTGCGCGACTACCTGACCGACCTGTTTCCCATCATGGAGCTGGGCACCAGCGCCAAGATGCTGTCCATCGTGCCGTTGATGGCCGGCGGCGGCATGTACGAGACGGGCGCCGGCGGTTCGGCGCCCAAGCACGTGCAGCAGTTGGTGGAGGAAAACCATCTGCGCTGGGATTCGCTGGGCGAGTTTCTGGCGCTGGCCGTCAGCCTGGAAGACCTGGGATTCAAGAACAACAACCCGCGCGCAAAGTTGCTGGCGAAAACGCTGGACGCCGCCACCGGCAAATTGCTGGACAACAACAAGGGTCCCAGCCCCAAGACCGGCCAGTTGGACAACCGCGGCAGCCATTTCTATCTGGCGATGTACTGGGCGCAGGCCCTGGCCGAGCAGACCGAGGATGCCGACCTGGCCGCCAGCTTCAAGCCGCTGGCCAAGGCGCTGGCCGATGGCGAGCAGGCCATCGTGCAGGAACTGGCCGACGTGCAGGGCCAGGAAGTGGACATCGGTGGCTACTACCAGCCCGACCCGGCCAAGCTGGCGCAGGTGATGCGCCCGAGCAAGACCTTCAACGATGCGCTGACCAAGCTCGCGGCTTGATGCACGTTCGCTTTCGAATGACGAATGACGCATTTGTCATTCGTCATGCGGCGCCAGCCGCGGTCATTTGTCATTGAGCCGTAGGAACCCCGGCTCCCGGCTCAGCGCGCGGCCTGGGCCGCGAACGGCTTGCCGCGCAGCTTGCTGCCTGCCGCCAGATGGCGCTGCTTGAACCAGCCCTGGTTCATTTCCAGCACGTAGCGCACCGGCTGGGTCGAGCAGTGGTTGCCTTTTTCATCCAGCGGCTGCATGTCGACCAGGTTGACGATGCTGCCATCGTCGGCCACGAAGGCGGCCGTGAGCGGGATCAGCGTGTTCTTCATCCAGAAACACTGCACCGCTGGCTGCTCGAAGACGAACAGCATGCCTTCGTGCTGAGGCATGTCCTTGCGGAACATGAGGCCGATCTGCCGCTGCTCTGGCGTGGTCGCCAGTTGTGTGTCGATGCGGTGCATGCCGATCGTGAGCGTGGTGCGCGGCAGGTCCAGCTGCGGCTGCCCGGCTGGCGCCAACTGGGCGAAAACGGGGGCGCAAGCCAGGGTGGCCAGGGCGGCGAGCAGGTAACGGCGAAGAGATGAGCGCATGACGATGATCTTGAAAGCCAACAAGCGCCTGTGACCCCGGTGCGTGCAAAAGGTTCTTGACCAGCCAGCGGCGCGACAGACGGCATTGTCGCCGCGCGCCGGGTGGGCAACGCGCGTGATGCGCGGCGCAGGCTCGTGTGCCGTTCCGCAAATAAATAATTCCATTTCCACTTCAAGACGTCGATCACCGTCATCCCGGCGAAGGCCGGGATCCATGTTTCCTTGCGCACGCCGTCAGGATTCCGGCCCGGTATCGCGGTACGGTGGCGGACTTTGCGCCTTGCCCCGCAGGCGAATGCATCGATTTCACTTCATGTAACTGTTCACGGGACAGCGCACTAGAATGAACCTCGCATTTCAAAGCCCCGTCCGTTGCGATGAGGCGCTTGTTCCGGTTTACCCACCTCGGAGACTCCATCCATGTATCAGCACATCAAGGTGCCTGCGGACGGTCAGAAAATCACCGTCAATCCCGATTTCTCGCTGAATGTCCCCGACAACCCCATCATTCCCTACATCGAGGGCGACGGCACGGGCTTCGACATCACGCCGGTGATGATCAAGGTGGTTGACGCCGCCGTGGCCAAGTCCTACGGCGGCAAGCGCAAGATTCACTGGATGGAGGTGTATGCCGGCGAAAAATCCACCAAGGTGTACGGCCCCGACGTCTGGCTGCCCGAGGAAACGCTGGCCGCGCTGAAGGACTACGTGGTGTCCATCAAGGGCCCGCTGACCACGCCCGTGGGCGGCGGCATCCGCTCGCTCAACGTGGCGCTGCGTCAGGAGTTGGACTTGTACGTCTGCCTGCGCCCGGTGCAGTATTTCCAGGGCGTGCCCTCGCCGGTGAAGGAGCCGCAGAAGGTCAACATGGTGATCTTCCGCGAGAACTCCGAGGACATCTACGCCGGCATCGAATGGGAAGCCAAGAGCGACAAGGCGCAAAAGCTCATCAAGTTCCTGACCGACGAGATGGGTGTCAAGAAAATCCGCTTCCCGGAAACCTCGGGCATCGGCGTCAAGCCGGTGTCGATCGAGGGCACCGAGCGCCTGGTGCGCAAGGCCATCCAGTACGCCATCGACAACGACAAGCCCAACGTCACCCTGGTGCACAAGGGCAACATCATGAAGTACACCGAGGGCGGCTTCCGCGACTGGGGCTACGCGCTGGCGCAGCGTGAATTCGGCGCCGAGCTGCTGGATGGCGGCCCCTGGATGACGCTGAAGAATCCCAAGACGGGCAAGGACATCGTGGTCAAGGACGCCATCGCCGATGCCTTCCTGCAGCAGATTCTGCTGCGCCCGGCGGAATACAGCGTGATCGCCACGCTCAACCTGAATGGCGACTACATCAGTGACGCGCTGGCCGCGCAGGTGGGCGGCATCGGCATCGCGCCCGGCGCCAACCTGAGCGACAGCGTGGCCTGCTTCGAGGCCACGCACGGCACGGCGCCCAAGTACGCGGGCAAGGATTACGTGAACCCCGGCTCCGAAATCCTCAGCGCCGAGATGATGCTGCGCCACATGGGCTGGACCGAAGCCGCCGACCTGATCATCAGCAGCATGGAAGGCGCCATCCAGAGCAAGAAGGTCACCTACGACTTCGCGCGCCTGATGGAAGGCGCCACGCAGGTCAGTTGCTCGGGCTTCGGGCAGGTGATGATCGAGCACATGTGATGCTTGGCCATGGCCAACAAAAAACCCGGGGCAGTCCCGGGTTTTTTGTTGTGCAAGCCGCCATCAGGTGGACACCAGCGATGGCTCGTCAACGGTTTGGGTGACTGGCGCGGGCACTGGTACGGGCACTGACGCGGTCGCGTCATCGGCAGGGGCTGCATCCACGGTACGGATTTTCATCGCGAGCAAGCCCTTGGGGCCCTGGCTCAGCTCGTAGCTGACGCGGGCCCCTTCCTTCAGTGTCTTGAAGCCTTCCATGTCGATGGCCGAAAAATGCGCGAATACATCCGGCCCGCCACCATCCGGTTCAATGAATCCAAAGCCTTTCAGATCGTTGAACCATTTGACTTTTCCATTGGGCATTATTCAAGTCTCCTTCCATGACTTCCATCCTTGTGGCTTGAGTGTGCTGTAACAACTTCAAACTTGTCAACCAATCACAGTCCATTCAAGGGTATAGAGCCTGCCTCGAACTCCTCGCGCCGCGCGTATCCCCGGTCCTGAGCGCATTGCAAGCCGCCCGATCTGGGGCAATCTCTGGCCGTGACGAGTTTGAGGACAGGCTCATGCGGGTTGGCGCGTGCTCACTTGTGATCGGCTGGCAGGCCCGCATATGGGGGCGATGCCCGGCGAGACCGGGACAGCACCGATAGAATGAATTTCATGGCGACCACCCCTCCCAAGAAGCCGCCCGTCCATCCTGCTCCGACCGCGCCGTCACGGGCACCAAGCCATGGCGACAGTGTCGTGCTTGAGCGCGTGCCGCTCAAGGTCAAGCCGCCGCAGATGTACCAGGTGGTGATGTTGAACGATGACTACACGCCGATGGAATTCGTCGTGGTGGTGCTGCAGGAGTTCTTCGGCAAGGACCGCGAAACCGCCACGCAGATCATGCTGAAAATTCATTTGGACGGCAAAGGCGTGTGCGGCGTTTATTCGCGCGACGTGGCCGCCACCAAGGTCGATCAGGTCATGGGCGCCGCCCGCGAGGCCGGGCATCCGCTGCAATGCGTCAGCGAGCCGGTCGA
Source organism: Pseudomonadota bacterium (assembly GCA_030538085.1). Classification (GTDB taxonomy): domain Bacteria; phylum Pseudomonadota; class Gammaproteobacteria; order Burkholderiales; family Burkholderiaceae_C; genus Ottowia. Next base: position 11,074 of record JAUNUR010000003.1, on the reverse strand, counting down.
TTAATCGGCGCATTGCGAGTCACGGCGTTGAATATCACCGAACTTCCCTCAACTGAGACTGTCGAAACCTTGAGAAAGTCGTAAGCTCAAGGCGCAAAAGGAACCACACCATGATTGCCCAGGAACTGGAAGTCAGCCTCCACATGGCCTTCGTCGAGGCACGGCAGCAGCGCCACGAGTTCATCACCGTGGAGCACCTGCTGCTCGCGCTGCTGGACAACCCCAGCGCCGCCGAGGTGCTGCGCGCCTGCTCGGCCAACATCGACGACCTGCGCAAGTCGCTCACCAACTTCATCCAGGACAACACGCCCCAGGTCGCCGGCAGCGATGAAGTGGACACGCAGCCCACGCTGGGCTTTCAGCGCGTGATCCAGCGCGCCATCATGCACGTGCAGTCCACGGGCAGCGGCAAGAAGGAAGTGACCGGCGCCAACGTGCTGGTCGCCATCTTCGGCGAGAAGGATTCGCACGCCGTGTACTACCTGCACCAGCAGGGCGTCACGCGCCTGGACGTGGTGAACTTCATCGCCCACGGCATCCGCAAGAGCGATCCGCCCGAGGCCGCCAAGCCCGCCGAAGGCCAGCAAGGTGGCGCCGAAGGCGAGGGCGAAGGCGGTGAGCGCGCCGAAAAGCAGTCGCCGCTGGAGCAGTTCACCGTCAACCTCAACCAGAACGCCAAGGAAGGCAAGATCGATCCGCTGATCGGGCGCGACTACGAGGTCGAGCGCACCATCCAGATCCTGTGCCGCCGCCGCAAGAACAACCCGCTGCTGGTGGGCGAGGCCGGCGTGGGCAAGACGGCCATCGCCGAGGGCCTGGCTTGGCGCATCACCGAGGGCACGGTGCCCGAGGTGCTGGAAGACGCGGTTGTCTACGCGCTTGACATGGGCGCGCTGCTGGCCGGCACCAAGTACCGCGGCGACTTCGAGCAGCGCCTGAAGGGCGTGCTGAAGAACCTGAAGGACAAGCCGGGTGCCATCCTGTTCATCGACGAGATCCACACGCTGATTGGCGCCGGTGCGGCGTCAGGCGGCACGCTGGACGCATCGAACCTGCTCAAGCCGGCGCTGTCCAGCGGCCAGCTCAAGTGCATCGGCGCCACCACCTTCACCGAGTACCGCGGCATCTTCGAAAAGGACGCGGCGCTGTCGCGGCGCTTCCAGAAGGTCGACGTGGTCGAGCCCACGGTGCCCGAGACGGTGGACATCCTCAAGGGTCTTAAGAGCCGCTTCGAGGAGCACCACAACGTGAAGTACGCGCTGGCCGCGCTGCAGGCCGCAGCCGAGCTGTCGGCCAAGTACATCACCGACCGCCACCTGCCCGACAAGGCCATCGACGTGATCGACGAGGCCGGCGCGGCGCAGCGCATCGCCCTGGCGAGCAAGCGCAAGAAGACTATCGGCAAGCACGAGATCGAGGAGATCGTGGCAAAAATAGCGCGCATCCCGCCCGCCAGCGTGAGCCACGACGACCGTAGCAAGCTGCAGACGCTGGAGCGCGACCTGAAAAGCGTGGTGTTCGGCCAGGACAAGGCGCTCGAAGTGCTGGCCGCCGCCGTCAAGATGGCGCGCTCGGGCCTGGGCAAGGGCGACAAGCCGATCGGCAGCTTTTTGTTCAGCGGCCCCACCGGCGTCGGCAAGACCGAGGCCGCCAAGCAGCTGGCCTACATCATGGGCGTGGAGTTGCAGCGCTTCGACATGTCGGAATACATGGAGCGCCATGCCGTCAGCCGCCTGATCGGCGCGCCTCCGGGCTACGTGGGTTTCGACCAGGGCGGCCTGCTGACCGAGGCCATCACCAAGAAGCCGCACTGTGTGCTGCTGCTCGACGAGATCGAGAAAGCGCACCCCGACATCTTCAACGTGCTGCTGCAGGTGATGGACCACGGCACGCTGACCGACAACAACGGGCGCAAGGCCGACTTCCGCAACGTCATCATCATCATGACGACCAACGCGGGCGCCGAGACCATGAACAAGGCGACCATCGGCTTCACCAACCCGCGCCAGGCAGGCGACGAGATGGCCGACATCAAGCGCCTGTTCACGCCTGAGTTCCGCAACCGGCTGGACGCCATCGTCAGCTTCAAGCCGCTGGACGAGAACGTCATCCTGCGCGTGGTCGACAAGTTTCTGCTGCAACTGGAGCAGCAACTGGCCGAGAAGAAGGTGGAAGTCACCTTCTCCGACAAGCTGCGCAAGTTCCTCGCCAAGAAGGGCTTCGACCCGCTGATGGGCGCGCGCCCGATGCAGCGCCTGATTCAGGACACCATCCGCAAGGCGCTGGCCGACGAACTGCTGTTTGGCCGTCTGACGGAAGGCGGGCGCCTGGAGGTCGACTTGGACGACAAGGACGAGGTGCTGCTGGACATCACCCCGTTGCCCAAGCGTGAACGCAGCCGGGGCGCCGAGCCGGCCGAGCCCGAGGAAGAGGTCGCCGCCGACTGACGCTGGCGCTGCCTGTTCAGCCCAAGCCGATGACCGCCCAAGTCATCGGCTTTCTTGTTTCTGGCCGACGCCTATTGACGTTTTCAAAATCACGACCGCGCGGGCCATCAGAAAAGCCCCCCTCACATTCCCTCGTCATTGTGGCGAAAGCCGCAATCCATGGAGCGTCACCTTGACACGGCGTTGACCTGCGGACACCGTGTGGATTGCGGCCTTCGCCGCAATGACGGGATGAGGTGAAGGCATTACGTATGCTTGTCCTGAATGACGAAACCCTCAATAGAATGCCCCGAACTGAAGAGAGAGGGGATACGGGCATGCTGCTGAGCAACATGGAAATCGTGCCGGGCCGGCGCGTGGTGGAACACTTGGGCGTGGTCGAAGGCAGCACGGTGCGCAGCAAGCACGTGGGCCGCGACATCATGGCGGGGCTGAAGAACATCGCCGGCGGCGAGCTGAAAGCCTACACCGAGCTGCTGGGCGAGGCGCGCCAGCAGGCCACCGACCGCATGGTTGAGCGGGCGCAGCAGTTGGGCGCCAACGCCATCCTGAACGTGCGCTACACCACCACCGCCGTCACCGCCGGCGCGGCCGAGATCCTGGCCTACGGCACCGCCGTGGTGCTTGAATAAGTCGCCGGCACCGCGAGCGCGCGCATGGAACTGCTGATCAAGCTGGGCCTGTTCCTGCTGCTGGCCGCCATTGGCTTCTGGCGTGGCCGGCGCAACGAGCTGGCGCACCTCAAGCAAATCGAGGCCGAAGAGGCCGAGCTGCAAGACGTGCTGATCTTCGCCTCGCGCCATCCCCCGCGCCTGGCGCAGCCGATGGACCCGGTGCTGGTGAGCGGCTCGGTGGTGGTCGGCTCGGACTTCTTCCGCCTGCTGATCGCCGGGCTGCGCAAGGTGGTTGGCGGCAACTACCGCTCGTACGAGAACATACTGGAACGCGCCCGCCGCCACGCGCTGGTGCGCCTGAAGCAGCACGCCCGCGCCCACGGCGCGCGCATGGTGTTCAACGTGCGCTTCTCGACCTCGCGCATCTCGGACTCGCGCCGCGGCACCGAGGCGGCGCAGGTCGAGGTGCTGGCCTACGGCACCGCCTACGTGCCGGCGCGCGGCAGCGTGGCCGACAGCCGCGTGCACCACAAGCCCGATCCGACCATCGGCACGCTCGACCGCGGCCAGACCGACCTGATGAAGAACCCCGCCAGCCGCTGGTGGGTGATTGGCTGGTTCGCCGGGGTGCTTTATGCGCTGGGCGAGCTGGTGACTGACCGCTTCTGGGCGCACAGCTGGCGCTATGTCGATGGCGCGCCCTGGATGCTGCTGTTGGCCCTGGGCCTGGCGCTGACGGTGGTGCTGGTGGCCGTGCATGCGCGGCGGCGCAAGCTGCCCTGGGGCGAGACCGTGATCCTGAGCCTGCTCACCGCGCCGCTGCTGCCGCTGGTGCTGTATTTCGTGCTGTTGCGCGTCAACGGCGTCACCGCGTTCGACACCGCGCCGACCCGCTACGTGCTGCAAAAGGACTTGCGCCTGGCGCCCGAGCAGGCGCACGGCAAGCCGGTGCTGAACTTCGTCGACAACCACGACTACTGGCAGACGCAAAAAACCGGCAGCACGGTGGACATCGTGGTCGTGCGCGGCGTGCTGAGCTTTTACCAGTACGACTTGCAGGGCCTGGCGCCGCGTTATCAGGCGTATTACTCCAGCGCCCGCGGCACGCGCTCCGGCAATCCAGGGTGATGGCCACAGCTCATCGAGCGGGGACGGCTGTCGTTTTGGGCTTGCTGGCGCTGTGGTAGACCGCATCCAGCGGCGTCAACACCGGCTGCGGGCCGCCGGCACGCGCGCTCGCCAGGCGCTCGGCCGGCAAGGGGTGCGACTGCGTGAACACCATCCAGTCGGCGCTGGTGCTCTGTTTGGCGCGCATCTCGTCGAAACGCTGGAATAGCCGCGTCAGCCCGCCCGTGTGTCCGTAAAGCTGCCGCGCCGCCTGCTGCGCGGTGGCGTCGCTTTCGCGCTCGGCTTCGCGCGAATAGGCCATCATCTGCAACTGTTGCGCATCACCGATCAGCCAGCGGTTCAGCGTGGGCGAGCGGATGCCGACCAGCCCCAGCGCCGCCGCCATCGACAGCCCCCGGCTGAGCTGCCGGACCATGTGCCGGTGCTGCACGTGGCCGGCCTCGTGCGCCAGCACGGCGTCCAGCTCCTCGTTGAACTCGATCTTGGACAGCAGTCCCTGAAACACCGTGATGTGCCCGCCCAGTGTGGCCACCGCGTTGACGGTGGAGCTGTCGACGTAGTGCGCGGTCAGTTGGATGTCGGCCGGCAGGTCGATGGCGCGGGCAATGCGGTCCAGCCGGGCCTGCAGGGCGGCCTCCACCTCGCGCTGGCGCGTGGGCGGCACGGCCTTGCCGCCGCCCATCACGCGCGCGCCCATCTGGTCCAGGTGCAGCGTGCGGGCGATCTGCGCCTCCCACGCGAAGGGCATGCGCGGCGCCAGCCACACGGCGGCGCGGTCCAGCACGAACAGCAGGCCCAGCACCAGCGCCAGCACGGTGACCAGCAATTGCATGAACTCGCGCCGCTCCGCCCGCAGGTCTTCGGCGGCGTTGCGGTAGGTGCGGGGCGGGTTGCGGTAGCGCATGACAAGGGCATTGTGGCGCAAAGACGTGGCAACGAAGACAATTTGGCCGATCCAAGCAATGGGCGTGGTGACCGTGGGAAGGCGACCTGCCTATTGAAAATTTCGTAATTCATGACGCGCCGCTTGCCCTCACCCCAACCCTCTCCCAGAGGGAGAGGGGGCTTTCTTTCTGATGGCCTGCGCTGTCGTGATTTTTGAAAACATCAATAGCTTGGTGGATCTTGCGCTCGTACCGCATCGGGCGAGGAGCACGGACTTGGCGCCAACTTCAGTCATCGGAAATGCGCTCGATCACGATCACGCGTTCATGCGTTGGGGTTGTCTCGATCTTGGCATGCACTTGATACGCGTCGAGCAGAAAGGATGGCCGCATCACTTCCCGGGGGGGGCCTGCCGCCACCAGTCCTTGCGATCCCAGCAGAACGAGGTGATCACAGAAGCGGTGGGCCAGATTCAGGTCGTGCATGGCAATCATGGCCGTGGCACCTGCTTGGCGCGCGCGTTGCCTGACCGTTTGCAGTGCCAGCAATTGCCAGCGCAGATCCAGCGCGCTGGTGGGCTCGTCCAGCAGCAGCAGCGGCGTTTGCCGCACCAGCACCTGTCCTAGCCCGACCATCTGGCGCTGTCCGCCAGACAGTTGTTGCAACGGGCGCATGGCCAGCGGGCGAATGCGCAACTGGTCGAAGATTTCGGATATGCGCCGTTCCGCCATGCCAGGATGCACCGCGCCGCCAGTCGATCGCAAGGCGCTTTCAATGGCTTCATAGACCAGCAAGGAACTGGCCTGGGGCAATGTCTGCGGCAGATAGCTCACGGTGTTCAGGTGCGTTCGGCGTGGGCAGGTCAGGAGGTTGATACCGTTCCATGTGACGTTTCCTTGCGCGGCTTGCAGCCTCGCCAGCGCCCGCAGCAGGGTGGATTTGCCCGCGCCGTTGGGACCCAATACGCCCACCACGTGGCCTGGCTGGATGGGGGGCAGCGTCAGCTTGTCGAGCACGACGCATGGACCATAGGCAACGCGCAGATCCCTGATGGCGAGGGCGTGTTCAGAACCGGTGGCTGCCGCTGGTTTGGTGCTGGTTTCCAGGCGCTTGGTGCCGCGCCAATCTCGGACCTCATCCGTGATGCCGGCGCCTGGGCCATCAGCCACGGCAGGCGCCATTGCTTGCAGCGATGAAACCAGGGGCAAGCTCACTGAGGCGGTGAAAGGGCGTTCAAGCATGGCGTCTTTTGCCGTAGGCGATCAAGCTCATGAAAAGCGGTACACCGACCAGCGCGGTGATCACGCCCACGGGCAGGATGACGCCATTGACCAGGGTTTTGCTGAGAACCGATGCCGCCGACAGCATCAGCGCGCCGGCCAGCATGCTGCCGGGCAGGTAATAGCGATGATCCTCGCCCAGCAGCAGCCGCGCCACGTGCGGGCCGACCAGGCCGACGAACCCGATGGTTCCGACGAACGACAGCGCGGTGGCGGACAGCAGGCTGATGCGCACCAGCGTGACGAGCCGCAAGCGCTCAACCGCGATGCCCATGCTGCGTGCCTGCTCCTCGCCGGCGCGCAAGGTGGTGAGCGGCCACGCATTGGCGCTTGCCCACAAGGCGCACGCCAGCAGGACGGCGGCCAAGATCGCGACCTTGCTCCAGGTGGCGCGCGCCAGACTGCCCATGCTCCAGAACACGATCTGCTGCAAGGCGTTGCTGTCGGCCAGATATTGCAGCAGCCACAGCAGGGCTTCGAAGCTAAACATCAGGCCGATGCCGAACAGCACCACGGTTTCGGTGCTGGCGCCGCGCCACCAGGACAGCCACAGAATGAGCAGCGTGGCCAGCAGGGCCATGGTGAATGCTCCCAGGGTGAGGGCCAGGTTTTCGTTCCATGCCTCCAGGCTCCAGCCCGAGAGCACCACGATGGAGGCCCCCACGCTGGCCGCCGCGGACAGGCCGAGCGTGAAGGGGCTGGCCAGCGGGTTGTTGAGCACGGTTTGCATTTCGGCGCCAGCCAGGCCCAGCGCGCCACCCACCAGCACCGCCATGACGGCGTAGGGCAGGCGCAGATTCCACAAGATGACGCGCTGCTCGGGCGGCATGTCCCGTGGCTGAATCAGCCCTTGAGCGATGTCCGCCAACGGAAGCTCGGACGGTCCAGCGGCGATATCGAGCATCCATGTGGCTAGCAGGATCATGGTCAGCATCACGAGCAGGGTCAACCGGCGCAGTGCGAACCGCCGGTACTGCGCCCGGAGCGAGGCGTGCGAGGGCGAGGCCGAGGTCATGGTCTGCTCCTTGAAGCCGCCTCGCCCGCCAACTGGCGCAGCGCGAGGGCCGCGCTGCGCGGCACCACGCTGCCGTGGTCTTCGCCGTCGAGCAACTCGAATCGGCTGTGCAGGCCCGCGGCGGCTTGCAGGCGCGTCGACAGATCGCGTGCCTGGCTTACCATGCGGCGCTGGCTTTGGCGGCGCTGACGTTCGGTGCTGGGTGGTAACGAGCTTTCTTCCAGCCCGCCCACCGTGATCAGCAAGCTGGCCTGGGTGCCGGTCAGGCTGCCTTGCGCGCCATGATCCAGAAAGTGACGGGCATGGGGCATGATGGCCCGGTCACCCCACCAAATGGACGGACTGGCTGCCGTGTAGTGCTGAAACAGGCGCGGCCGCGTGAACAGGGCATAGAGCGTCAGCAGGCCGCCATACGAATGCCCGAACAAGCCCTGGCGCTGTTCGTCTAGCGACCACTGCCGTGCCAGCCATGGCCGCGCGATTTGCTGCACGAAGTCGAGCAGGTTGTCCGCGCCGCTGACAGTGGGGCTGCCCGGCGATGGCCCGAGTGCCATCGTGTAATCGCGTTCACGCGCGGCCTGATCGTAGGCGGTGGTCATCGGGTAACCGATGCCGACGATGATGGGCGTTGCCGCTGCCGCCGATGCATCCGGGTGGGCCGCATGCTGCCACATCAACCCCGCGAATAGGCTGAACAAGGCGTTGCCGTCCAGCGTGAAAAGCACCGGATATCCGTCCGGCGGCGCGGGATGGGGCGGCACCGCCACGAACAGCCGGCGCGTGATGCCCCGGGCGTCATGCAAGTCGATCCGGTGGCTGTCCGGCAGGCAAACAGGGCTGGTGTGGGCTCCTGGGCCGCTGGGCGGAGAAAAAGGGGTTTTCATGGGGGAGTCGGGCGCGGCTTTGTGCAACGCTTTGGCCGCCGATTGGCCTGGCAGGCCCAGAGCTGCCAGGCCAACCGTGCTCGCGAGCAGGTGGCGGCGCGAGGCGGTGAAAGTGGGGCCGAGCGCGGCGAGCCGCCAGGTTTGCCGCGTCGTTATGGGCAATGACATGCGCCTTTATCGTTTCGCGTCGATCCAGTACGTGCCGTCCAGTGCAATGGGCTGGAAGCGGCGGTACATCTCTTGCAGGGTTTGCCGCGGGTCGATGTCGGCGAACAGTTCGGGGTGCAGCCACTTGGCCATCACCTGCGTGGCCACCACGTTGAATGGTGAGTTGTAGAAGTGGTGCCAGATGGCATGCGAGCGCCCCTGCTTGACGGCATCCAGCATGGGCAAGGGCGCGCGCGTCAGGGCATGGCGCAGACTCTCGCGGGCGGCCTCCGGCGTGACGCCTGCGCCCAGCGCGATGCGCGTGGGGTCGGATTTCAGCGTCTGCATGGAGCCGATGCCGGTGCCGATATAAACGGCGGGCTGGCGCACGATCAGCAATTCGGGGTTGAGCATGCCGTGCTCGCCGGGTACCAGTCCGTCGGCGATGTTCGTGCCGCCGGCCGCGTCGAACAGCTTACCCAGCATGCCGGTGAGGGTTTCACAGCAGGTCGTGGAAAAGCCGACCCGGCTGTCGAGAAAAACGGTGGGGTTCGGCGCGCGCCGTGATTGCAGTCTGTGGCGCACCAGGTCGAGCTGTTGCCGCCAGTACGTGTTGAACGCATCCGCCTCGCGGCTTTTGCCCAGCACCTGGCCCAGCAGGGTCATGCTGCGTGGCGTATGACTCAGCGGGTCGTGGCGGAAGTCCACGAAAACGACTGCGATGCCCGAGGCTTCGAGACGCTGCAGCGTTTCCTTGTCGCGCTCACCAGGCGTGAAGCCTCCGCCAAGGCTCAGAATGGCGACCTGCGGGCGCAATGCCAGCGCCCGCTCGTCGCTGAAGCTTTTCGCATCGGTGCGTCCCACGCGGGCGACGTGATCCAACCGGGGGAAACGGCGGCGCCATTGTGCGTAGCTGGCGGGATCGATTCTTTCCAGATCACCCATCATCGCCACCAGGCGGCGTGTGGGGTCGCCCTCCAGGATGGCGAGCGCGGGCAGCAGCCGCCCTTCGCCCAGCAAAATGCGTTCCACGTTCGGTGGTATCGGCACCTGCCGGCCCGCGAGATCGGTCACGATCGTTTGTGCACCCAGGCAGCTCGCGCCACCGTAGAGCGCCACTGTCACAAGCGCGTGCTTGAGCCACGACAAGAATTGCACGACACGTCCTTCAGTTGTTGAATTTAATGAGAATGATTATCATTTGATGATATGGTGAAAAGTATTTTGAAACGTTTGCATCGGCGGCAAAAGTGTTTGACTGGTATGCGGGGCGGCTCCAAGAGCCTGTTCAAAGTCTCCTCGCGGGAGCCTGAGACGCGTGCGCGGCGCGCTGCTTGGTTGTCGCACTTGCCAATAGCCCAAGTCATTGGCCGCGCACGACGCCTCGCATCGCATCCACGCACGCATCCCATGCCCCTCGCGCCGAGACATTGAACAGGTTCTATTGACGTTTTCAAAAATCACGACAGCGCGGGCTATCAGAAAGAAATCCCCCCTCTCCCTCTGGGAGAGGGTTGGGGTGAGGGCAAGCGGCGTGTCATGAATTACGAAATTTTTCATAAAAAGGGAAAGGCTGCATGAATGGGTGGAATGAACGGATGCCGCGCGCGGCCAAGTGATCCGGCATTGGAGGCTCTGACGCGGCACCGGCAGCGCCAGTACGAACTGCGACCGGGCCTACGCGTACATGCGGACGATGCATGTGACGAGCTCGATGACTGGGTTCATGGTGAATGTCCGCCGGGTCTGCACCTGGTCGTGCTTCTGGAGGGGCGGTTGGATCTGGCGTATGGGCATCAGCGCGTGTGCCTGACCGCGGATCAGGCGGCGCCTCGTGCGGGACGGGAGTGCGGGAACAAGAGTGGCAAGGCACCACAGGCGTTCTTGCTGTACGTGCATGCACCCGAGCGGTTCAGCCGTCGCCTGCGCGCTGGGGTTCGTGCGCGCCGGCTGAGCCTGTGCATGTCGCCGGACTGGCTGCGGTCGCTGGGGGTGCTGGACCCGTGCAGCGATGGTATGCAGGCCCATGGCCTGGCGCCACTGTGCGCCAGGCACCTGGCCTTGCGCTATTGGAGTCCGACGGCCAGTGCCCTGGTCTTGGTAGAGCAGATGTTGCAGCCGCCAGCGGGTTGCCCCGCGTTGCAGGCGCTTTATCGGGAGAGTCGTGCGCTGGACATGTGGTTCGAGGTGTTCCGCACGTTGCCGGCGCAGGAGGGGTATTCGGCACCGGCCAAGGCGGAGGCGTCCGTGCCGGCGCACGTGCGCCTCGATACCCGCACGTGGCAGCGCATGTGTGCCCTGCGTGCCTGGCTGTCCAGCGAGGATGCCCAGCACCAGGCGCTTGATGAGGTGGCCCAGCGCGCGGGCATGCATGGCTCCACCATGCAGCGTCAGTTTCGTGCGGCTTTTGGTGTTTCCATCGGCGACTTCATGCGCGAAAGCAGGCTTCAGCGGGCACGCTTGACGCTGGAGAGCGAGGCCATCAGCGTCAAGGAGGCCGCCGCGCTGGCGGGCTATGGCAGCGCCGCCAACTTCGCGACCGCCTACAAGCGCCGTTTCGGCCTGACGCCCAAACAGGCCCGGTTGCGCGGCAACGATTGACTCTTGGCCTGACCGATGCTTGAACCTATTGAGCAACCCAACCCCGCCAGCAGGGCCGGTGTACCTGAAGAAA
>JAUNUR010000061.1 GCA_030538085.1 Pseudomonadota bacterium | reverse complement strand
GCCTTCGCCGCAATGACGGGATGAGGAGAAGGCATGACATAGGCTTGTCCTGAATCACGAAACTCTCTCAAGAAAACGTTTTGTAAGTCATTGATTTTCTTCAGGCACACCGGCCCTGCTGGCGGGGTTGGGTTGCTCAATAGGATCACCCGCGCTGCTCATCCACCCTGACACGGAGTTGATCGAAGGACACGCGTGGATTGCGGCTTTCGCCGCAATGACGGGAACGGATGGAGCCAAGAGCCCTCCGATCCGCCAGATCAACCGCGCCGCTCAGCCAGTAATTCATCCACCACCGCCGTGGCCATGCGTTCGGCCGCGCCATGGTGGGCATGCGCGAAGCGCAACGCAGCCTGTCGCACAGCCGCGTGCCGACCGGCATCGCGCAGCAGTGCGTGGGCCGCATCCAGCGCGCCAGCCATGTCGGCCACGCGCAGCGCGGCGCCCGCGCTTTCTGCCAGTTCGGCGGCCTGCGCGAAGTTGAAGGTGTGCGGCCCCATCACCACCGGACAGCCGCAGGCGGCGGCCTCGATCAGGTTCTGCCCGCCCAGCGGGGCAAAGCTGCCGCCCAGCAACGCCGCGTCGGCCAGGCTGTAGTACAGCGTCATCTCGCCCAGGCTGTCGCCAATCCAGACGTCGGCGTCCAGCGCATCGGGTGGCGGCCCATCAGCCCAGGCGCTGCGCCGCGCCACGCGAAAACCCGCGTCGGCGGCCAGGCGCGCCACGTCGTCGAAACGCTGCGGGTGGCGCGGCACGATCAGCCAAAGCGGCTTGGCCACGCCGTCCGCTTCGGTGTCCGTCGCTGTTCGCGCTGGCGTGGCACTGGCCGATGCCTTGATGGCAGCCAGAAAGTCGCGCTCTTCTCCTTCGCGCGAGCTGGCCAGCATGAGCGTGGCTCGGTCCGCCAGCGCGGTGCGCCAGCGCGCGGCCCGGGCCTGCAGCGCGGCATCGGGCTGGGCATCGAACTTCAGATTGCCCAGCACGCGCACGCCGCGCGCGCCCACGGCACGAAAGCGCGCCGCATCGGCCTCGGTCTGTGCCCACACCGCCGCCAGTGCGCGGTAGGCGGGGCGCAGCAGCCAGCCAACGCGCTGGGCGCCACGCAGCGATGCATCGGACAGGCGTCCGTTGGCCAAGGCCATCGGCACGCCGTGCCGGGCCGCCTCATGCATCAGGTTGGGCCAGACCTCGGTCTCCATCAGCACGCCCACGTCGGGCTGGAAATGCATCAGAAAGCGCCGCACGGCGCCGCACGTGTCCCACGGCTGCCAGACCTGCACGTCGCCCGCTTGCAGCAGCTTCCGCCCTTCGGCCCGCCCCGTGGCGGTGCCATTCGTCAGCAGCAATCGCATGCCGGGCAGGCGCTGGCGCAGCGCGGCCAGCAGGATGGCGGCGGCACGCGTTTCGCCCAGCGACACGGCGTGAATCCACACCAGCGGGGCGTCGCCCGCGGGCCGCGCCATGGCGTAGCGGCCAAAGCGCTCTTCCACGTGCTCGCCATAGCCTGGCTCGGCCACGGCGCGGCGGCGCAGCTTACGGCGCAGCAGGGGCTGCGCAAGCCAGGTGGCGGCGGAGTAGAGCGCGCGAATCATGCAGCCACGCCTACATGACTTCGATCAGACGAAAGCGAAACTCCCACCGTCCTGGGTGTGGGCGTGGTTTGATGTCGACGATCAGCGTTTCCTCCGTGGCCTGGCCGTCGATCCAAATCTGGCTGTGAACGGCATAGCACGGCGGCTCACCCGGCTGGTGCATGGGCGAAGCGTCGAAAGGCCAACGACCCCGTGCCCAAACATAGGCCAGCGGTCGCGGCGGCATTTGCAGGGCCGGCGCTTTGCCGTCCTTGCTCAACCACGCCAGCTCTTCGTCGATTTCCCGCAGAAGCTCAGCACCGATGCCGAAGTCCGCCCGCAGCTCTCGGGCATCGCGCCGATTGAGCGCCCGCAAAAACTCGTCGGCCACGGCATACAGCCGATCACGCAAGACCCCGTCCTGAATCGGATAAATCGGCGCTGCCATGCCAACGACGTGTCACCCCGCACCGGCAGCCATCAATGCGCCGCCGCGCCCAGCACCGCATCCGGCTTCACGCGCTTCAGCAGCGCCAGCATCTCGCCCTCGATGCGCGCCAGCGCCTCGGGCGTGTGCCCCTCGAAGCGCAGCACCAGCACCGGCGTGGTGTTGCTGGCGCGGATCAGGCCAAAGCCGTCGGGCCAGTCGATGCGCAAGCCGTCGATGGTGTTCACCTGCGCGGGTGCCCGCACCGCATCGGCGGCCAGCGCCTGCAACGCGGCCGCCAGGCGGTGCGGCTCGCCTTCGGCGCAGGCCACGTTCAGCTCGGGTGTCGCATGGCTGGTGGGCAATGCGTTGAGCGCCGCGCTGGGATCCGCGTGGCGGCTCAGGATTTCGAGCAGGCGGCAGCCCGCATACGTACCATCATCGAAGCCGAACCAGCGCTCCTTGAAGAAGATGTGGCCGCTCATCTCGCCACCCAGCGGCGAGTGGACCTCTTTCATCTTGGCCTTGACCAGCGAGTGGCCGGTCTTGAACATCAGCGGCACGCCGCCCGCCGACTGAATGGCCGGCGCGAGGCGCTGCGTGCATTTCACGTCGAACAGGATGGTGCCGCCCGGCACGCGCGTGAGCACGTCCTGGGCGAACAGCATCATCTGGCGGTCGGGGTAGATGTTCTGCCCATCCCTGGTCACGATGCCCAGGCGGTCGCCGTCGCCGTCAAAGGCCATGCCCAAATCGGCTTGGGACGCTTCCAGCGCGCGGATCAGATCGCGCAGGTTCTCGGGCTTGGTCGGATCGGGGTGATGGTTGGGGAAGTTGCCGTCGACCTCGCTGAACAGCTCGATCACTTCGCAGCCGATGGCGCGGAAAATGGCCGGCGCCGACGCACCCGCCACGCCGTTGCCGCAGTCCACCGCGACCTTCAGGGGACGCGCCAGCCGGATGTCGCCCACGATGCGGTCGCGGTAGGCGGGCAGCACGTCCACCACGCGCACGCTGCCGCCTTCGCGGCGCTGCCAGCTCTCGGCTTCGATCATGCGCAGCAGCGCCTGGATATCGTCGCCATAGATGGCGCGCCCGGCCATCACCATCTTGAAGCCGTTGTCATCGCGCGGGTTGTGGCTGCCCGTTACCTGGATGCCGCTGCTGCACAGGGTGTGCGCGGCGAAATACAGCATGGGCGTGGTCGCCAGGCCAATGTCGATCACCTCGACGCCCGCCGCCGCCAGCCCACGGATCAGCGCGGCGCTCAGGGCCGGGCCGGACAGGCGGCCGTCGCGGCCCACGGCGACGGTCTTTTCGCCCAGTGCGAGCGCCTGCGTGCCAAAGGCCAGGCCGATGGCCTCGGCCGTCGGCTCGTTCAGCGTGGTCGGCGTGGTGCCACGGATGTCGTAGGCCTTGAAAATGCTGGTGGTGACTTGCATGGACGGCGATTGTAGAGAGCGCGCCGCGCTCGCCGGCCTCATTCATCCTAGAAACGGCAGTTGGATGCGCCCGAGCGTGCCGTGATGGGCGTGCCAGGCAAGACGCGAGGACGCGGCAGGCTCGTGCCTGCAAGGACGAGCAACGCCGCTTGGGCAGCGAGCCAGCGCGGTGCGATCAGGTGCATAGCGCGCGCACCCAACAGGTGAATGTGATCGAAGCCGTGAAAGTCAGCGCTCATGCGGGTTGCCCAAGGATGGTGAGCGGTCAACTGCCGTTTCTAGGTTCATACTTCGCGCCCATGTCCACCGCCGTCGCGCTCGATTTCATTTTGCTGGCCGCCATCTGGGGCGCGTCATTCCTGTTCATGCGGCTGGGCACGCTGGAGTTCGGCCCGCTGCCAACGGCTGGCGTGCGCGTGGGCATCGCGGCGCTGGCGCTGCTGCCGGTGATGCTGGCGCGCGGGCTGTGGCCGCAACTGCGCCAGCACTGGCGGCCGGTGCTGTTCTGCGGCGTCATCAATTCGGCCATCCCGTTCGCGCTGTTCAGCTTCGCGCTGTTGTCGATCAGCACCAGCCTGTCGTCGATCCTGAACGCCACGGTGCCCTTGTTCGGCGCGCTGGTCGCCTGGCAATGGCTGGGTGACAAGCCTGGCGCGTCGCGCACGTTGGGGCTGGTGATCGGTTTCATTGGCGTGGCGCTGCTGGCGGGCGGCAAGGCCAGCTTCAAGCCGGACGCCTCGGGCGTGGTGACGGCCTGGGGCATCCTCGCCTGCCTGCTGGCCACGCTGAGCTACGCGGTGGCTGCCAGCTACACGCGCCGCTACCTGTCGGGCCTGAATCCGCTGATGTCGGCCACCGGCAGCCAGATCGGCGCCGCCCTGGGCCTGGCCCTGCCCACGCTGTGGCTGTGGCCAGCGCAGCCGCCCAGCGCCACGGCCTGGGGCGCGCTGCTGGGGCTGGGCGTGCTGTGCACCGCCGTGGCCTATGTGCTGTACTTCCGCCTGATCGAGCGCCTGGGACCGGCACGCGCCGTCACCGTGACGTTCGCGGTGCCGGTGTTCGCGGTGTTCTACGGCGTGACGCTGCTGGGCGAAACCGTGACACCCTGGACGCTGTTCTGCGGCGCCATCGTGCTGTGTGGCACCGCGCTGGCCACGGGCGCCGTCAAGCTGCGGATTTAGGAGCTGACGGCGCCCGCCACGCCTGTGCTGGAAAGCATTCTTTCCACGTAGCGGGCGATCAGGTCGATCTCCAGATTGACCGCCGCGCCCGCCGCCAGCGTGTGCAGCGCCGTGTTCTGCACCGTGTGCGGAATCAGGTTGATGCTGATCTCGCAGCCGTCCGGCTGATCGTCGACGCGGTTCACCGTCAGGCTGACGCCGTTGACGGTGATCGAGCCCTTGTACGCCAGGTATTTGGCCAGCGCCCGTGGCGCCAGGATGCGCAGTTCCCAGCTCTCGCCCACGGGCGCGAAGTGCGTGACCTGGCCGATGCCGTCCACATGGCCCGAGACGATGTGCCCGCCCAGACGGTCGTGCGCGCGCAAGGCTTTTTCCAGGTTGATGGAGCCGGGCTGGCCGAGCCCCGCCGTGCGGGCCAGCGATTCGGCGGAGATGTCGATGGCGAAACGCCCCGCCGCCGCGTCGATCCGGGTGGCCGTCATGCAGGCGCCGTTCAGCGCGATGCTGTCGCCCAGACCTACGTCATCCAGATAGCCGGCCGGCGTCTCGATCAGCAACTGCTTGCCGTGCGCGCCGCTGTCGCCCAATGCCCGCACTTCAACAATGCGGCCAACCGCCGTGATGATGCCCGTGAACATGAAAAAACCCCGCAAATCAATGACTTGCGGGGTTTTCTGAAAGAAAGTGGCGCGGCTGGCAGGATTCGAACCCACGACCCCTTGGTTCGTAGCCAAGTACTCTATCCAACTGAGCTACAGCCGCGCGAAGCCCGCAATTCTAGCACAACATTTTCTGGTAGGGCGTGCTGGGCTCGAACCAGCGACCAAGGGATTATGAGTCCCCTGCTCTGACCAACTGAGCTAACGCCCCCGGAACATCTAATTCTAGGGCTTGCCGGAACTGAGCGCGTTACTGACCAGGCGCGAGGTGATGTCGACGATCTGGATCATGCGGTCGTAGGGCATGCGCGTGGGACCGATCACGCCCAGCGTGCCCACCACCTGGCCATCCACCTCATAAGGTGCGCTGACCACCGACAGGTCTTCCACCGGCACCGTCTGGCTTTCGCCGCCGATGAAGATGCGCACGCCCTCGGCCTCGCTGGAGACGTCGAGCAGCCGCATGAGCTGCGTCTTCTGCTCGAACAGGTCGAACGCGCGGCGTAACTGGTTCATGTCGCTGGAGAAATCCGTCACCGCCAGCAGATTGCGCTCGCCCGAGATCACCACCTCGTCCTGTGCCTGGCTCATGGCCTCGGAGCCGACCTGCACCGCCGCCTGCATCAGCTTGGCGATTTCGCCGCGCAGGCGATCGACCTCGTGGTGCAGGCGCGCGCGCACCTGCTCGATGGCCATACCGGAGAAGTTGGCGTTGAGATAGTTCGACGCCTCTTGCAGCTCCGACGCCGTGTAGTCACTGTCGGTGAACAGCACGCGGTTCTGCACGTCGCCATCGGGCGCCACGATGATGAGCAGCAGGCGCCGCTCGGACAGGCGCAGGAATTCGATGTGCTTGAACACCGACGAGCGGCGCGGCGCCATCACCACGCCGACGAAGTGCGACAGGTTGGACAGCAGTTGCGCCGCGTTGGCGATCACCTTTTGCGGCTGGTCGGGCGTCAGTGCCGGCGCTTCCATCTCGCCCTGCTGCGCCGTCAGCATGGTGTCGACGAACAGGCGGTAGCCGCGCGCCGTGGGCACGCGCCCCGCCGAGGTGTGCGGACTGGCGATCAGGCCGATCTCCTCCAGGTCGGACATCACGTTGCGGATGGTGGCGGGCGACAGATCAAGCCCCGACGCACGCGACAGCGTGCGCGAGCCGACGGGCTGCCCGTCGGCGATGTAGCGCTCGATCAGCGTCTTCAACAGCAGGCGTGCACGGTCGTCGAGCATCAACCTAGAAGCGGCAGTTGAACGCACCCGAGCGCGCCGTGATGGGCATGCCAGGCAAGACGCGAGGACGCTGCAGGCTGCTGCCTGCAAGGACGAGCAACGCCGCATGGCACGCCCAGCGCGGTGCCACCGGTTGCGTAGCGTGCCCATCTGGGCACCGTGCGTCATCGAAGCCGACAAGGCGCAAGTACATGCGGATTTTCCTGAAGAGCGAAAGCGGTCAACCGCCGCTTCTAGGTTCAAATCATTATGATGTAATTTGCTCATGAGCCTTCAGTTTCACCGTGTCGCGCTGGTCGGCAAGTACCAGGATTCGGCCTCCGGCCCCGCCGCCGATTCGACCCGCGAGGTCATCGCCGAGATCGCCGATTTTCTGGTGGCACAGGGCTGCAATGTGGTGCTGGCCGAACGCACCGCGCACACCACCGGGCTTGACCAGTACCCCACCCTCGACGTGGCCGCCATTGGCCATGAATGCGATCTGGCGGTGGTGGTGGGCGGCGACGGCACCATGCTGGGCATTGGCCGGCAACTGGCGCGCTACGGCACGCCGCTGATCGGCATCAACCAGGGCAGGCTGGGCTTCATCACCGACATTCCGCTGGAGGAATACCATGAGACCCTGTCCGCCATGCTGGGCGGCGCGTTCGAGGAAGACCACCGCAGCCTGATGCACGGCAAGGTGATGCGCGAGGGTGAATGCGTGTTCGAGGCCTTCGCCATGAACGACGTGGTGGTCAACCGCGGCGCCGTGGCCAGCATGGTGGAGCTGCGGGTGGAGGTCAACGGCCACTTCGTCGCCAACCACCGGGCCGACGGCATCATCGTGGCCACGCCCACCGGCTCCACGGCCTATGCGCTGTCGGCGGGCGGGCCGCTGCTGCACCCGCTGGTGCCGGCATGGGCGCTGGTGCCGATCGCGCCACACACCCTGTCGAACCGGCCCATCGTGGTAGCCGACCCGGTGGAAATCGCCATCGAAATCGTCTCCGGCAAGGACGCCAGCGCCAGCTTCGACATGCAGTCGCTGGCCTCGCTGCACCATGGCGACCGCATCGTGGTGCGGCGCTCGGAGTTCCGCGTGCGCTTTCTTCACCCCATCGGCTGGAGCTACTTCGACACGCTGCGCAAGAAGCTGTACTGGAACGAGGGGGGAGCATGACGTCCCCCCTGAGTCGCCTGCGGCGCCTTCCCCCAAGGTGGACGACGCCAGTGGCCGGGCTAAGCCCGCTCCACGGCGTCCCCGCGCGGCCTGCTCCGCAGCCATTGGATTCGAGGTCCGCCAAGCACATTGGGCGACACGCAAGCGACAAGGATCACTGACATGGCTTTGCGTCATCTGAACCTGCGTGATTTCGTCATCGTCCCGACGCTGGATCTGGCGCTGGGACGTGGCTTCACGGCGTTGACGGGCGAAACCGGCGCCGGCAAGTCGATCCTGATCGACGCCCTGCAACTGGTGCTGGGCGGACGCGGCGACGCGCTGTGGGTGCGCGAGGGCCAGCCGCGCTGCGAAATCGGCGCCGAATTCGACCTGCCCGAGGCGGCACGCCCCTGGCTGGCCGAACACGGCTTCGACACCGATTCGGGCGCCCTGCTGCTGCGCCGCACCATCGACGCCGCTGGCCGCAGCCGAGCCTGGATCAACGGCTCCACCGCCACGCTGGCGCAACTGCGCGAACTGGGCGAGTGGCTGGTCGACATTCACGGCCAGCACGCCTGGCAAAGCCTGACACGCCCCGCCGCCGTGCGCGAACTGCTGGACGCCTATGCCGGCATCGACACCAAACCGCTGACCGCCGCCTGGCAGGTCTGGCGCCAGGCCGATGCAGCGCTGCAAACCGCCCGCGCCGCACAGGACAGCCTGACGCAGGAACGCGAGCGCCTGCTGTGGCAGATCGGCGAGCTGGACAAGCTGGCGCCCGGCGAGGGCGAGTGGGACGATCTGAACCAGCACCACGCCCGCCTGTCGCATGCGCAGGCGCTGATCGACGCCGCGCAAACCGCCAGTGCCGCGCTAGAGGGTGATGATGGCGACGGCGGCGCCCTGCCCGCGCTGGCGCAAGCGCTGGATGCGCTGGAAGCGCAGCGCGGCATCGAGCCCGAATTCGCAGCGCTCGTCGAAGTGCTGGAAGCCTGCGTGGCGCAAGCGCGCGATGCCGCGCACAGCCTGCACGGCTACCTGCGGCGCGCCGACCCCGACCCCGAGCAACTCGCCAAGCTGGACGAGCGCATGGGCCAATGGGTAGGCCTGGCGCGGCGCTTTCGCCGCCCGCCCGATGAACTGCACGCGGTGCTGGCCCAATGGCGGGCTGAATTGACGCAGTTGGAAGCCGCGAGCGACCTGGCGCAACTGGAGGCCGAGGCGCGCAACGCCCAGCAAGCGTATCGGAGCGCGGCCCAAACCGTCTCCAAACAGCGCCGGCAAGCCGCCCCCCGCCTGTCGCAGGCGGTGACGGCGGCGATGCAGGAGCTGGGCATGCAAGGCGGCCACTTCGAGGTGGCGCTGGAGCCACTGGCGGAGCCCGCCCAGCACGGCCTGGAAACCGTGCAGTTTCTGGTTGCAGCGCACGCCGGGTCAGTGCCAAGAGCTATCGAACGTGTAGCATCCGGCGGCGAATTGTCGCGCCTGGCGCTGGCGATTGCGGTGACGACGAGTGAGCTGGGCAGCGTCGGCACGCTGGTGTTCGACGAGGTCGACTCCGGCGTGGGCGGCGCCGTGGCCGCCACCGTGGGCCGCCTTCTGCAACGCCTGGGGCACGACCGGCAAGTGCTGTGCGTCACGCACTTGCCGCAGGTGGCGGCATGCGCGAACGAGCACCTGCTGGTCAGCAAGCAAGCCGGTACGGGCGCCGCGCCCACCAGCACGGTGGAGCCCATCCAGGGCGAATCACGCACGCACGAAATCGCCCGCATGCTGGGCGGCGAGCGTATTTCCGAAACCACGCTGGCGCATGCGCTGGAGATGCTGGCGGCACCGGCATCCAGCACGCCGCCCCAGCGCACCGCCAGGAAGACCCGCACATGAGCATGGAACTGGTCGTTCTGACCGGCATGTCCGGCTCGGGCAAATCGGTGGCGCTGCGCGCGCTGGAAGACACAGGCTACTACTGCGTCGACAACCTGCCGCCCGAGCTGCTCAACCCCTTGCTCGCGCTGGAAGACCAGTTGCACGCCAGCCGGCTGGCCGTTGCGATAGACGTGCGCAGCGGCGATTCATTGCCGCAACTGCCGCTGCTGCTGCACGGCTTGCGCGACAAGGGCGTGGCGCTGCACCAGATTTTTCTGGATGCCGACGACGAAACCCTGGCGCGGCGCTTTTCCGAAACCCGGCGGCGCCACCCCTTGTCGGCGGCGGTCGAACGCCATGCACAGCAAGCCCTGCCCGGGGCGATCGCCAAGGAGCGCCAGTTGCTGGCCGATCTGCGCGAGCGATCGCACGTGGTGGACACCAGCCACATGCGCCCCTCGCAATTGCAGGCGGCGGTGAAGCAGTTGATCGCGGCGCCATTGGCCCACCTGACGCTGGTGTTCGAATCGTTCGCGTTCAAGCGCGGCATCACGATGGACGCCGACTATGTTTTCGACGTGCGGATGCTGCCCAACCCCTATTACGAGCCGGCCCTGCGCGCCCTGACGGGGCGTGACGCGCCCGTCATCGACTACCTCCGCCGGCAACCGGCGGTGGGCTTGATGCTGGACCAGATCGCCAGCTTTCTGCGCACCTGGCTGCCGGTGCTGGCGCACGACCACCGCAGCTATGTCACGGTGGCCATCGGCTGCACCGGCGGGCAGCACCGCTCGGTGTACCTGGTCGAGCAGTTGGCCCGGCTGTTCAGCACCGAGTGGCAGGCACTGGCGCGCCACCGGGAACTGGACGGGCTGCAACAGCAGCCGTAGCCAACGGCCTATCTGATCTGTTTCGCGTTCAAAAAGATAGCTGCTCGCGTGCGATGCGATGCGATGACGAAATGACCTCGCCGCGCTTCAACGCCCGCGCCCGCCCAGGCCGGGGACGGCGGCTGCGCCGCCATGACGCCAACTATTGATCGTTTCAATAATCACGCGCGGGCCATCAGAAAAATCCCCTCACATCCCCTCGTCATTGCGGCGAAGGCCGCAATCCATGGGGCGTCGCCTTGACACGGTGTTCACCCGCGGACACCGTGTGGATTGCGGCCTTCGCCGCAATGACGGGATGAGGAGAAGGCATGACATAGGCTTGTCCTGAATGACGAAACTCTCAATAAGTGCGAGGGGCGTTTCGCGCATCACCGGTGTCATTTCGTCATCACGCCGCTGCAGCGGCGAAATCATTCCGTCATTCATCAAAAGCGACCGTTTTGAACGCGAAACGGTATGAGCGCGGCACGATCAAGTGCGTGCCTGCAAGAATTTGCGGATCGGCGCCGGCAATCCCAACGCGGCCCATTCCGGCGGCGTGCACCACCGACCAGGCCCCGTCATGTCGGTGGGCCGCACCACGGCGCTGACCACGTGAATGTCCAGATCGCGGTGCGTCAGCACGTGCCGAAACGGTGCATGCCTGACCGCGCCATCACGCGCGGTCACGGGCAAGCTGTTCATCAATGCCTCATGCCCGTCATGCGGTGGCAGGCAGTACAGGCGCGCCCAGATGCCTTTTTCCGGCTGCTGCCGCAACCACACCCGGCCCTGCGCATCCCGCGCGTGCAGCAGCCACAGCGTGATTTGCCCACGCACCAGGCGCCGCGTCCTGACCGGGTAGCGCTCGGGTTGGCCCTCGCCCGCGGCCACGCACTTGTCAACCAGCGGACATGCCGTGCAAGCGGGGCGCCGCAGCGTGCAGATGCTGGCACCCAGATCCATCACGCCTTGCGTGTACGCGGGCATGTCGTGAGGCAAATCGTGCACGGGCAGCAAGGCCTCGGCCCGTGCCCACAGCGCCTTTTCGTGGCGTGCCTGGCTCAAATCGTCGGCGATGCCGAAGGCGCGCGTGAGCACGCGCTTGACGTTGCCATCCAGAATCGCCGCGCGCTCGCCAAAACAAAAAGCGGCGATGGCCGCCGCCGTGGAGCGGCCAATGCCGGGCAGGGTCGCCAACTCGGCCGCCGTGCGTGGAAACACGCCGCCAAAGCGCGCCATCACTTCGCGCGCGCAGCGGTGCAGGTTGCGCGCCCGCGAGTAGTAGCCCAACCCGCTCCAGAGCGCCAGCACGTCGTCCTCGGTGGCGGCGGACAGGCTGGCCACATCGGGAAAGCGCTCTAGAAAGCGCGCGTAGTAGCCCAGCACCGTGCTCACCTGGGTCTGCTGCAACATGATTTCGGACAGCCATACGCGATACGGTTCACGCGTGGCCTGCCAAGGCAAGCCGTGGCGGCCGTGCCGCCGTTGCCAGTCAATGATGCGGGCCGCGAAAGCGGCCTCGCCGTGCGTCACGCGGGCACGGCCTCGGACTGGTCGGACGCCGTGGCGACCGCGTCGCTGGGTATCTGAAGCTCGCTGCTGAGCGTCTCCAGCCGCTCCGTCATGGCGTTCAGCGCGGCTTCCTGGTCCTCGATCTCGCCAATGCGCGCATCCAGGCCACCAGCGGCGTCCTGGATACGCTGGATGGCCTCGATACGGCGGCCGTAGGCACGGCGCCGTTCGCGCAATTGCGCATCCAGCTGGCTGGAGTTGGACTTGTTCCACAACTCTATTTCGCCCAGCGCGGTCTCGAAGATCGAGCGCACGCGCGCCAGCAGTGCCCGCACCAGCTTCTCGGCGAATTCGGGGCGCGCCAGCTGCATCATGTTGCCCACGCTCAGGTACTGCATGTGGCTGCGCTCGACCGCGTCCAGATCCTTCTCGAAAGGCGCCGTGATCGGCGGCGCGGCCGCCTGCAGCGTGAACCCGTATTCCGTGTTGAGCTGGCGGAACGAGGTCGTGAGCATCGCGTGGATCTCGTTCTCCAGCGTTTGCACCTGGCGCATCACGCCGCGCAGCTTGTCGAAACCCTGGGTATAGGATTTCTTGATGCCCAGCTTCAGGCCCGGCTCGCGCAGCGCGGCATTGAGCTCGGCCAGCTCGCGCTTGATGGACGAGCTGCCCAGCAGCTTGAACACGTCGCGCAGCAGCTTCATGTGCACCGAGCGCACGGCCAGCACGCTGGCGGCGCTGCGGTCGAAATCGGCTTTTTCCTGCTCCACGCGCAGCCGCATCTGGCGGATGACGGTGTGGTTCTTGCCCCGCAAGCCCCGCAACTCCAGCATCTGTTCGGACAGCTCGCGGCGGCGCATGCCAATGGTTCGGCCCGCCTCGGTCTGCACCCGGTTCAGGTGAGAACGGATGGCGCTTTCCAGCATGGCCTGGCGGGCGCCCAGCACTTGCTGGCCCAGCAACTGCTCGAAGTTGGGCAAGCGGCTTTCCACCAGCAGCTCGCTGTCGCCCCGCACCTTGGCCAGCAGCCCCTTCTGGGCGGACAGCGCCAGCACCTGCTGCGCATCCAGCTCCAGCGTGCGGGCGGTCTCGTCGCACTGCCGGGCAATCTGCGCCTGGATCTGCGCGGTCGTGCTCAATTCGTCCCACATGGTGTCGATCTTGTTCAACACCACGAAGCGCGTACCCGCGCTGCCCTCCATCGTCGCCAGATGCTGGCGCCAGATGGTCAGGTCGGACTTGGTCACGCCCGTGTCGGCGCCCAGAATAAACACCACCGCCTGCGCCTGCGGAATCAGGTTGACGGTCAGTTCAGGCTCGGCGCCAATGGCGTTCAGGCCAGGCGTGTCAAGCACCACCAGGCCCTGTTTGAGCAAGGGGTGCGCCATGTTGATCAGCGCGTGGCGCCAGCGGGGCACCTCGACCTTGCCGTCGGCGCCCACGGGAGGGTTGTCCTCCGGACGGTCGTCGTGCCAGAAACCCAGTGCGCGTGCCTCGTCCTTGCTCACGTGCAGCACTTCGGACACTTTCTCCATGGCGCCCGCCAGTTGCACCGGATCGTTCACGTCCAGATCCACCCGGGCCCACTTCTCGGGCACCATGCGCCATTCCAGCAGCGCCTGCGGTTGCAGCCGGGTTTCGATGGGCAGCAGGCGCAGGCACGGCGGCAAGTCGACGTCGTAGCCCAGCTCCGTCGGGCACATCGTGGTGCGCCCGGCACTGGCCGGCATGATGCGACGGCCATAACTGGCGAAGAACACGGCGTTGATCAGCTCCGACTTGCCGCGCGAGAACTCGGCGACAAAGGCCACCATGACCTTGTCGGAGCGCAACTGCTCAGCCAACCGCTGCATGCTTTCGTCGGTCGCGTCATCCAGAAGCTGCTGCTCTTTCAGCCAGTCGCTCAGGACTTTCAGGCGCAAGCCCATCTCGCGGCGCCACGCGCCGTGCTTGTCAAACTGCTCGTTGAATCCTGCCACCGCCACTGAAACCACTCCTGTAGTTCGCTCCATATTACACTGTGCTTGACGCGCCCGTCATGTGAACCAACGTTCCCAGGGCCGCATGAAGCGACCCAAGTCACACTCAACCGCGTTGGCACACGGGACAAAAGAAGGTCGAGCGCTGCGCTTGACGAATCTGCCGCAGCGGTGTGGCGCAATGGACACAAGGCTGCCCCGCTCGCCCATAAACAGTTGCCTCCAGTTGAAAGTGCCCATGCTCGCCAGACGCGCTGGAAAAGTCTTTCAGCGTCGAGCCGCCCCGCTCCACGGCCCGTGCCAGCACCTGGCGCACGGCCGCATGCAACCGATCGGAGCGCACGCGCGAGAGCCGGTTGGCGCGCGTGGTGGGCCGAATGCCCGCCATGAACAGTGCTTCCGACGCGTAGATATTGCCCACGCCCACCACCACGTCGCCAGCCAGCAGCACCTGCTTGATGGGCGCCCGGCGCATGCGCAGCGCCGCGTGAAAAACATCCGGGTTGAACGCATCATCCAAAGGCTCCATGCCCAGCGATGCCAGCAGCTTGCGCGCCGGATCCGCGTCCACCCCCGCCGACCACACCACCGCGCCAAAACGGCGCGGATCGTGCAGCCGCAGCGTGCCCTGCGTGGTGATCAGATCGAAATGATCGTGCCGACCCGGTGGCGGCATGTCGCGTTGAAAGCGCAGACTGCCAGACATGCCCAGGTGCAGCAGCAGCACCCCCTCATCCAGCCACAGCAGCAGATACTTGCCCCGGCGCCCCACGTCCCGCACCGTCAGTCCAGCCAGGGTGTCCGTGGCGCGGCCAAGCGGCCAGCGCAGGGGTTTGCCCATCATCGCGCCCAGCACGCGCGCACCCTGGATAAGGTCGGCGAAACTGCGCCGCGTGACCTCCACTTCGGGCAGCTCAGGCATGGTCAACAGGGCGAACAAGGCGCAATGGCATGGATTATTATGAGTTCATCATGAAGCAATTCCACCGCCTTGCCATGGCGTTGGCACTGATCAGCGCGGCCTCCGCCGCGCCGGCACAGGCGCCCTCCCCACCCCAGCCCGCGGCGTCCAGCACGCCCGCCGCGACCGCGCCGGCGCAGTCGCGCCTGACCGCGCGCCTGATGTATGAATTGCTGATCAGCGAAATTCTTTTTCGCCAGGGCGATGCACAAAACAGCACCGGCACCATGCTGAGCGCGGCACGGCGCACCGGGGACGAAGCGCTGTTCAAACGCGCCACCGAGATGGCCATCCAGGCCCGGTCGGGCCCCGCGGCGCTGGACGCCACGCGCGCCTGGCGCCAGTCACACCCATCTTCGGCCGATGCCAGCCGCTACGAATTGCAGGTGCTGATCGTTCTGGGCCGCATCGCCGAGACCGAATCGCCGTTGCGCGCGGTGCTGGCATCGCTGCCGGACGATGACAAGGTGGCCTTCATCACCGCCTTGCCGTCGCTATACCAGCGCGCGCCCGACAAGAGCGATGCAGCGCAGACCGTCGAACGCGCGCTGTCCGAGGCGGTGAATACCGCCGCGCTGGCACCATCGGCCTGGACCACGATTGGCCGCATGCGTCTTCAGAATGGCGACAAGGCCGGTGCGCTGGCCGCCGCCACGCTGGGGCAAGGCGCCGGCGAGCAATCGGAATGGCCTGCCCTGCTGGCGCTGCAGCTCATGGCCGGTGGCGAGCCCAAGGCAGAGGCGCTGATTCAACGCCACCTCGCTCGTGCCGACGCCTCGCCCGACGTGCAGATCGCTTACGCCCGGGCGCTGGTCGAGGCGGGCCGCTCCACGCAAGCCCAGGCCCAGCTTGACGCGCTCGTCAAACGCATGCCGAATCACGCCGAAGGATGGCTGGTGCGCGGCGCGCTGCGTGCCGACGAGCGCAAGGACACGGAAGCCGAAGCCGACCTCCAGCACTTTCTGGGCATGGCCACTTCCCCCGCGCAGGCCGCTGGCGTCAACCAGGCCCGTCTGATGCTGGCGCGCATCGCCGAGCGCCGTGGCGACCATGCCGCGGCCGAGCGCTGGCTGGCTGGCGTTGATTCTGCCGACCAGCAACTGACCGTGCAAAGCCGGCGCGCGCAAATCCTGGCACGCCAGGGCCGCATCGACGAGGCGCGCGAAGCCATCCGCCGCGTGCCCGAGCGCGGCCCCGAGGACGCGCGGCAGAAACTGTTGACCGAGGCGCAATTGCTGCGCGACCACCAGCAACCCGAGCAGGCCTACCAACTGCTGACGGATGAGCTGCAAAAAGACCCCGATGACGAAGGCTTGCTGTACGACGCCGCCATGGTTGCCGAGCGCCTGGACCGCATCGACGAGATGGAACGGCTGATGCGCCACCTGATCGAGGTGAACCCCGATGCCGCGCACGCCTACAACGCGCTGGGCTACACGCTGGCCGATCGCAACCTTCGCCTACCGGAAGCCAAGGAGCTGATCGAGAAGGCGGTGCAACTGGCGCCCGACGACAGTTACATCCAGGACAGCCTGGGCTGGGTGCACTTTCGCATGGGCAATGTGCCCGAAGCGCGCAAGCTCCTGGAAGCCGCCTACAAGAAGCGCCCAGACCCCGAGATCGCCGCCCACCTGGGCGAAGTGCTGTGGGTGCTGGGCGAACAGGAAGAAGCCCGCCACGTCTGGCGCGACGGGCTGCGCCAGGACGCTGGCAACGAGACGCTGCAAAAAACCCTGAAACGGCTCGGGGTGTCCCTGTGACCATGGCCGGCGATTGGCGCGATGGCGCCATGGCACGGCGCACGGCCTTCGGCTGGCTGCTGGCCGCCGCCACTTTGATGGCCGGCTGCGCCACCGAGAAGGCGGCGCAAGCCACCTTCGATGCCGACGCCACCCAATGGAGCGGCCGCCTGGGCCTGACCGTCGCCTCGGAGCCGCCGCAGTCGTTCTCGGCCGGCTTCAGCCTGAGTGGCAATCCCGATGCTGGCGAGCTGAGCCTGACCTCGCCCCTGGGCAGCACCCTGGCCGTCATGCAATGGCAGCCCGGCGAAGCGCTGCTGCGTCAGGGCGAACAGGTGCGGCGCTACGAATCACTGGACGCCCTGGCCGCCGAGGTCGCGGGCACACCGCTGCCCGTGCGCGCGCTGTTCGGCTGGCTGCGTGGTCAGCCGCAGTCGGTGCCGGGCTGGCAGGCCGATCTGAGCCGTCTGCCCGATGGCCTCCTGTCGGCCCAGCGCCTGATGCCGCTGCCAACCGCCGATCTGCGCCTCGTGCTGGATCGCTGACGCCGTCCTTCGACCATGCGCTCGCTGTACGACGTGCCCGCGCCGGCCAAGCTGAACCTGTTCCTGCACATCACCGGCCGGCGGGCCGACGGCTATCACCTGCTGCAATCGGCCTTCATGCTGATCGACTGGTGCGACACACTGCACTTCGAGCGGCGCCCTGGCGGCGCCATCTCGCGCCAGGACCTGGGTGCGCCGCTGCCACCCGACGATCTGGTCACCCGCGCCGCGCATGCGCTGCAACAGGCCACCGGCTGCGCCGAGGGCGCACACATCGGCATCTTCAAACGCATTCCGGCGCAAGCCGGCATGGGCGGCGGCTCGTCCGACGCGGCCAGCACGCTGCTGGCGCTCAACCGGCTGTGGAGCCTGCGGTTGACACGGACGCAACTCGCACGGATTGGCCTGTCGCTGGGGGCCGACGTGCCCTTTTTCATCCACGGCGGCCATGCGTGGGTCGAGGGCATCGGCGAGCAGATTCGCCCGCTGGCGCTGCCGCCAGCCCGGTTTCTTGTCGCGAAACCGCCGCAAGGATTGGAAACCAGCGCAATTTTTGGTGCACCCGAGCTGAAACGCGATTCCGAGCCTGCTATAATTTCAGGCTTTGCTGCAGACCCGTACGGCTTTGGCCGCAACGACCTGCAGCCGGTTGCCCAGCGGCTTTGCCCGCAGGTGTCCGAAGGACTTGAGTGGCTTGCGCGGCTTGGTCTTCAGGGCAGGATGACCGGCTCGGGCAGCGCGGTTTTCGCAAGGGTGCCGCAGGCACAGGTGGCCGATCTGGCCGCCATGCCCCAGGCTCCAGCGGACTGGCAAGTGCGTCTGTGCAGCAATCTGGAGGTTCATCCGCTCAGCGGTTGGGCTCCAGACGATGATTGAAGGTGGTTGGTCATGCAGTAACGGCCAGCAACCGGTGTAGGGGAGTAGCCAAGTCGGTTAAGGCACCGGATTTTGATTCCGGCATGCGAGGGTTCGAATCCTTCCTCCCCTGCCAAACTTTTTTTCGCCGGGCGCAACCTGCCCGGTTTGAAGCCGCACCGTTTCAGTGACACGCCGGAAAGCGCATGCAGCCGTCTCACACTCCTGACTTTCTGGTGTTCACCGGCAATGCCAACCCGGCACTGGCGGCTGAAATCGCCAGCCAACTGGGCATCGCCCTGGGCGCCGCCGACGTGGGCCGTTTTTCCGACGGCGAGGTCACGGTCGAGATCAAGCAGAACGTACGCGCCCGCGACGTGTTCGTGGTGCAGTCCACCTGCGCGCCCACCAACGAGAACCTGATGGAGCTGCTGATCATGGTCGACGCGCTCAAGCGCTCGTCGGCCGAACGCATCAGCGCCGTCATCCCCTACTTCGGCTACGCCCGGCAAGATCGCCGCCCGCGCTCCACGCGCGTGCCGATCAGCGCCAAGGTGGTGGCCAACATGCTGCAGGCCGTTGGTGTGTCCAGCGTGATCATGATGGACCTGCACGCCGACCAGATCCAGGGCTTCTTCGACATCCCGGTCGACAACATCTACGCCTCGCCGGTGCTGCTGGGCGATCTGCGGCAGAAGAACTACGACGACCTGCTGGTCGTCAGCCCCGACGTCGGTGGCGTGGTGCGCGCGCGCGCGCTGGCCAAACAACTGGGGTGCGACCTGGCCATCATCGACAAGCGCCGGCCGAAGGCCAACGTGAGCGAGGTGATGCACGTCATCGGCGACATCGAGGGCCGCAACTGCGTGATCATGGACGACATGATCGACACCGCCGGCACACTGGTGAAGGCCGCCGAGGTGCTGAAGGAGCGCGGCGCCAAGAAGGTGTATGCGTACTGCACGCACCCCATCTTCAGCGGCCCGGCCATCGAGCGCATCGCCCAGGGCGCGGCGCTCGACGAGGTGGTGGTCACCAACACCATTCCGCTGTCCGACGCGGCGGCGCAATGCCCAAAGATTCGCCAGGTATCGGTGGCGCCGCTGATCGCGCAGACGATTGGCCGCATCGCGCGCGGCGAATCGGTGATGAGTTTGTTCCAGGAGCAGGAAAACCTGTTCTGACGGAACGCACAGTCCGCCGGCAATCCGGCCAGCGGGCTTTTTCAACCTGGGTCGCACTGGTCGCGGTCGGCCCCAAAGGAGTCAATCATGAAATTCGTCGCTTTCGAGCGCAGCAAGCAGGGAACGGGTGCGAGCCGCCGTCTGCGCAATGCCGGCAAGGTGCCCGGCATTGTTTACGGCGGCAGCGCTGAGCCGCAACTGATCGAGCTCGATCACAACGCGCTGTGGCATGCCATCAAGAAGGAAGCCTTCCACTCGTCCGTGCTGGAGATGGAGCTGGCCGGCAAGATCAGCCAGGTGCTGCTGCGTGACCTGCAAATCCACCCGTACAAGCAGCAGGTGCTGCACATCGACTTCCAGCGCGTGTCGGCCAAGGAAAAGATCACCATCAAGGTGCCCCTGCACTACAGCGGCGAAGAAGAATCCAACGCCGTCAAGATCGACAAGTGCCTGGTCAATCACATCCTGACCGAACTGGAAGTGCACTGCCTGCCCGGCGACCTGCCGGAAGCCATCGCGGTGGACCTGTCCAAGCTGGAAAAGGGCACCACCCTGACGCTCAAGGACATCACCCTGCCCAAGGGCGTGGAAGCCGTGCTGCGCGGCCACAGCGAGGAAGACATGGTGCTGGTGGCGGTGGTGATGCCCGCCGCCGAAGAGCCGGAAGCCGAAGCTGGCGACGATGCCGCGCCAGCCGCCGAAGGCGACAAGAAGTGATGCGGGCCTGAGCCTGTTCGCTGCAACAAGAAGCCCGCTTTCGAGCGGGTTTTTTGTTGCCTGGCAAGACACATTGCTTCAATAAAAATAGCTGCTTGCGCCCGCTACCAAAAAATTTCAAGGTCTTTTCTCTTGAAGCCATTGTTTGACGCGGGGTACCCGCTATCAAAATTCAAAACAATGACGAGTGCGCCATTTGTCATTGAAGCGCAGCGAAGTCATTTGTCATTTGTCATCTCGACGGCCAATCAGTCACGCCACCGATAATCCCGCCCATGATCAAACTCTTCGTCGGCCTGGGCAACCCCGGCCCCGAGTACGAGGCTACGCGCCACAACGCCGGTTTCTGGTGGATTGACCAGATCGCGCGGCAGCTCAACGCCCGCCTGGCGCCCGAGCGTGGCTACCACGGCCTGGTGGCGCGCGCCAACGTGCGCGGGCAAAGCGTGTGGCTGCTGCAGCCGCAGACTTTCATGAACCTCTCCGGGCGGGCGGTGTCGGCGCTGGCGCGTTTCTACAAGATCGCGCCCGAGCAGATTCTGGTGGCGCATGACGAACTCGATCTGGCGCCGGGCCAGGCCAAGCTGAAGAAAGGCGGCGGCCACGCCGGCCACAACGGGCTGCGCGACATCCACGCCCAACTGGGCACGGGCGACTACTGGCGCCTGCGCCTCGGCATCGGCCACCCGGGCGACAAGTCGGAAGTGGTGGGCTGGGTACTTCGCAAGCCGCCTGCCGAGGAACTGACGCAGATCGAAGCCGCCGTCACGCGCTCGGCGCAGGCCTTCGAGCACCTGGTGATGGGCGAGATGGAGCGCGCCACGGTGCAGATTCACACCGACAAGCCACCACGCGCCAAGCCACCGAAGCCGGCAGCCACTCCTCATTCCATTTCCACTTCAAGGCATCCATAACCGTCATCCCGGCGAAGGCCGGGATCCATGTTTCCCCGCACACGCCGCCTGGATTCCGGCCTTCGCCGGAATGACGAGATAGGGCAGCTTTGATCTGAAGTTGAAATCAGCCACCGAGCAACGACACGGATTAGCTACATTTTCAATAGCTAGCCGCACTTCATGGATAGGACCTGGAAACCAGCAAAACCAACAATCAAATCTTGGCCGCCTGCAACTGATGGTATTTCCGCATCAGTGTTTCCTTGTCTTCGACGCGGTTCGGATCGACCGGAATGCACTCCACCGGGCACACCGTCATGCACTGCGGCTCGTCGAAGTGGCCGACGCATTCGGTGCACTTGTTGGGATCGATGACGTAGATTTCCTTGCCCATCGAGATAGCCTCGTTGGGGCATTCGGGTTCGCAAACGTCGCAGTTGATGCACTCGTCGGTGATCATCAGCGCCATGACATGACTCCAGCAAATGAGAACAATACTCAAAATTATCTGGCGTCGCGGCCCACGCGATGCTGAGTCTGGTCAAAAGACGACACTTGATGTGTTGATAATGCCGCGCAACCCATCGCGCCTCGCATGAGCTACTTCCTCTTCAAACGCATCCTCACGCTGATCGCCACGCTGGCGGCCACCAGCGTGATCGTGTTCGCCGTGCTCGAGGTGCTGCCGGGCAACGCCGCACAGGTGCTGATGGGCCCCGACGCCGACCCCGCCGCCGTGGCCGCCAAGGCCACCGAGCTGGGTCTGGACCAGCCCGCGCTGCAACGCTACTTCGACTGGATGGTCGGGCTGCTGCGCGGCGACATGGGCCTGAGCTACACCTACGGCTCGCCGGTGTCCGAGCTGATCGCCGAGCGCCTGCAACTGACCATTCCGCTCGCCATTCTCGCTATGCTGCTGACCACCGTGATCGCGCTGGCCGTGGGCGTGTACGCCGCCTCGCGCCACAACCGCGCGGGCGACGTGGGGCTGATGACGCTGGCGCAGATCGGCATCGCCATCCCTAACTTCTGGTTCGCCATCCTGCTGATCCTGCTGTTCTCGGTGAAGTTGCAGTGGTTCTCGGCCGGCGGCTTCGACGGCTGGTATTTCGACGACGGCGTATGGCGCGGGCTGTGGGAAGGCCTGCAGGCCCTCATCCTGCCCGCCGTGGCGCTGGCCGTGGTGCAGGCGGCGATCCTGGCGCGCTTCACCCGTTCCGCCGTGCTGGAGGTACTGCGCGAGGACTTCGTGCGCACCGCGCGCGCCAAGGGTCTCTCCCATCGCGCCACGCTGTGGGGCCACGTGCTGCGCAACGCCCTGATCCCGGTCATCACCGTGATGGGCCTGCAGTTCGCCGAGCTGCTGGCGGGCACCATCGTGGTGGAGAACGTGTTCTACCTGCCCGGCCTGGGCCGCCTGATCTTCCAGAGCATCGCCAACCGCGACGTGATCGTGGTGCGCAACTGCGTGATGCTGCTGGCGGCCATGGTGGTCATCGTGAATTTCATCGTCGATGTGCTGTATGCCGTGATTGATCCGCGCGTGAAGGCCAGCGAGATATGAAGAACACCCCCCTGAGTCGCTGCGCGCCTTCCCCCCTCTCCTGCGGGAGGGGGGACAACGCCAGTGGCCGGGCCAAGCCCGCTCCACGGCGTTCGCTGGTGTGGCCTGCTCCGCGGCCATCGGTTGTTCCGACTTGTGGGAGCGGGCTTGCCCGCGATGCGGCGCATCCTTTTATCGAACGCTGCCATCGCGGGCAAGCCCGCTCCAACAGCCCCGTCGATCCGCAGCGGCCTGCATGAACACCACTATCCTGCCCGCCTCGCCCGCCCGCGCCGCGCCCGGCTTCTGGCAGCGCGCGCTGCGCCATCCCGGCTTCATGATCGGTGGCGCGCTCTCGCTGTTGCTGTTGCTGGCCGCCGCGCTGTCGTACCTGTGGACGCCCTACTCCGTGTACGACGTCGACATGGACGCCAAGCTGATGCCGCCCGGCGCCAGCCACTGGCTGGGCACCGATGCGTTCGGGCGCGACATCGTCTCACTGCTGCTGGTGGGCGCGCGCGCGTCGATCCTGGTGGGTGTCATCGCCGTCGGCATCGGCCTCGTGATCGGCACGGCGCTGGGCCTGCTGGCCTCGGCGCGGCGCGGCTGGGTGGAAGAGGCCATCATGCGCGTGTCGGACTTCGGCTTCGCCTTTCCGGCCATCCTGTCGGCCATCATGCTCACCGCCGTGTACGGGCCGGGCATCGTCAACGCCATCATCGCCATCGGCATCTACAACATCCCGACCTTCGCGCGCATCACCCGCGCCGCCGCCAACGCCGTGTGGAGCCGCGACTACGTGCTGGCCGCGCGCGCGTCGGGCAAGGGTCCGTGGGCCATCACCTGGCAGCACATCCTGCCCAACATCCTGGCGGTGCTGATCGTGCAGGCCACCATCCGCTTCGCCGTCGCCATCCTGGCCGAGGCCGCGCTGTCCTACCTGGGCCTGGGCACGCAGCCGCCCCAGCCCAGCTGGGGGCGCATGCTGGCCGAGGCGCAGACGC